>NZ_JBAYUV010000005.1:0-147085 GCF_041674905.1 Hyphomicrobium sp.
CAGGCGCTGTGCTTCTTCGCGGGCGCCAACTCGATCTTCGTCGGCGACACGCTGCTGACGGCCGACAACCCCGGCGAAGACAAGGACAGCCGCCTCTTCGCCAAGCTTGGTCTCGCACCGCTCGAACTCGACACCGATTCAACTCAAGACCATGAGCCCGCGGCTTGCGCGGGTCGACAGGATGCCCTCCAATCATGAGCGTGCCCTCGACGCCTTGCTGCGCCGTGGCCGACTGAGATCGCTCGACACGCCGGCCGGGATCGATTTCACATCGAATGATTATCTCGGCCTGGCGCAATCGCAGGAGCTTGCGGACGCGGTTGTCGCCGCGATCGAACGCGGCGTGCCGGTCGGTGCCGGAGGCTCACGCCTGCTGCGCGGCAACCATCCGGAGCATGAGGCGCTCGAGGCGGAGGCTGCGCGATTTTTCGGTGCGGAAACGGCGCTGTTCTTCGGCGGCGGGTTCATCGCGAACACGGCGCTGATGGCGACGCTGCCGTCTCGCGGAGATCTGATCGTCTACGACGAGCTTATTCATGCGAGCGTGCACGACGGCATGCGTCTGTCGAAAACCGAGGCGACCGCGGCCCGGCACAACGATCCGCAAAGCATCGAAGACGCGATCAAAACCTGGCGCGCGGCGGGCGGCACCGGGCAACCGTGGATCGTCGTCGAGAGTCTGTACAGCATGGACGGAGACCGGGCTCCGATTGACGATCTTGCCGGGATTGCAGCGCGCTACGATGCGGTGCTGATCGTCGATGAAGCGCACGCGACGGGCGTCTTCGGCCCCGAGGGTCGAGGCCTTGCGGCGCATCTCGAAGGCGCTGCCAACATCATCACGCTGCACACCTGCGGCAAGGCGCTTGGCGTCATGGGCGCGCTGGTGCTGGCGCCGAAGACGATGCGGGATTTTCTGGTCAATCGCGCCCGCGCTTTCATTTATGCGACCGCGCCGTCGCCGCTCGTTGCCGCCGCCGTTCGCGCGGCGCTTCAGATTTGCAAGAACGAGCCGCAGCGGCGTGAAAAGTTGCATCGACTGATCGGCTTCGCGGAGCGCGAATTGAAATCGAAAACGCGCTTCGTGCCGTCGTGCTCGCAAATCCAGCCGATCATCGTTGGTGCCGACAGCTCTGCCCTGGCGCTCGCTGCCGCGATGAAGGCGCACGGCTACGATATTCGCGCCATCCGGCCGCCGACCGTGCCGGAAGGCACTGCCCGGCTACGCATGACTATCACGCTCAATACCGACGAAGCCGTTCTTTCACGCCTGATCAGCGATCTTGTTGCCGCCGAAGCTGAGGTCGCCGCATGAGCACGCGTATCGTCGTCGCCGGGACCGACACCGGTATCGGCAAAACGATTTTTTCTGCCGCGCTGGTGCAAGCGCTCGACGGCTATTACTGGAAACCGATTCAGGCGGGCCTTGCGGCAGAAACGGACTCGGAAACCGTCGCGCGGTTGAGCGGGCTTCCGGCGTCGCGCATTCTCCCCGAAGCCTACCGGCTCAACACGCCGGCATCGCCGCACTTTGCTGCGGAACGTGACGGCATCGAAATCGATACGACGCGTTTGCGCCCGCAGGACCATCCGGCGCCGCTGGTGATCGAGCTTGCCGGAGGTCTCGATGTACCGCTGACGCGACGTCTATTACAAATTGATCTGCTTGCGGAGTGGAAGATTCCCGTGCTCCTGTGCAGTTCCACGCGCCTCGGAACGATCAATCATTCGCTTCTATCGATTGAGGCACTGAAGCGACGTGCGATCCCCATTCTCGGCATCGCTTTCATCGGAGAGGAAATTCCGGATACGGAAACCGTCATCCCGGCGTTCGGCGGCGTGCGGCGGCTCGGGCGGCTGCCACGGATTTCCGACTTGAACCGCGAAACGCTCCGTCGCGCTTTTGCGGCGAACTTTTCCGTTGCGAACATTTTGGGTGTCGGAGCCTCGGGACCATGAGCCGTTCGCCCGTCTGGCATCCCTTCACGCAGCACGGTCTCGAACCGGACATGCGCGCAATCGCGCGTGCGGACGGCGCGTGGCTCGAAACCGCCGATGGCCGGCGCATTTTCGACGGCATTTCGTCGTGGTGGGTCATCACGCATGGCCACCGTCATCCGAAGATCGTGCGCGCCATTCAAGAGCAGGCCGGAAAACTCGATCAGGTGATCTTCGCGGGCTTTACGCATGAGCCTGCGGAAGCAGTTGCGCGCGGATTGATTGACATCGCGCCGGATGGGCTCCGCCATGTTTTCTTTTCCGACAGCGGTTCGACGTCGGTCGAAGTCGCGCTGAAGATGGCGCTCGGGTATTGGAAGAATACCGGCAAGGCGCGCACGCGCATTCTTGCGCTCGAACATGCCTATCACGGCGACACGATCGGTACGATGTCGGCGGGTGAGCGTGGCGTATTCAACGCGGCGTATGAGCCGCTGCTGTTCGACGTCGGCCGCATTCCGTTTCCCGCAAAGGGCGCGGAGCAACAGACGTTCGACGCGCTCGAACGTGCCTGCCGCGCGGGCGACGTCGCCGCATTCATTTGCGAGCCGTTGATCCTCGGCGCGGGCGGAATGCTGATCTACGACGCCGCGACGCTCACCGAAATGCACCGCATCTGCAAGCGTCATGACGTTCTCTTCGTCGCCGACGAGGTGATGACGGCGTTCGGGCGCACGGGAACGTTATTTGCGTCGGCGCAGGCGAACATTGCGCCGGATATCATCTGCGTCGCAAAGGGCATAACGGGCGGTTCCATTCCGCTTGCGGCGACGCTGTGCACCAGTGCGATATTCGATGCGCATTATTCACAAGACCGTTCGCGCATGTTCTTTCATTCGAGTTCCTATACCGCGAACCCGATCGCGTGCGCGGCGGCGGTTGCAAACCTCGACATCTGGCGCAGCGAACCTGTCCTGGCGCGCATTGGCGCGATAGCGAAAGCGCAGGCGGCGTGTGTCGCGCAGATCGCAAATGATCCGAGATTTGAGAATGCTCGCCAGATCGGGACGATCGCGGCATTCGAATTCCGAGGGGCGGGGACGGGTTATCTCGCGGACGTAGCGCTCTCGCTGCGGCGGAAACTTCTCGATCGCAACGTTCTGCTGAGGCCGCTCGGCGCGACGATCTATGTCATGCCACCCTATTGCGCGACAGCCGACGATTTGAATGGCGTCTACGCGGCCGTTTCCGAAGTTGCTGATGAGGTTCGGCCATGAGCGGCGTCGAAATCATCGGGCTTGGTCATTATGCGCCGGAGCGCATTGTTCCGAACGCCGAACTCGAAGCGCGTCTCGGCCTCGACGCCGGATGGATCAAGCGGCGCACCGGCATCGATGCGCGACGGTACGCGGCGAACGATCAGGCACTGTCCGATCTTGCGATCCGCGCCGGCGACATGGCGATCACGCGCGCCGGGCTTGCTCGCGAGGACATCGGCCTGCTTTTGCTGGCGACGTCGACGCCCGATCATCTCTTGCCGCCGACTGCGCCGCTTGTTGCGCACCGTCTCGGCCTCACCAATTCCGGAGGCATCGACATGGCCGGTGCCTGTGCCGGTTTCATGTATGCATTGACGCTGGCGGACAGCTTTGTGCGCAGCCAAGGCACAACGGTCCTCGTCATTGCCGCCAACATCCTTTCGCGCCGTATCAATGCGGCCGAGCGGGCGAGCAGCGTGTTGTTCGCGGATGCGGCGGGCGCCGTGCTGCTGGCGCCGAGCCCGCGTGACGACAGCGGCGTCGTTGGCGCGCATCTTGCCGCGCAGGGCGAGCACTATGATCTTATCTCAATCGCGGCTGGCGGCAGCCGCAAGCCATTCACGCGCGATCTCGATGCCAGCGAAACGCTGATGATCCTGTCGGACGGGCAAGCGGTTTACAGCAAAGCCGTGGCGATGATGACGAATGCCGCAGAAATCGCGCTTCTAAAAGCCGGCATCGCGGCTGCGGACGTCGAACACTTCATTCCGCATCAGGCCAATGCGCGCATGATGGAGACCGTCGCGCATCAGATTGGCGTGAAGCCCGAAAGTCTTCGGACGACCGTCGCGGAGTTCGGAAACAGCTCAGCCGCGACGATACCTCTGACACTGTCGGCGTCGGCGCAAGAGCACGCTTATAAGCAAGGCGATATCGTTCTGATGACGGCGGCGGGGGCCGGACTGACAGGCGGCGCCGCCGTCTTCAGGTGGTGATTACTGCTTGATGCCTTCGACGTCGAGCGTCAGCTCGACTTCCTTCGAAAACGGTCCGAGATCGCGCGAGATGCCGAAGTCCGCGAGCTTCAGCGTCGTCGTTCCGGTGAAGCCGTCGCGATAGCCGCCCCACGGATCCTTGCCGCCGCCGACGCGCTGCGCCTCGATCACGACGTCTTTCGTCACGCCGTGCAGCGTGAGCTTACCGGAAATCGTCGCCTTTTCCGGGCTCGAGGATTTCACGCCCGTGCTTTCGAAGGTCGCGGTCGGAAACTTATCGGTATCGAGCAAATCTGCGGCGCGGAGATGCTTATCGCGTTCAGCGTGATTGCTATTGACGCTGGTTGTATCAATCTCGATTTTGACTTTCGACGCATCGGGATTCTTGTCATCGTAAGAGAACGTGCCGGAAAACTTGTCGAAGCGTCCCGCAAGCCAGCTGAACCCGAGATGCTTGATGCGGAAGTTGACCGACGCATGCGCATTCTTCGTGTCGACAACATAATCCGCGGCCGTCGCCACCGTCGTCAGCGCAGATGCAAATGCTGCGGCGGCAAAGGCGGTCATAACGATCTTCATCAGTGACTTTCCCCTTCTGGATTGATGGCCGGGCGCGGCGGCCCAAACCACATGCGATTCAAAATCTGACTTTTATCGACAAAATGATGTTTCAGAGCGGCGAGCGTGTGAAGGACCGCGAGCGCAATCACGACATAAGCGATAATGCGATGGATATATCCGGCGCTGCTTTCGAGGCCGGGCATCTTGATGATTGGGGGGACCTCAAACCAGCCGAAGACGTCGATGGGCTGCCCATCAGGCGTTGATATCAGATAACCGCTGATCATCAACCCGAGCATGAGCACGTATAATCCCCCGTGCGTTGCGTGTGCCGCCTTACGCTCGAAGGGTGACAGATCATCCGACGACAGTTTGACGTTCGTGGCGCGCCAGAGCCAGCGAACCAGCAACCCGATCAGGGGAAGAATTCCGAGGCTGCGGTGAAAATTCGGGGCAGCGTTATAGTAGGGACTGTAATAGTCGAGCGTCACCATCCATACGCCGAGCGCGAACATGGCGAAGATCGCGATGGCCATGCTCCAATGAAACAGACGCGAGACAACCCCGTAACCCTGTGATGTGTCGCGAACGTACATGACGGTTGCCGCCCTTCCCCCTCAATTGCCTGGCAACAGGGAGATGCGAATTAAACCCAGCGTTTTCAAGTCGTCCGACGTTATACGGATTTCAGAAAACGATCGGCGAAGGGGGCAACACGCAACTTTAAACTTTACTCCATAAGTATAGATTAGCTTAAATGCATCATCTGCCATTTGCGGGGCCTTGAACCCCGATACTTTGGGGAAGACGATGAAGCGTTCGCACCTCGACGGTGAACGGTTCGATGCGCGTGACGTATCGAACGCTGCCTATACTGCATCGATGTTTGCCGCATCCGTCGGCATGATCTGGGACCTTGCCACAGGGCATGTCGCAGTCTTCGATCGCATGCTTTCAAATATTTCAGACGACGCTCGCTCTCCCGAAAGCGCGGTGAACGCCGCTGCTCATCATCCGTCACATCATTTCTATTCCAACGCCGGGAGCCCGACGGATGCTTAAGATTAAAAATCTCGAATCGATGTCGTCGGCGAACCCGGACGAGGAACCGATGTGTGCCGGGCAGGCGCTCGGCTTTCCGCTTCAAAGCGAGCTTGGATTCACATCGATCGAGAACGTCACCCTCGATGTTTTTCGCTGCATTTGCGACGTCTATGCGACAGCCTCGGCGCAATGCTGGGAAGTTGCAATAAGGTTCGCGGAAGAACAGCTCGGCGCCGTCGATGGACCATTGCTTGTTGCCCGCGTCACCGCGCTCATGCGCGCGCTTCGTCTGGAACGCGGCAGCGGATTTTCCTATCTCAGCGTCGGCTGCCGGCACGTTTCTCCGGACGAGCTGACGGTCACCGGATTGCTCAAAGCAGCGCGAACCGCCGACCGGCTCGGTTTCGAGAAAGGCATCGCGCTGTTGCTCAACAATGGCCAGGCAACGGAGCGGACCCGGCTTGCCGTCCGTTGTCTCGTGGATACGCAGATGCAGCACTCGGTCCCGCAGCCGGATCAGACGGCCGAATTCGAATCTCAAACCGTTCAGGCGCTTTATCTGCATTAGCGCATGTTTTGTGGGGAGCGCCGGCCGTCTGGCCGATGCAAAAAGGACGTGTCGGAAAAGATGGATATGCCTGCACCGGTCGCGACGGGGGGAACTGACGCTGCCGAGAAGCGCAGCTCGCTCACGAGGTATCTTGTGAGCGAGCTGATGCAGGGCGGGCGCGAGGTCATCCTGGAACACCGCGGACAGGATTATCGTCTGCGCATCACGGAGGCTGGAAAGCTCATCCTCAGCAAATAGCGAACGCGCGGCGCGTGCAGGCGCCGCCACCAAACAAGCCGGGCGGAGATCATACCCGGTTTACGAAACGTGTTAGAGCTCATGACATCCCGTCTCGCCGCTCTACGCACGTCGACAGCGGGCCGGGTCCGCATGAAACCCCAGCCGTCCGGCCCGCTGTCTATTCTTCCTTCAAGCCGATTTCGCAGGAAAACTGACCTCGACCCGAAGCCCGGGTGCATTATCGGCCAGCGCGATCTTAGCGCCGTGCAGGTCGACGATCGCCGCGACAAGGCTCAGTCCCAAGCCGCTGCCGTCCGTCGAGCGGGCACGCTCCAGGCGGTAAAGCCGGCGAAAAACATTCTCGCGCTCAGATTCCGGTATGCCGGGACCGCTATCCGTCACGTCAACCCGATAGCTTCCCGGAGCAGCACACAGCCGCAAGCCGATCTCAGTTCCCGGCGGGCAATAGCGGATGGCGTTCTCGACGAGGTTTGCGAACACCTGCATCAGCAGCTCGGGGTCTCCTTGCACGACCGCCGGATGCGCGACGTCACTCGCCATAGTCAGCTTGTCGCCCGCGTCCTCGGCAACGATGTCGTAGACGTCATGCACGTCGGCCAGCAGCATGCGCAAATCGATGGCGACGAACTTATCCTTGCGCGCCCCGGCTTCAATCTGGGTGATCCGAAGCAGGGCGTCGAATGTTTCCGTTATCGAATCGATTTCGAGCAACGCCGCGTCGACTGCGGATTGAAAATCCGCCGGACTTTTCGCCTCGCGACGCGCGTCATCGAGGCGTTGCCGCAGCCGCCCGAGCGGCTTCTTCAGATCGTGTGCGATGTCGGATGACGACTGATTGACGTTTTCGATCAGCTTCTGCAGGTTGCCGAGCATGCCGTTGACCTGCCCGGCGATCTGATCGACGTCATCGCGCAGACCGGAAATCGGGACGCGCGCGGAAATTTGGCCTCGCGAAACGCGCGCCAATGGATTTGCGAAGGCGTCGATGCGGTGCTGAGTTTGGCGTGCGAAGTAGATCGCGCATAGCGTGATCGCGATCGTCGTCGCGAGCAAACCGTAAGCGAGAAGCTTCAGCAAAAATAATTTCATTTGCTTAACTTCGCTATTGTCGCTGCCAACCAGTAGGCTTCCTTTCGCAAGCGGCTTCCAGATCGCGAGGAATTCATCGGTCGGCTCGCCGCGATCCATCGAGAAATTGAGACTTGAGCGCTTCAGCGTCATCCATTGCGTGGACTGGGGCACACCGCGAACATTGCCGGCGAGAAATTTTCCGTCCTTGTCGACAAGTTCGATGATGAAGTCGGGATCGCGGACGGACTCGCTTTCCTCAGCGACGACGGTCACCAGATCGTCGAACGTTCTTTCTCCGTCGAGGACGGCCAGCGATTCAATGTTCGTGCGGACGCGATCGCGAATGTCACTGACGAGACGTGCGCTCGACACCAGATAAATCACGGTGAAGAGCGCGAGAACCGTCGTAATGAAGAACAGCGAGAAAGCGGCGGCCAAGCGAAATGGCGTGCGTCTCAAAAGGTCCTGCAACGTCAAGCACCATCGTTCACGGTGTAACCGCTGCCGCGGATCGTGTGAATAAGCTCCTTGCCATAGGGCTTGTCGATCTTTGCGCGCAGGCGCGAGATATGCGTTTCGACGACGCTGGTCTTGGGATCGAAATGGAAGCTCCAGACGCGCTCGAGCAGCATCGTCCGTGTCACGATGCGACCACGGTTCCGCATGAGAACCTCAAGCAAGCGGAACTCGCGCGGCTGTAGGTCGATCGTGTCGCCGCCGCGCGTCACCTTGCGGCTGACGAGGTCGATCTCAAGATCGCCAACCTTGAGCCGCGTCTCTTCGCCTTTGGTATGGGGGCGGCGTGCGAGCGCATTCACGCGCGCAAGCAGCTCCGAGAACGCAAACGGTTTGACGAGATAGTCGTCGCCGCCTGCGTCCAGACCCTCGACGCGATCGTCGACGCCGCCGAGCGCCGTCAGGAACAACACCGGCACACGACGCCCGGCGCTGCGGATGTCCTTGATGATGGCCAGGCCGTCGAGACCCGGAAGCATACGATCGAGAATGACGACGTCGTACGTCTCGCCCACGGCCTGAGCGACCGCATCGCGACCATCGGCCAGATGATCGACGGTGTGCCCCTCTTCTTCGAGGCCCTTCGAGACGTAGGCCGCCGTGTTGGCGTCGTCCTCAAGCAGCAAGATTCGCATTTTTATCGACCCGATGCGTACGGCTCATGAGATATTCGAGCGCGGTGAAACCCGCGACGCTCCCAGCATACAACGCGTTGGCGAAGCGCGCACGATGCAACAGAGCGCTATCGTTACGGTCAGCGCCATCATGCCCGCCGATTGCGGCCGAAAAAGCTGCGTTTACCCTCAACGGCGTAGATGATGAGGGTGGCGATGAGGCTGCAAGCGACGAACCCCATGGCGATCGGGAATACCGTACCGTCGAACGCGTGCGCAACTAAGCCACCTGCCATAGCGCCGATCGCGGTCGACAGCGAACCGGTCACCGAGGAGGCCATTCCGGCGTTATGACCCTGCGGTTCCATCGCGAGCGCATTGAAATTCGGCGCGATGAGCCCGAACAGGAAGAAGGCGCCGGCGAGCAGGACCGCATAGACCAAGATGCCCGCGACGCCTGCCGCCGCTGCGCATGCGAGGCAAAGCGATAGCGCGACGAACCCCAGAAGCGCAGCATGCGACAGCCATCGCATACCCAAGCGGCCGACAAGCCGGGCGTTGACAAAGGATGCAACAGCCATCACCGACGCGATGGCCCCAAAGACAACCGGGAACGCCGCTCCCATCCCGAAAACCTCGACGAAGACCTGCTGGGAACTCGCGACATAGGCAAGAAGGCATCCGAACATGAAGCCGCCGGCGGCGCCGTAGGCCATCGTCTGAGGATCGAAAATCGCTGCCTTAAGCGAGTTGCGCAAACTCATTGGACGTTCGAGGCCTAATGCAGGCGCTGCGGTTTCCGGCAGACGAAGACCGGCCCAAACGGCAATCAGGGTCGCCATCACCAGCAGGGCGTAGAACGTCCAATGCCAGTTGCCGATGTGGATCAGGGCTTGTCCGATCGACGGCGCGAGGACCGGAATCACGATGAACACCATCATCGCAAACGACATCACGCGCGCCATCTGCCGCCCGCCGTAAAGGTCTCGCACCACGGCGATCGCGATGACACGGGGCGATGCGGCGCCAATGCCTTGCACCAGCCGCGCCGCGAGAAGCATTGAAAACTCGTTCGATACAAGGGCGGCCATCGTGCCCACGATAAAGATCGCGAGCCCCGCCATCAGCGCCGGTTTACGGCCGATGTGATCGGATAACGGCCCGAAGAAAAGCTGTCCGGCCGCAAAGCCGACCATATAGAGAATGACGACGAGCTGCCGATCGTTGGCACTCGCGACGCCAAGTGCGTTGCCGATCTCGGGCAACGCCGGCAGCATGATATCGATGGAGATCGCGGTCAGCGCCATCATCGCCGCCGTCAGCACGACGAATTCGACGAATGATAAATTGTGCAGCGCTTGCGGCGATCCGGCCGAGGCGGGCGCGTTATCGCCGCGCTCTAGTTCATTCATTTTTGTCTCTGAATATTCGTGCCGAATCGGACGCCGTTCCTATTACGCCAACGAGAGCGGAAATGCGGCATGCAAGCCGTCGCGGCGCCTAGGTTCAGTGGCGGCTCGATCTTCGGCGGCTTATCGTCAGGCTCGGCCATCGTCAACGCGATCTCGCCAGATCGCAGACTGCGGGTTCAGATTGCTCCTTATGTGCTCGAGCCGGTAACGAGCACGGACGCGCATTTTTCGAAATGCTACAGTTTTAATATTTCTCAGCCCTGCCATTAATTCCTTTTTCGCAATCTTTTCTTATTCGCAAATCATTCATGTCGATGCCCGCATTTTTTAGCGGCATTCCAATCTCTCTCTACTCCGTATTGAGTATTAAATTCGCAAAAACACTCATCCTGGCCTTAACGCATTATTTCGCTTTAATCGGCAAAACTATTGCCCAGCGAAGCGATGCCTAAAAGCATCGACGGCATGACGCCCTTCCCCGCTCGGCCGCCTTCCGGAGCGGCATTTTCACAAGCCACATAGCGATGACTTTGCTTGCTTGCAGCGAGCGGATTCATGCGACGCGCGAAATAAAAACAATCGGCCTACGTGCTGAATAATGTAGCGGAGTATCTCGTGATGCCAATGGATGATGTCGCACAGTTCGACCAGGGCTTTGCCGATCTCGATGTGACGACCGACATTCTTCCCATTAAGAGATCCGGTAATCCGATATCCACGAAAAAGAAGAAAAAGCCGATTACGGCAACGCCCATTCTGCATTTTCTATCGACCCAATCCTTCGCGAGTCCATTCGATATCAACATGGCCGTCGACGCCGGCTACAAAGTTGTGGTTCCTCATACCGGCGTGCGGCTGAACGACACGCAAGCTCTTGTGCAAGACGCCATCTTCTCGCGACCGCCTGAGCATGGCTGCCGCACGGCGATCTTCATCGGCGGCAAGGACGCTCTCATGGCGCTCGACATGCTTACGGTCGCCAAGACGTCGCTCGTGCCGCCGTTCCAGCTCTCGGCGTTGGCGGATCCTGGCGGCTCTTTCACCACGGCTGCGGCGATGGTCGCCTGTGTCGAAAGCGTCTACCAGAAAAAAACCTCGCGCACGCTCGACGGCGCCAGCGTCGCCGTTTTCGGCGCGACCGGTGTCGTCGGATTTGCATCAGCCGTCATCGCAGCCCGCAGTGGCGCCGATGTCAAAGTTGTTTCGCACATCGGCCTCGCCGCGCTTGAGCCGCTCGTCAGCGCCGCCAAGAAGCGCTTCGGCGTTACGCTGAAGCCGGTGTTGGGTGGCCGGGATTCAGACAAAGGCAAGATCGTCGCGAATGCGGACGTCGTTCTTTGCGCGGCCGCGGCGGGCGTTCAGGTCTTGAAAGCGAAGCACTTCGAAAAATCGAAACGGACCGTCGTGATCGCTGACGTCAACGCGGTACCTCCGGCGGGTATCGAAGGCGTCGAGCTGTTTGATTTCGGCCGCCCGATCGGGAAGCGCGGATTGCTGTCCGTCGGTCCTCTCGCGATCGGCGATATCAAATACAAGACCCAGGCCGGCCTTCTGCGCAGCATGCTGCGTACGGATCAATCGCTGATGCTCGATTTCAACGATGCATTTGCAGTCGCGCGGCAGCTCGTGCGCAAGAAAGCGCGCTAAAGCGCGAAACTCCTAGAGCCTTTCCGCTTTTCGTTGCATCGCGGATCGGCTCTAGGTCCTTATTTTATCGTGCTTCCTATCGGAAAACCGGTTCCCACTTTTCCGGAAGTCTTCTCGACAGAATTCGCGCGCGTGGGCTCGGTGAATATCGAGCTTACGCCCGGGTGACACCCGACCCGATTTCGCCGTTCGTCAACGGCCTCGGTGGTTGCTCTCACCATTTCCGGCATCGTTCCGGTCTATTGCTCGGCAATATTGTGTGTCGTGATAATTCTGCCATTGTTGAGGCAAAGGCTTTCGCGCGCATGACCGTGGCGAACGGCATCGGGGGGACTGTACGTGTTTTATCGACGCCATTTTGCTGCCGCGCCCAGGCGTTTGCTATTGGCCGCAAGCCTGTTTGTCTTTGTTGCTCCGGTAATTCAGGCCTCCGCCAAGGAGGCGTCCGATAGTTGTGAGGCAACGGCGCAACCTGCCGTTCTCGTATCGCCTCAGTCGCCGTGGAAGGGCACGTCGCTGCGCGTCGTTTTCACCGTCGAGAAGCCGTTCGAAGGTGAGCTTTCGCTGATCGCGCCCGATGGCAGCGTCGCCCTCAAGTCGAGGAAACGCCTTGGCGGTCCACCCTATTTCTGGTTCGCGGAGATCGCAAAGCCCGTCACCGGAACATGGCTCGCGACACTCACCTCCGATAATTCCTCAGCGGCGTGCAGCAAGATTACGCGCGAGATCGTTGTCGGAAGCGCCGCGAAGCCTGCCGCGCAAAGCTCGGACAAAGGCGTCTGGCCTGTGCGCCAATCATGGACCCGCAAGACCGAAAATCTGTATTCGGCCTGGATCGAAAAGCTCTTCGACGCGCCACTCGAGGAAGCGCCGTCGTGGGCCGCGCTACACGACGTGCTGCGCGATCAATCTCGAAATGTCTTGTTCGATCATCTGGGGCTCGCCGAAGACAGGAAGGGTTTGGTCATCCGCCCCGATTGCGCCGATCTTCCTTACTTTCTGCGCGCCTATTTCGCCTTCAAGATGGGATTGCCATTCGGATATTCGAAGTGCTCGCGCGGCGGCGGGGGCAAGCCACCGAAATGCCCGCAATGGTGGAGTATCCGGAACGACGAACCGCGAGTCGATAATGGAGAACAGAAAGTTGCCGCGGCGAAGTCCGGTTTGATCTCCGGACTATTCGGTGACGCCGCGGCGACGCCCGCACCAGTCCGTGCTTCGTCAAGACCGGCGGGGCTCGTGCCCGGTTTCGGCTATTATTTGCGAACGACGCTCGCAAACGCCGTGCACTCGGGCGGCGGACGAACGGCGGCGGACGATGACAAGACCGACTACTACCCTGTTGCGTTGAAAGAGGACACGCTGCGCCCCGGAACGATTTATGCCGATCCTTACGGACATGTTCTGGTCCTTGTGAAACGCATCGCGCAGACGAACGATGCGGCAGGCGTATTTCTTGCCGTTGATGGGCAGCCGGACGGCACGGTCGCGCGCAAACGCTTCTGGCACGGAAATTTCCTGTTCGCGCAAAATCCGGCGCTCGGCAGTCCGGGTTTCAAGCGCTTCCGGCCGATTGTCGCCTATAAGAACGGCACCCTGCGTCGTCTCGCGAACGCCGAGATCGCCAACGATACCAACTACGGTGACTTTTCTCTCGAGCAATCGAAGTTCGGCATCGAGGACTTTTACGATCGCATGGACGATGTGATGTCCCCTGAGCCTCTCGATCCGCTGCGGGCGATGCAGGACGTCATCACGGCGCTCGAGGAACAGGTGAAGACGCGCGTCACGTCCGTCGAGAATGGCCGGAAGTATCTGAGTGGCGGCGGCTCCGAAGTCGCCATACCGAACGGCGCGTCGATTTTCGAGACGACAGGAGCTTGGGAAGATTTTTCGACGCCCTCACGCGATCTTCGTCTGCTGATCGCAATCGACGTTGTTCGGTCGTTTCCGGATCGCGTGGCGCGGCGGCCGGAGCGTTATGCGATGCCTGCGGGCAAGAGCCCTGCCGACGTGAAGGCGGAACTCGACAGCACGCTTGCGTCCGAGCTGGCAACGCGCAAATTTTCCTATACGCGCAGCGACGGCTCGCCGTGGCAGCTGGCGCTCAAGGACGTGGTCGAACGTACAGCCGAGCTTGAAATGGCGTATAACGTCAACGATTGCGTTGAGCGCCGCTGGGGCGCACCGAAAAGCAGCGACGAAGCGGCAACGTGCAAGAAGCAGGCGTCGGGCGCGCAACGACAGAAGATGGCGGAGTATCGGCCGTGGTTTCATGAGCGGCGGCGGCCCGCGCGCGACTAGGTTCGCATTGCGATCCAGCCTTTTCCGAATGGTGCGTGCAGAAGACCGAAGGCTGCCATCGTGACGAAGTTGGTTCTATCCGAAATCCGGCGTTGGCATGTGCTCGAGCGTCGACCGCTGGATTCGGCAACCGAGGCGGCGCTCATCGCCGACCCGCGGCCTGGTGCGAAGGCCATCCTGAGTGCGATCGCGCGACGACGCTTCGATCGCCGGTCCGAGGGGCAGCGCATTCGCAAGTTGCTGCGTTATGAAACTTCGCTTTGGACAACCGGCGTGCAGCTCGTCGCGGGGGTCGACGAAGCCGGAATGAGCCCGCTAGCAGGACCGGTCTCAGCCGCCGCCGTCATCTTTGCGCCAGGCGCTCGAATTGCCGATATCGACGATTCGAAGAAACTCAATGCGGCGACGCGCGAACGGCTGGCGGTGGAAATCAAGACGACGGCGATCGCCTGGGCCGTCGGCTTCGCAGAGGTCGAGGAGATCGACCGCATCAATATTTATTGGGCGGGCCTACTGGCCATGCGGCGCGCCGTCGACGGGCTCCGGACGCAACCTGAACATGTTCTGATCGACGCGCGGCGTATCAGAGACCTTACTATCCCTCAGCAACCGATCGTGAAAGGCGATGCCAAAAGTTTGACGATCGCCGCCGCGTCCATCCTGGCCAAGACCGCGCGCGATGCGCTGATGCGAAAGCTGGACGGCGACTATCCGGGTTACGGCTTTTCCAAGCACAAAGGCTATCCGGTGAAGGAGCATCTCGCGGCGCTCCGCAAGCTCGGCGCATCGCCGGTTCATCGCCGTTCCTTTGCACCGGTGCGCGCCGTCCTCGGCCTGCCGCCATTGCCGCCATGGCCTAATGTCATCGGGGCAACAGTTTCCGGTCACCGCTGACACGCGGTCCTGCTCACGTTTCGAAACCCGGAACGGAACCGGGTTTCGAAGTCAAGCGCAGCATTGGGACTCAGTACTTCTTTGGGCACCACGATTCAGAGGACGATTTACAGCCGTCAGGGAAAGCTTTCACCATTTTCTCCGCTTCTGCCCATTCCTGTTCGTCGATGCTGTTGTTTCCATCGGCGTCCATGGCGGAGAACGTCGGCACAGGATCAATCTTCAACTTCGATGCATTTGCCTCCCATTCGGGGCGGCTGATCGAGCCGTTGCCATCCGCATCGATCGTTTTGAATTTGCTGGCCCAATCGTCAGCATAGGCGCCTGCACTGGAGAGAAGTAAAAAGGAAGCGAAAGCGAGCCATTTGTTGGTCATTGCGTTTTCTCCCGGAGGTCATCGACCTTTGCGTTGTTCGCCGTTTTTTTGTCGGCCGAGCAACGGATGCCTTTCTCCGGACTCTCGCAATGGCAAAGCTTCCAATTTTTCTCAGGATGAGCTGGCGTCAATTGGCCTATGCCTATCGGCTAGGTCGCGAGCTGAAAGTGGCGCGAACACCCCCATGCCCTTTCGTCATTGGGCAGCGGGGCTGCTTTCCTTCGACATGCTTGCCAGCGCGCCGCCAAAATTGGCCTGCTGACATTGCCCGTTGAGGTTTCGGTATTCGGTGCTCCGCAGACCGGCCTCGATGAAAAACGCCCCAACCGCATCGAGTTTCAATCCATAGAGCACGACGCGCGTGGCGCCATCAGGCGACGTAATCGTTGGGTGCCCATCGTCGTCCTGCGCGTAAGCCCAGACCGGCCGATCTCCGGCTTCGAATATCGATTGATTGCCGTCGCGCGAGGCTTTAGCGCGCTCCTCGAATCGCGGCGGCGCGCCTTCCGACAGGGTGGCGGCGAAATCGAAGCCCACGACAATGCTTGCGCGCGTAAAGTCGTAGAATACGCAGTTTAGCGAGGGGATCGGCTTTTCCCGTGCCTCTTGACGCGCGGGCGGCGAGGGCTGGGAGAGCGGTTCATATGCGAGAAACACGACAGCGAGCAGGGCAGCTACGCCCGCTCCTATCATGGCAATGAGCGAGCGCGAGCGGGGATATTTCATGGGCGGCATCTATGCACCTATCCCATTTTCCCGTTGGATCCATTTCCTCACGAGCCCTCCATCGGCATGCTTTGCGCAACGTGTCGCAACGGTAAAGCATGCATATGTGGGGCCTTAATGATGTTCAAATCGCAATCCCGTGAGACCACGATGCGGCGCGGCTTTAGAGGTCAGCGATTTGCTAATTGCGCAAAGCGCGGATATGCAGATTGTTCGATAAAATTGGACAAGACGGCGAGCAAGAAACAATGAGCGATCAGGCGTCAGCACCCTTGGCGAAAGTTTGATCACGTGGCGGGTGGAAAGTGGCGCCGGTCGCATTGCCGCGATGTTAACGGCCATCAATCGGCATTGCTGTGGGTTGTCGCGTCGTTGTTCGGGGTCTTTCTCACGTTCGAAACCCCTGCCGAAGCGCACCATAAAAGAAAAGCCGCAAGTACCGCGGGGCTCATGATCCCCAATCTCTCGCACGGTCAGCTGCGGGTCATCGCGACGTACAAGAACGCCATTCTTGATCTTGCCAATCAGCAGCTACGCCCCGATACCGAGACGCGAACGCTTCAGAACTTCATCAATCTGCAGTTCACCTATTGCGTGTGGGGCCTCGTTCCAGGGAGCCTCTCGAACGAGAACAGCCCCTTCAACGCGTGCTCGCATGCCTATCTCGCGGCCAGCAAAGCATTGTTGCATCAGCTTGAGCGCACCTCTCCCAATCCTGCTGCGGTCCGAGAGCTCGCAACGCGGATGAGCATCGATATGATCCGAGAAGAATCGGCGCTTGAAATTTGCGCAAATGGCGTCGAGCCGTTCAGCACAGCCGACATCATCATGCCGGAGTGGTCGGGCTTCGCCTTCAATCCGATCGTGCTGCTTTATTCGTTGATTGCTTTTCTGGTGACGGCGGGATTGGTCGCTCGTCATTTCGCGTGCCGGCCCGCGCACGCCACCGCCGGTTAGTTCTCAGTTCAGATCCAGCTTCGTCGCGATGACGAGCATTTCGGCGTTCGTGCGCGCATTGAGCTTATTCCTCATGACCGCGCAGTCCGCAGAGACGGCCTTCGGCGACATGTTGAGCTCGGCCGCGATCTCGGACAACCGGCTGCCGCAGGCGAGACGTTTCAGAACATTCTTCTGGTGTCTGGTCAGAGGCGGCGGCTTGCGTTCCGGCGCCATGCGCATAAACGCCAGCTTCTGGAGCAGATCGTCAGATAACCATGTTCCACCGCTGCTCACTGCGTTCACAGCACCCAAAAGCGCGGCGGCGCTATCGAATTTGCTGACGAAGCCACGAGCACCCGCGTCGATTGCGGTTTTCGCGACATGCGGGTCGTCGCACATGGAAAAGACGATCGCCTTGGGCGCTCCGTTCTTGGCGGCCACCTCGCGGATGAGATCGAGCCCGGAGCCGTCGGGAAGGTTGACGTCGACAACGATGACGTCCGGCCGATGGGTATCGAGTTCCTTGCGCGCATCGGCGATCGTCGATGCCTCGATAAGCGTGCTTTCCGCCTGTTCTTCGAAGAGCCGGCGACACCCCGAAATTACGATCGGATGATCTTCAACCAATAGGATTTTCATGAAAATCCAGTCTTCCTATCGCCCACAGTGAAAGAGAGCCATCGGCACGCCCGAGCCCTTTATAAGCTTGGATAGGGCTTGGCCAATGCATCATAGGTATAATTTATTTCTATGAAAAAATCGGCGGCCGCAATCCTGCCCGAAGCTCATCCAAATTGCACGCTGCTCAAGCAGAGCAGACCCAACCGTGTACGGACTACAATGAGGTGTGTTCCCTATCTCGAGCTGGGCCATTGCGCGTATGCGCAAGGAAGGTATTGGCCGTCTCCAACAGCAGCTGCTGCAGCCCCAATCCTGCCGTCAACCAATCGGCTCTCGACGCGCTCCCTTCTCACCATTATAAAATTAAATAATGTACTTTTTACAGAAACAAATGGCACGAATCTCGCGTGCCATGTCCCTCGTGATCCCGCGCACGGCGTTGAACTGAAAGAGCCCGCAATCGGCCATGTCTGATATCGTTTCGCCGCAGCGCCGTTTAGGCTTGTTCGATGTCATCGAACGCATCCAAGGCGACGTTCCGTAGGGCTCAGTGCTCGACGCGGGGACGGGCACGCAGTCCGCACGCTGGATCGCCGGTCTCACGAGTACGCGTTGGACCGCGGTTAGCGCGGACGCGGGGCATCTCGCCGAAACGCGGGACGCCGTCAGTTCCAAAATACGCGCCGTCGATCGCCTGATCGTCGGCAATTGGAGCGACGCGAACTTTCTCGCCAATGACGTCTTCGATACGGTGTTGGCGGAGTATCTGCTCGGAGCGATCGAAGGATATGCGCCCTACTTCCAATATCAGCTTTTCGCGAGATTGCGTCCGCACGTCGGACTGCGAATTCTATTCTCGCGGCGGTTTCCCAGCACCCATGATCTCGGATGGATCAATCGTCAGCTTGCTGACAGTCGAGCGCTCATAAATCTGCTTCCGGAAAATCAACTTGCTAGAGTGCTATCGGAGCAAGCGGTGACTCTACGCCAGCGAGCTGCCGAGATTGTCGAGCGAGACGGACATCTTGCACACGGCCAGCACTATCTGATCGCGGCGGAGCCAATCTAGCCGGGCTTCACTGGCGCGGCCCGTTTTTGGTTCCGCATTCCTCTTCTGAAACATCTGTTGCGGTCGCTGCCGTTTTGATGCTGGCCGATTGCAGCGCTGACCGCGATTGCCTCTCGCGCGGACCACTTTACCGAATTTCAAATATGACAGTTGCGAGCGCCGATGGAGAGGTATTGTCTAGTGGTTCGCATGCTTTTCACGGATGTGAGTTACGACAATGAGTAATCGGTGCGATGAAAAAGCTTGAAGAAGCGCGATCAGAAGCCGAGGCGATCCTGGCGCTACGCGATGAAGATCTGGGTCGGATGTTTTTTCGCGAACGATGCAACGCAATCTGTCTCGTATCGCGTCGCGTCTGGACAAACTCATACGAAGCGGCGGGGACGACAAGGCGCTAGGACAGAAAGCTCTCAAGCGCATGGGATTCGCGCCAGACGAATAGATTGGCGGTCGATTTGGCAGTCGAGGCAGGAATGAAAGTCGAAGACAAGATTGTGACCTCGCCTTTGAGCAGGGCGATCCATGTCAATGGCAAGCATTTGACGGTCAATGTCTACAAGGGTGCATTCGACGAGGACGAATGGTTGTTCGAGGTCGTCGGGGATGGCCGCGCCGACGTGTCGGAGACGATGTACACATCCGACAAAGATGCACTGGAAGCCGCGCTGCAAAGCATCGCTATCGCCAACTGACTGCTTCATCGGCAGCAGTCGAAAATAGAGCGCCAAACCTCGGCGCTCATATATCTGATTTTGCGTCTCGGCTGAACATGGCTATGCCGAATAGGCATGGACGTCGTGAACGACGATCCCCGATCCAGGCGGCGGCATTTCGAGCCGGTGGCGCTGCTTCAACGAGCGGCGGGTGTCTTCGAAGCCGGATTGCCAGTGCTCGCGCATCGACGTCCCGGAGAAATCATAATCCTTGGCGTGACCTTCATAAGCCTTCTGCTGGTAGATCATGTGCAGGATCGTGATTTCCGGCGATTGACTGAGTTCTACCTTCAGGCGCAACTGCTCGTCGTTCAGATCGGTTTCGGGTATCTTGCAAAGCGCCTTGTAGAGGTGGCTCTTCCATTGCTTCGTGCGGCGGAACACATCCGTGTTGTGGCGCGTGCGCGAGGAATACATGATGTCCTTGTGACGCCCAAGCACGCTTTCCATATCGCGCGGCAGTTCTCCGCACGCGCTGAACAGGTCGACCTGGAATACAAGCGTATTGAGGTTATCCTCGTTATCGAGAACGTGCTGCAGCGGCGTGTTGGAGACGATACCTCCGTCCCAATAGAAATCGGTTCCGATCTTGACCATCGGAAGCGCCGGCGGCAACGCCCCCGAAGCCATGATGTGCTCCGGCACGATCTCTTCCTGGTAGTTGTCGAAATAGATGAAGTTGCCGCTGAGGACGTTCACCGCGCCGACGGCAAACCGCATCGATCGATCATTGATCAAGGAAAAATCGGCAAGTTCGAGGAGCGTTTCCTTCAACGGATCGGAATTGTAAAAGCTCGTCGCGGTCATTGCTCCCGTTGGGCTCAGCCAAGGATTGACGGGATGCGGCTGGAAGAAGCCCGGCAATCCCATCGTCATCGTCATCATCGAACTCGTGGCATTGCGAAGCTGGCGGTAAATGTCACCGTCGGGCGTTTAATGCCAGACTTTCCGCTCGGTGATACGGTGCCAGAAATCCCTGAGCTTTTCGATTCTGTGCGCACGTGAATTGCCGGCGATAATCGCGGCGTTGATCGCCCCGATCGACACGCCAGCAACCCAATCCGGTTCGATCCCCTCTTCGTGCAACGCCTCATAAACGCCGGCCTGATAGGCTCCAAGCGCGCCGCCGCCCTGAAAAATGAGCGCGATGCGATCGCAGCGTTCTGGGCGCCAGCCGATCGCCGATCGCGGATGGCGAACACGTGGCGAATGTTTTTCGCTGCCCGCCGTCATGTCGCTGACGCCCTCTTGCTCCGGCCAAGACGTCTTTGCGTGGATGCCGTTCGAGCCATTGAGATTCGTGGTCATCGGATGCCTTTGAATAAAAATTCTTGCGATATTCGGAGACGACTATTTCGGGCAAGACACGTCGCGCCATTTTCGCGGGAATAGATTACAGGCGTGCGACGGGGCTTTGGTCACACGGCTGTTACGGGTGGGTGTCATGGCAGTCCATCTCGACGCCCAACCCAGGGAGAGCCGCGTGGACGCGATCGTCAATCCTTCATCGAATTCGCCAGAGAAAGCATCGCCGTCACAACGCAACGCCATCGTCACAGGTTCGACGAGCGGCATCGGACTAGCCATCGCCCGCTCGCTTGCGGGGTTCAGGCGCCAATGTCGTTATCAACGGCTTCGGCGATGCAGCAGACATCGAGGCTGAGCGCGCCGGGATAGAGCAGGACTTCAACGTGACGTGCCTTTACTCGCCGGCCGATATGTCTCGCGCCGAGGACATCGCGGACATGGTACGCAACGCCGAGCGCGAACTCGGATCTGTCGACATTCTCGTTAACAACGCCGGCGTTCAGTTCGTCTCTCCGATCGAGGATTTTCCGCCGGAGAAGTGGAAGCAGGTCATCGACATCGACCTTTCGGCGGCGTTTCATGCCATGCGCGCGGCCATTCCAGGAATGAAGGCGCGGAAGTGGGGCCGCATCATCAGCACCGCGTCGGCGCATTCGCTTGTCGCTTCTCCGTTCAAGGCCGCCTACGTCGCCGCAAGCACGGCGTTGCGGGTCTAACAAAAACCGCGGCTCTCGAACTCGCGACGTTCGGTGTCACCGTCAATTGCGTGTCTCCCGGATACGTCTGGACACCGCTCGTCGAGAAGCAAATTCCCGCGACGATGGAAGCTCGCCACCTGACGCGCGAAGAGGTGATTTATGATGTTCTGCTCGAAGCGCAACCGACAAAGCAGTTCGTGACCGTCGATCAGGTCGCGGCGCTTGTGCTCTTCCTGTGCACCGACGCCGCCGCATCAATCACCGGCGCCGACATTCCGATCGACGGCGGCTGGACCGCGCACTAGCGCTGGCACAATCCGTCATCTGACATTCGAAACGCACTGAACCAAGCCAATGGAGCGACGCGTGCGCGCCGATCAGATTCTAGAACTTCCGTCGATGCCGCTCGCGGGGCCGAGCTATCCGGATGGGCCTTACCGGTTCGTCGACCGCGAATACATGATCATCACTTACGAAACAGATCCCGAACTCATCCGCGAGCAGTTGCCCGAGCCGCTCGCCCCTTTAGACCGGCCACTGGTTCACTATGAGTGGATCAACGTGCCCGACAGTTCGGGTTTCGGACGCTACACGGAATCCGGCACGCTCATTCCGTGCCGCTTTGGAAATGAAGAGGTCAACTTCGTCGCAGATGTATCTCGACGACGACCCGCCGATTGCGGCCGGACGCGAAATCTGGGGCTTCCCGAAAAAATACGCGCATCCCAAGCTTGAGGTCATCAAGGACACGTTGACCGGCACTCTCGAATATGCGGGCCAACTCGTCGCCATGGGCACGATGGGTTACAAGCACGAAAAGACGTCGGGAAACGGGGAGCGCACAACAGCAACCTTGTCCAAGACGCAAGTCAATCTCAAGCTCATTCCCGGCGTTGACGGCAAGCCCGGCATCTGCCAGCTCGTTGCCTACAATCTCACGGAAATCACGATCAAAGGCTCCTGGCTCGGACCAGGGCGGTTGCACCTCGTCCCGCACGTCAATGCGCCTGTTGCGGACATGCCCGTGCGAAAGATCGTTGGAGCCCACCACTTCATCGCCGATCTGACGCTGCCGTACGGACGCGTTCTGCACGACTATCTGGCGAAAACGTAAGCTTCGGCGAACAATCGCATGGCTGAATTGCCGACTTGGGCACATTCGCAAACAATTGCTTATGACGTGGTTTGGTCAGCTCAACCAATTCGCCTAGATCCGGCGTCTTATACGTGTCGGCAAAGTATGATTTCCACAGCGAGTCATACGATTGAGCCGCTCAATAAAATCTTTTCTTCGCGCGCCCGAAACGCTCGTGACGCCGACTGTTCTTGAGAACCAGACACCGTCGGCCGCCATTCTTACGATCAGGCAATCGATCGTATCGTCGGAATTGCCGTGCTTCTTCATCTGCTTCGAAAGCCATTTTATCCACTGAGTGCGCATCGCCGTTTCGGTAGCGAGCATGATCCCAAGCGTATTCCAGTGCTCCGCATCTGGACTGTTCTGACTTTCAAGACACGTCATTAGGTACGCGCGCGTGAAGCGGCCCACAGGGTCGGGATCTTTGGCGATATAGCTTTCAACACTCACCAAAAGATCGTCGAGAAGCTTGTCGACGAGCGCCACGATCAGCGCCTGCTTTGTCGGAAAATGGTGCAGGAGCCCGCCCTTGCTGACGCCAGCGCGTTGCGAAATCGCATCGAGGGTAGCGTGGAGAATTCCAACCTCGGCGCAGAGTCTCGCCGCCATATCGAGCAATTGGCTGCGGACTTCGACTGGCCGCTTCTTTCTACGATGAGCAAGGCTCATAAGGATTTTATCTCTTCAATTTCCTCTGCCCCGGCTATGCCGGCCGAGCGCGTCGCGACCAGAGAACGTCAAAGCTTCGGGGCTACAGGCAAGTGTTTATATCGACCGGTTTATCAGCCATCCAAGTTTGGCAACTCACAAAACCTCGAGTTCAAGCCACATATTCTCTTTCGTTCTTGAAAAACCGTCCGGATGGTATCTTTACTGATCTCATCACGTAATGCCATGCAGGGCGTCATGAAACCCACCCTTTTCTACTATGGCGCGCTCGGCGCCGCCATCGTCTGCGAGCTGATTGGCACCACCCTCCTGCAGAAGTCCGAGCAGTTCACGCGGTTCGCGCCAACTCTCTTTATGATCCTGTTCTTCGCGGGCTCGTTCTTTTTCTTGTCGCATGCCTTGAAGGCGATACCAATCGGCATCGCCTATGCCGTCTGGGGCGGCGCAGGCATCGTTCTCACGGCCTTGATCGGCGTCACGGTCTTTCGTCAGACGCTGGATCCCGCAGCGATCGCCGGAATTGCGATGATCGTCGGGGGCGTGGTCATGGTCAACGCGTTTTCGAACTCCACAATGCACTAGCCGCTGGCGCCCTTCCCGTTAAGCGCGCGCATATTTCTTTTTTGAACTTAAGGACCACAAAGGCCGTCAACATGTTCAATGCCCGCCGCCTACCTGCCGTTTCCGATCGATGGTTTGCGACATGTTTTGGCGCTCTCTCACTTGCCGTTCTGGCGATGGGGCAGGCATTTGCTCAAGAGGGCGGCGAGATACCGCCGCCGGCGGTCGCGGTGCTCAAGCTCTCCTCGCATCCCGTTCCAGTTATGAGCGAACTCCCGGGCCGCATTGCAGCGACGCGCGTTGCAGAGGTGCGGGCGCAGGTCACGGGAATTCTGCAAGAACGGGTATTCGAGCAGGGTACGTTCGTTAAAAAGGGCGACGTCCTCTACCGCATCGATCCCGATCTATTTCGGGTGCGAGTAGCAAGCGCCGAGGCAACCCTGCAAAGGGCAAAAGCCCTTCAGGCCAATGCTAAGCAGCAATTTGATCGCCAAAAGGAATTGCGGGCGCGGGACGTTGCGAGCGGCGCCAGCTTTGACACTGCCGCGGCAAATCTCGCACAGTCGGACGCAGATGTCGCGCTCGCCGAAGCGGCGCTGGAAGAAGCGCGGATCAATCTTGGATATACCGAAGTCCGCGCTCCGATCACGGGCATCATCGGAGGAGCTCTCGTCACCGAAGGCGCGCTGGTGACGACACTGGACGCCAACCAGAAGCTCGCGCTTATCCAGCAGATCGATCCGGTCTATGCGGATTTCACGCAGTCCTCCGCCGAGTTGCTCGCGCTGAAGCGCGCTGTTGCGGACGGTAAGCTCGCGAGCCCAGCGCCGGGCCAAGCTCGCGTCGAACTCGTCTTCGATGACGGCACGATCTATGCGCAGCCGGGACGACTGCTGTTCTCGAGCGCAAGCGTCGACGCTATGACCGGTCAGGTCACCCTGCGTGCCGAATTCCCCAATCCGAAAAGCGATCTGCTGCCGGGTCTCTATGTCCGTATCCGTATCGAGCAAGCTGTCCGCGACGGAGCGATCACCGTTCCGCAGCGAGCGATTCTCCGCGCGCAGGATGGCAAAGCCCAGGTCTACGTTGTCGCGAGCGACGGCACGGTCGAGGCGCGCGCCGTAACGCTCGGACAAACATTCGGTTCGGACTGGGTGGTCGAAGCAGGCCTCAAGAGCGGCGAGCAAATTATCGTCGATGGCGTGCAGAAGGCGCAACCGGGCGGCAAAGTTACCGTCGAAGCCTGGAAACCCGCTGACAATGCGCTGCCGGTACCGGCAGACAAAGCGGCAACACAAACAATTCGATAGGCGCGCTTCGATGGCTCAGTTCTTCATTGGCCGGCCGGTGCTGGCGTGGGTGTTCGCACTCTTCATCGCGATCGCGGGCATGATTGCCTTGCCCTTCCTGCCGATCTCGCAATATCCGAAAGTCGCGCCGCCGCAGGTTATGATCTCCACGCTGTATCCCGGTGCTTCTCCGCAAGAGATCTACCAGGGAGTCACGCGCCAGATCGAGGAAGAGTTGAATGGCGTCGATCGGCTCGTCTATTTTGAATCGACGTCCGACACTTCCGGTGCGATCAACATTACGGCCACTTTCAAACCTGGAAGCGATATCGACCAAGCCTCTGTCGACGTTCAAAACGCACTCCGGCGCGTCGAGCCACGCCTTCCTCGAGCTGTAACCGCCCAAGGCATTACGGTTGAAGAAGCGAGCACAGGCTTTCTGCTTTTCATCGCGCTCACGTCGACGGATGGAAAGACGGATGAAATCGCGCTCGGCGATTATTTAAGCCGCAACGTCCTTGGCGAACTCCGGCGCATTGACGGCGTCGGCCGTGCCCAGCTCTTCTCGGCACAGCGGGCCATGCGTGTGTGGCTCGATCCGGACAAGATGGTCGGCTACAACATCACTGCCTCAGATATCAGTGATGCAATCCTGGCGCAAAATGCCCAAGTCGCGGCGGGGCAGATCGGCGCCGCTCCCAATCCGATCACCCAGGACTTGACTGCGACCGTTCTCGTCAAAGGGCAGCTGAGCGACACCAAGGAATTCGGCGAAATCATTCTCCGCGCCAACCCGGACGGATCGACGGTGCGCCTGCACGACGTCGCGCGCGTCGAGGTCGGCGCGGAAACCTATAGTTTTGCGAGCCGCCTGAATGGCCAGCCGAGCGCCGCGGTCGGTGTTCAGCTTTCGACATCCGGCAATGCCGTCGCGACGGCGAAGGCCATCAAAGCCAAGATGGAGGAACTGTCCCGCTTCTTTCCAGCGGGCGTCGCGTATTCGATACCCTATGACACCAGCCCCTTTGTCTCGGCGTCGATCGAAAAGGTTCTGCACACGCTGGTCGAAGCCGTCATTCTCGTTTTTATCGTCATGTTCGTCTTCCTGCAGAGCTTCCGCTACACACTCATCCCGACGCTCGTCGTGCCCGTGGCGCTGCTCGGCACCCTCGCTGTGATGTATGCCGCCGGCTTTTCCATCAACGTCCTGACAATGTTCGCGATGGTGCTCGCCATCGGCATCCTTGTCGACGACGCCATCGTCGTTGTCGAAAACGTCGAGCGCATCATGGCCCAAGAAGGGTTATCGCCAAAAGACGCAACACGGAAAGCCATGGGCCAGATCACGGGCGCCATTCTTGGCATCACGCTGGTCCTCGCGTCCGTCTTCATCCCGATGGCCTTCTTCCCCGGTTCCACCGGAATCATCTACCGGCAGTTCAGCCTGACGATGGTCGTCTCGATTTTGTTCTCAGCGTTTCTAGCGCTGTCACTGACACCGGCGCTCTGTGCAACGCTCCTCAAGCCCATCCCGCAGGGGCATCAGGAGAAGAAAGGACTCGGCGGCTGGTTCAACCGAGCCTTCGATCGACTGACGTCGGGATATTCGCGACGCGTGACCGGCTTCGCCAAGCGAGCAGGACGGATGATGGTCGTCTATCTCGCCCTGGTTGCTGGCCTCGGATATCTGTTTCTCAATCTGCCGAGCGCTTTCGTCCCCGATGAGGATCAGGGGTACATCATTGTCGACGTCCAGGGACCGCCCGAGGCGAGTCAGAACCGAACCGTGGCGTCGCTTGAGAAAATCGAGGCCATCTTCAAAGGCGAGCCGGCAGTCGAAAACGTCTTTTCCGTGCAGGGCTTCAGCTTCTCCGGCAATGGGCCGAACGCGGCCCTCGTGTTTCCGACATTGAAGGACTGGTCGGAACGCGGCGCCGGCAACTCCGCTCAGGACATCGCGAACCGGGTCAACCTGCAGCTCTTCGCGCTCAAGGATGCGACCACCTTTGCGCTTTCGCCGCCGCCGATCGAAGGCTTCGGCACCACCAATGGTTTTTCGTTCCGTTTGCAGGACCGCGGCGGACTGGGTCAGGATGCCCTCAACCAGGCTGCAGGCGAACTGATCGAAAAGGCTTCAAAAAGCGGCATCATTACCGGCATTCGCCCGGAAGGTATGCCAGACGCCGCGCAACTCATGCTGGTTATCGATCGCAAGAAGGCCAACACCTTTGGTGTGACGTTCGCCGACATCAACAACACCATCACCGCGAATCTCGGCTCCTCCTACATCAACGACTACCCGAACGACGGGCGTATGCAGCGCGTCGTGGTGCAGGCGAAGGATCGAAGCCGCTTGCAGGCGGAGGATCTCTTAAAGCTCAACGTGCGCAACGCCAGCGGCGGCATGGTTCCGTTGTCCTCCTTCGCAACCGCCGAATGGCGAAAAGGCTCGGCGCAAATCGTCGGTTACAATGGTTATCCTTCGGTACGCATATCGGGTGCGTCGGCTCCGGGATATTCCTCAGGGGCGGCGATCGCGGAAATGGAACGCCTCGCCTATCAGCTGCCGAAGGGATTCGCCTTCGAGTGGACCGGACAATCGCTTGAGGAGATCAAGTCCGGCGCGCAGGCGCCATTCCTTCTCGCACTCAGCATCCTTTTCGTATTCCTGCTGCTTGCGGGCCTCTATGAGAGCTGGTCTATTCCCCTCGCGGTTATTCTTGTCGTTCCGCTCGGTGTAATTGGCTCAGTGATCGCGGTCATGCTGAGGGGAATGCCCAACGACCTTTACTTCAAGGTTGGTCTCATCGCGATCATTGGCCTATCGGCAAAGAACGCCATCCTGATCGTAGAATTTGCCAAGGACTATTACGCTGAAGGCAGGTCGCTTATCGATGCCGCCGTCGAGGCGGCGCGGATTCGGTTACGCCCCATCATCATGACATCGCTCGCCTTCGCGCTCGGCGTCGTCCCTCTTGCCATCGCAGTGGGGCCAAGCGCCGCGAGCCAGAACGCGATCGGAACAGGCGTTCTTGGCGGCATGATCTCGGCCACGATCCTTGCCATCATCTTCGTGCCCGCGTTCTTCGTCTTTGTTCTTGGCGTCCTGAAGACAAAACGGCCCGAACACAAGCAGGCTGAGGATATTATTGCTCGTCCGGCATCACACACCGCAACATCAGAGCCAGAATATCCGCCAGGAGCAACAGGTCTGCCGTAAGAAATCCAGACACCATCGAACGGCAGGCTGAAAGACAAGGGCACCTATAGCGCGACCGGGTTGGACTCCGATACCGCACGCTAAGCGCGGGATGCACTTGAGTCTTCGCGCTCGACACCAGCCCGCAAGATCATTTGATCTCCCTGCAGCGCACATGACGCGCGCGCAAACGCTCGCGGTGAAGCGCTGCACGAGCACAGGCGTGCAAGGATCAACATCGCCGGACCTGCGTCGGCGTGCGGCAGGCGTGAAACGAAACCAGTTTAAGTTTTCGGAAAACGGTAAGTTATTGATTTAATTGGTGGAGCCGAGGAGGATCGAACTCCTGACCTCTGCAGTGCGATTGCAGCGCTCTCCCAGCTGAGCTACGGCCCCGAACGGGGGGCATTTAGGTGGCGGGCCTCGGCGTTGTCAAGAAAGCCGAGCGGGGATACGGCGCGACGCAATGGGCGACACAAGCGCCATGCCCAGCAAGACTTGGCAGCGGATTTTCCGGGTATTCTTCGCTTAGAGGCTGCATTTACGCATTAAAGCAGCAGACACAGCGGAACAGCCACTTGCGAGCCCAGCCCCGACGAGGCTACATGACGCCCGCGGCAGCCTCATTCTGGATCAGCGATGCTCGAACTTCTCAGTTTTATCAGCTATCTCATCACGCTTTATACCTACATCGTGATCGCGGTCGTGATCGTCTCCTGGCTGATGGCGTTCGGCGTCATTAACGCCCATAACCCGATGGTGCGCTCCATCTGGCAGGCGCTGAATGCGGTCACCGAACCGTTGCTCGCGCCGATCCGCAACGCCATGCCCAACCTGGGCGGTATCGATATTTCGCCCGTAATCCTGCTACTGGTGTGTTATTTCCTACAAAGCGTCGTTCTTCCGAACATTGCTAAGGCTGTGGTTTGAGTGACGAGGCCGATGCCGCATATCCTGACCGTAAACCTTGGCGGCACGGCGCCGCGTGCACTATTGTCCACTTCCGACTGACCCCAAAATCCTCCAAGGACGCCATTGAAGGCGTGACCTCCACAAGCGACGGCCCGGCATTTCAGGCCAGGGTGCGCGCTGTTCCCGAACATGGTGCGGCCAACGCGGCGCTCGAGCAGCTTGTTGCGCGCTGGCTCGATTTGCCGAAGCGGTCCGTTTCGCTGGCAAAAGGCGGGAAGTCGCGCCTCAAGTCATTGCAGATCGACGGCGAGCCTAGAGAGCTCGATAAATTATTGGAGAAAAAGACCAGAGAATTACAGCGCTAGTGGACCAGGGAGAATTGGGATGTCCGAAGCGAAAATTATCGATGGTAAGCAAATTGCCGCGAGTGTTCGTGCCGACGTGGCGGCCGAAGTGGCGCGGCTGCAAAGGGAGCACGGTCTAAAGCCGGGGCTTGCCGTTGTGCTGGTCGGTGAAGACCCGGCGAGCAAAGTTTATGTGGCGAACAAGGCCAAGCAAACCGTCGAAGTCGGCATGAACTCGTGGGAGCATCGGCTTCCGGCCGAGACCAGCGAAGCCGACGTGCTGGCGCTCGTGGACAAGTTGAATAACGATCCGGCGTGTCACGGCATTCTCGTCCAACTGCCGCTGCCGAAGCACATCAATTCCGAAAAGGTTTTGAACTCGATCAACCCCGACAAGGATGTCGACGGATTCCATCCGGTCAACGTCGGGCGGCTCTGGGTCGGCGAGCGCGCGCTCGTGCCGTGCACGCCCACGGGCTCGGTTATTCTTGCGAAGAGCGTGCTGCCGAGCCTTTCGGGGCTTGATGCCGTCGTGATCGGGCGCTCGAATATCGTCGGCAAGCCCGTGGCCGCGTTGCTGCTGCGCGAAAATTGCAGCGTGACGATCGTGCATTCGCGCACGAAAAACATCGAAGACGTGGTCAAGCGTGCCGACCTCGTCGTCGCGGCCGTCGGCATTCCGGAAATGGTCAAGGGAAGCTGGATCAAGCCCGGCGCGATAATCATCGACGTCGGCATCAACCGCGTACCGTCCGAGAACGGCAAGACGAAGCTTGTCGGCGACGTCGCCTACGGCGAATGCGCGAAAGTTGCAGGCGCCATCACGCCCGTTCCCGGCGGCGTCGGTCCAATGACGATCGCGTGCCTCTTGCGTAATGCGGCGCAGGCGGCGGCAATGATTGCGGGCGTGAAATCCGCCTTCGCCTGAGCGCTCGTTTATTCCGCAATTCTTAGCGCCGGGGCTTATGGCTCCGGCGTTTTTCGTTTTTGGGCGATTTATTTCGCTCGCGACAGCGGTGCCGATCGCTGATGCGCGCAGTGGACTATTCGCGGAATGATCCGGCGATGGCATCAAAGCGTCGGACGATAAGCCCGCAATGCACCGCCTCATGATGGCGTGGATGGCCGCCTGCGCGGCCGCGGCGGTTGGATGAGCCAGCAGTGTCTGAGCCACGCGGCTTTAGAATTCAAAAAGTCCATCACCCGGACCGTCACGAAGTCATCGCTACGGCGTTCTCTGTCGTAGATTACTCACGCGGCGCGGGCCTGGCGCATCGTTTCTCCGCGATAGCTGAGCGCTTCGGCGACATGCGGGCGGCTGACGATTTCAGCCCCCTCCAGATCGGCGATCGTTCGCGCAACTTTCAGCGTGCGGTGGAACCCTCGCGCCGAGAGGCCCAGGGTCTCGGCGGCATGACGGAGCAGGGCGACGCCGGCTTCATCGGGCGTCGCAGTTTTTTCCAAAATCGTCGTCGAGCAGTCGGCATTGGTTCGAACGCCTTTGGCGCCGAGCGCCGCAAATCGCGCGCGCTGGCGCTCTCTCGCGGCGGTGACACGGGCGCGAACGTCCGCGCTGCCTTCGCTTGGGCTCGGCAGGACAAGATCCGCCGCTGATATGGCCGGGACTTCGATCTGGAGATCGATGCGATCCAGCAACGGACCTGAAACCCGCGCCTGATAGTCGGCGGCGCAGCGCGGACCGCGGCGGCAGCTTTCACCGGGAGAGGCGCCGCCGCATTTGCAGGGGTTCATCGCTGCGATGAGCTGGATGCGTGACGGGTATGAAATCCGGTGGTTGGCACGCGCGATGACCGTCTCGCCGGCTTCAAGCGGCTGACGCAATGCATCCAGCACATTCGGCTGGAACTCCGGCAGCTCATCGAGAAACAGCACGCCATGATGCGCGAGCGAGACTTCTCCGGGGCGCGGACGTGATCCACCTCCGACGAGCGAGGCCATGCTTGCGGAATGATGCGGGGCGCGGAATGGCCGCTCGATGGTGAGTTTGCCGCCGAGCAGCTCGCCCGCCAGCGAATGCACCATCGAGACTTCCAGAATTTCTTCCGGCGAGAGCGGCGGCAAGATCGACGACATGCGCGACGCCAGCATCGACTTGCCCGATCCGGGCGGGCCGATCATCAGAAGATTGTGGCTTCCGGCGGCGGCGATTTCGAGTGCACGCTTGGCGGTTTCCTGGCCCTTGATGTCGCGCAAATCCGCGAACGAGGTTTGGGCCGGCAAAATATTAGGCTTCGGGCGCGACAGGGTCTGCGTGCCCTTGAAGTGGTTGACCAGCGACAGCAGATGCGGCGCGGCGAGGATGTCGAGGTCTTCGCTCGCCCATGCGGCCTCCGGACCGGACGCCGCAGAGCAGATCAGACCCTTTCCCATTTGATTGGCGCCGATGGCGGCGGGAAGCGTTCCAGGCACGGCGCGGATCGATCCGTCCAGCGCCAGTTCGCCGACGGCTGCATAGTTCGCAATGGCATCGGGGGCGATGGCTTCCATAGCCGACATCATCGCCAGCACGATCGGAAGATCGAAATGGCTGCCTTCCTTCGGCAGGTCGGCCGGGGCGAGATTGACGGTGATGTGCTTAAAGGGAAGACCGAGACCGACAGCGTGCAGGGCGTTGCGGACACGCTCACGGCTTTCGGCAACGGCCTTGTCCGGCAAGCCGACGATGGCGAACGCCGCCGCTCCGGGCGTCACCCGCACCTGGACTTCGACTGGCCGCGCTTCGATACCGATAAATGCAAGGGTCGAAATCTGGCCGTACATGCGAGGTCCCCCAGGTCGAAACCTGACCCTATCGCATCCCGATCATGCCGTAAAGAACAAAAGAGGAACTCGTATATCTTAGAGCGCGAGCAAGGCGACGAGCAGCCCCGCGAGCACGAGCGCAAACAGCTCGTCGAGCCACCATTTGCCGACCCAACCGGGAAGCTCGCGATAGCGCGGGACCAACCGGATCAACCACACCATGCCGTATGCGATCCAGCCCAGCATGAAGAGCGCCGCAAGCGCCGCTTTCGTCGGCGGCTGGGGGCCGTCGGCCGATAGCAGCAGGATGCCAAGACCGACGGCGACATAGAGCGCGTAGATACCCATCCACTTGAGTGTTTGCCAAAAGCCATTGCGATCCCAGCGATACTGCTCGACGGCAGGAGGGATCGACAGCGCGAACGAAACGACAGCGGTCAGGATTGCGAAAAGGGGTCCCATCGTTTCCAAACCGATGTTTCGCTCAGCCCTTTTTCATCGCCATCGACAGACCGACGAGAGACGAATTGACGAACTGAATTTCGACGGCCTGCAGTGTTCCGCGCACGATGATGTCCATGTTTGCCGTGATGTCGGCGCCCTTGACGATGATGCGGAAGCCCTTCGGCGTGATCTCGCCCGTCAGATCGCCTTCGAAATTATGAATCGTTTCTTTCCAGTGACCGGTGAGCTTGCCGGCCGCTTCCTTGAGATTGCTGATGACTTCGATGGCGCCAGAGGACGTCGCGCAGCGAATGGTCTGTTTCAGCTCATTCTCCGAGGCCGCATCGAGCAGGTAGGTCGCCCGGCATTTGACACGTTCAGGCTTGCTCTCCTTGAAGCCGAGAATGCCGTCGCCGGTCCAGCGTCCAACCAGCGCATCGAACGGCGACGTCGCGATTGCATCGGCACTTCGCGACGCGAGGCTTCCCGCAGCAAAGAAGAACGCTGTCATGAAAACCCGCGATGCTGTCTTGTATCCCAAGGTTCGTGACGTCATGGATTGGCCAACCTTCCCATTGCGATTGGGCGCGCGTCTTCCGGCCGGAACGTCACGCAGCATGTGCTCTTTTCTTTTCGATAACGTCCCAGATCATCGCGGCGATGTCGTTGCCGCCAAATGCCTTGACCTGGCGGATACCGGTCGGGGACGTGACATTAATTTCGGTCAGATACGGGCCGATGACGTCGATACCGGTGAAGATCAAGCCGCGCTTCTTGAGCTCGGGCTTCAGCCGGGCACAGATTTCTTCATCGCGCTTCGTCAGCTTGGCCGCGACGGCCGTTCCGCCGACATGCAGATTGGAGCGCGTTTCGCCGGCTTGCGGCACGCGATTGAGCGCACCCGCGACTTCGCCATCGACGAGAATGATGCGCTTGTCGCCGTCCTTCACCTCGGGACGAAATTCCTGAACCATGAACGGTTCGCGGAAAACGGTTTGAAAGAGTTCGACCAGCGACGCCAGATTGCCGTCGTCCGGCTTGATGCGGAACACGGCGGCGCCGCCGTTGCCGTAAAGCGGCTTGACGATGATGTCCTTGAACTCTTTGCGGAACGCCTGGACGTCGGCGAGCGAGCGCGTGACGAGTGTCGGCGGCATCAGGTCGAGGAAATCCAGGACAAACAGCTTTTCCGGAGCGTTGCGCACGTGCGCGGGGTCGTTGACGACGAGCGTTTTCGGATGAATGCGCTCGAGCAGGTGCGTCGTCGTGATGTAGGCCATGTCGAAGGGCGGGTCCTGGCGCAGCAGGACGACGTCGAGGGTCGCAAGATTTTCGACACGCGAATTCGATAGCGCAAAATGCGCGCCGTGCTTGTCTTCAACTTTTAAGCTCTGGCCGCGCGCTAGCAGCTTGTCTCCGTGCAGCGAGAGATCGGCGGGCGTGTAATAGAAAATTTCGTGCCCGCGCTTTTGCGCTTCGAGCAGGATCGCGAACGTCGAATCGCCCTTGATGTCGATGCGATCGATCGGGTCCATCTGCACGGCAATGCGTAGGGGCATGGAGGTCTTTCGATGACTTGTAGACGCCAATTTCATGCCGCAGCTTCGCGTCGGCACCTGCTGGTCGTTTAGCCGATTTGTGGTGTCTGCGAAACGCTGCTTCGCGGCGCTGTGGAGGCCCGCTTTCGGCTATGGCAAACATGCCGCATTTGACCGCTGCTAAGCGAGCGCCGTCAGAGGAAATTGTAGGGGTCGATATCGACGGTGATGCGAACGTCGCTTTTGAGTTTTGGAATCGTTCCAGCCCAAGCTCGGAGATAGCTCTGCAGGTCCACGTCACGCGGGGCTTTAACCAGCAATCGCCAGCGGTGACGGCCGCGCACAACGGCAATGGGAGCTTCGACGGGGCCTAATACCGAGATCACGTCCGAGGGTGGCGCCCGTCGCGCGACGTCGCGGGCGGTGACTTCGGTCAGGGCCTTGTCGCGCGCTGAAATCACGATTGCAGCTAGGCGCCCGTAGGGTGGGAGCAGGCCCGCCTGGCGGGTTTTCACTTCGTAATTTAGAAACGCATCGCGGTCGCCCGCGACGATCGCCTGCATCACGGGATGATCGGTCGAATAAGTCTGGACGAAGCCGCGCCCGACGAAGCTCGTGCGACCGGCGCGGCCCGTCACCTGATGCAAGAGCTGGAACGTGCGTTCGGCGGAGCGTGGATCGGCGCCGTGCGCGAGGCCTAGGTCGCCGTCGACAACACCAACGAGGGCGAGGCCAGGAAAGTTATGACCCTTGGCGACGATCTGCGTCCCGATGATAATATCGAATTCGCGCGCCTCGATGCCGCGAATGATTTCGCGCATTTCGGTAAGGCCTGGGATGAGGTCCGACGAGAGCAGCGCGACGCGGGCGTCGGGAAAGCGTTCTTTGACTTCCTCCTGCACGCGCTCGACGCCAGGGCCGCAGGCGACGAGCGTTCCGGGTTCGCCGCACTTCGGGCACTTCTCAGGAAGCGACAGCGAAAAACCGCAATGGTGGCAGGTGAGCTTTTTCTTGAAGCGATGTTCGACGAGCCATGCCGTGCATTGCGGACATTCAAGGCGGTGACCGCAAGCGCGACAGAGCGTCAAAGGCGCGTAACCACGACGATTGAGAAACAGCAGTGTTTGCTGGCCTTTTTCGAGTGTTTCCGTAATCCCGGCGACAAGGCGCTGCGCCAGCCATTTGCCTGGTTCGAGTTTCTCGGCCTTCAAATCGATCAACGAAACGTCCGGCATCGCGACGCCCGAGAAGCGGCCCGGAAGCACCGCGTGGCGATAGCGGCCGACGAGTGCGTTGACGTGGCTTTCGATCGACGGCGTCGCGGAGGCGAGCACCACGGGAAACTTTCCGAGATTGCCGCGCACCACTGCCATGTCGCGCGCCTGATAGTGAACGCGATCTTCCTGCTTGAAGCCTTGATCGTGCTCTTCGTCGATAACGATGAGGCGGAGCTGCACAAACGGCAAGAACAGCGCCGATCGCGCGCCGACCACGCAACGCACGTCGCCGCGCGCGACGCCTTTCCAGATGCGGCCGCGTTCCGCCGGGCTTAATGCCGAATGCCATTCGACGGGCGGCGCGCCGAAGCGTTGCGCGAAACGGTCGAGAAACTGGCTCGTCAGTGCAATTTCAGGGAGCATGATCAGAGCTTGATCGCCCACTTCGAGCGCGCGTGCGACGGCTTCGAAATAGACTTCTGTCTTGCCCGATCCCGTCACGCCGTCGAGCAGCGTCACGGAGAAATTCTTTGCGTCCACCGCGCTGACGAGCGTGGCGACGGCGCGCGCCTGCTCGATGATGAAATCTGTCGTTGCGTGCTCCGGCTTCGGACGCGGAAAGACGCGCTCTGGGATTGCGACCTCGACGAGGTTTCCGGCGGCCGCCAATCCGTCGATCACACCCGTCGAGCAGGCAGCGAGGTTCGCCAAGTCCGACTTGGCGCGGATGAGACCGTCGGCGGCAATCTCCAGGACGCGCGTGCGCGCCTGGGTCATGTTTGACGGCAGCGGCGCGCCCTCCACTAGCCGCACCCCGAAGCGGTGTTTCGGCGGCTCGAAGGCGGCGTCGGCGCTCATCATCATGCGCGCGACCATGCCGAGCGGCGCCAGCGTGTAGCGCGCCACCCACTCGGCGAACCGCATCGAAATTTCAGGCAGCGGCGGTGCGTCGATCAGGCTCGTCAGGGATTTGAGTTTCTTAGGATCGACGGCCTTGCCGCCGCCACGTTGGCCGTCCCATACAATGCCGATGCGCGTTTGCGGCCCGAAGGGTACGAGCACGAACGAACCTGGAGGAACCTCGACGCCATCCGGCACCAGATAGTCGTACGTCTGATCGAGCGCGACCGGCATCAGCACGGGCACGCTGCGAGCGCCGGATGGGGCGCCGTTATCCAGGATTTCGAGCAGACTATCCAAAGGGACGTTCAACGGACTAGAAGCTTCTCCCGAGAATCGAGCGTGCTAGGTTTGCCTTAAGTTGCGGCGCACCAAAGGCAAGCCGAAAAGTTAAGAGACGAACCAGGAGCCTGAAATGAAATTCTTCGTCGATACCGCCGATGTGGCTGAGATCAAGGAGTTAGCCGCGACGGGCCTGCTCGACGGCGTGACGACGAACCCGACGCTGGTCGCCAAGGCCGGGCGTGATTTCAAGGATATCATCAAGGAAATTTGTGCCGTCGTACCGGGGCCGGTTTCGGCGGAGGTCGCCGCGACCGATTACCAGGGCATGATGCGCGAAGCCGAGGTGCTGAGAAAGATCGCCAAGAACGTGACGATCAAAGTGCCGCTGACAATGGACGGTCTCAAGGCGTGCAAGGTGCTGACGAGCGACGGCACGATGGTCAATGTCACGCTCTGCTTTTCGGCGAACCAGGCGTTGCTTGCGGCGAAGGCGGGCGCGACGTTCGTTTCGCCGTTCATCGGGCGGCTCGACGACATCGGATTGAACGGCATGGACGTCATTCGTGAGATCCGGACGATCTACGACAACTACCCCGATCTTTCGACCGACATTCTTGCGGCGTCGATCCGCACCGTCAATCACGTCAAGGAAGCGGCGATGATCGGGGCCGACGTCGCGACCATTCCGCCCGCCATTCTGAAGGCACTGGTCAAGCATCCGCTGACGGACGCGGGCCTGACGGCTTTCGTCAACGACTGGAAGAAGACGGGTCAGACAATCGTGTGATCGCGGCATCGGCCGCTGTTTCGGATCAACGCGCGTGGCATCGAAAATCTTTTCTACCGAATTGATTTCCCGCTTCGCCGACATCGTCGGCGCGGCGAACGCGTTGACCGGCACGGACGACAAGGCGCCTTATCTTCGCGAATGGCGGGATCGTTACACGGGAAAGACGCCGGTCGTGCTGCGCCCTCAGACGACCGATGAAGTCGCGCGCATTTTAACGCTGGCGCACGATGAAGGCATCAACATCGTTGCGCAGGGCGGCAATACGGGTCTCGTCGGCGGGCAAATTCCGTCGCTTGCCGGGGATCAGATCGTGCTGTCGCTGACGCGCATGAAGAAGGTCCGCGATGTCGATGCGGCGGGCGGCACGATGATCGTCGAAGCCGGCGTGACACTTGCCGAGGCACAAAACGCGGCCGAGGGCGCGGGACGGCTGTTCCCGCTCAGTCTCGCGTCGGAAGGCAGCGCCACGATCGGCGGCGTGCTGGCGACCAACGCGGGCGGAACCGCCGTTCTCGCTTTCGGCAACGCGCGCAATCTCGCGCTCGGTCTTGAGGCCGTTCTCGCAGACGGCCGCGTCTGGCACGGACTGCGGCGATTGAAAAAAGACAACACGGGTTATGATCTTCGTGACCTCCTGATCGGATCGGAGGGGACGCTCGGCGTTATCACGGCGGCGAGCCTGAAGCTGTTTCCCATTCCTGCGGAACGCGAGACGGCGATTGTCGCCGTCGAGTCTCCGTCAGCAGCATTGAAGCTCTTCCGGATTGCGGAAGCCGAAGCGGGAGCGTCCCTGACGGCATTTGAATTCTGGATGCATCGGGCGCAGGAGTTCGCGCTGCGTTATATGCCCAATACGCGCGATCCGTTTATCGATGCGCATCCTTGGTACGTGCTGATCGAGCTTTCGCACGGCGGCGATGGCACACGATCGGGGAGTGCGCTTGAATCGCTTTTGACCATTGCTCATGCGCAAGGGCTTGTTCGCGACGCGGCGATGGCACGGTCGCTACATCAGGCGCAGGATTTCTGGCGTTTGCGGGAAGCGTTTTCCGAAGCGCAGAAAGGCGCGGGCGGCAGCATCAAGCACGATATTTCCGTGCCGATTGCGCGCATTCCGGAATTCCTGATGCACGCGGCCGAGATCGTCGAGGCGATTGCGCCGGGCGCGCGTCCGGTGCCGTTCGGACACTTCGGCGATGGCAATCTGCATTACAACATCAGCCAGCCCGAGGGCGCAGACAAAGCGCAATTCCTGTCGCTTTGGGAGCCGATGTCGGACGCGATCTTCGAGCTTGTCTCGGAGCTTGGCGGCTCGATTTCGGCAGAGCACGGAATTGGCCAGATGAAGCGCGAGGCTCTGCGTTTGCACAAATCGCAGGTCGAACTCGACGTCATGCGCGCGATCAAGCAGGCGCTCGATCCCAAGGGCATTCTGAATCCGGGCAAATTGCTGTAACTCTTGCGTGCGTTAACGGTTTGGTAACCGTGTCGGGGAACGCTGATTTTCCGACAAGAGGGCGCTGCCGGTGACTTCACTCGACGAAATTTTGGCGACCGAGGCTGAGCTGCCACTGGGCGGCGACCTCAAGCGCGCCGTCGAAGACTGGCTGGCGCATCTCATCAACGAGCGCGGACAAAGCCCGGCGACGCGCGAAGCCTACGCGCGCGATCTCACGCAGTTCCTGGCGTTCCTGAAGACGCATCTCGGACGCGTGCCATGCCTTGGCGATCTCGGCCGCATCGATACGAAGGTCTTTCGGGCGTTCCTCGCGCATCGGCGCAAATCCGATGTCGTGTCGCGGTCGCTCGCCCGCTCGCTTTCGTCGCTCCGGACATTTTTTCGCTGGCTCGAACGCGAGGGCAAGCTGCAGAACCGCGCCGTGCTGCAAGTTGCCCTGCCGAAAATTCCACATTCGGTGCCGAAGCCGTTGACCGTCGACGGGGCCGCCGAACTCGTTACGGCGGAAAATGAAGACCGGGCCGAATGGATCGGAGCCCGCGATACGGCGGTGATGCTTTTGCTCTATGGCGCGGGGGTGCGCATCAGCGAAGCGTTGAGCCTGACGCCGAACTCGGCGCCGCTCAACGGTCGCGACGTGATGCACATCACGGGCAAGGGCGGCAAGGATCGGCTCGTCCCGGCCCTTGCGATTATTTCAGACGCCATCGCGAAGTACATGCGGCTTTGCCCGTTTCCGCTTTCCGGCGATGGGCCGCTGTTTCTCGGTGCACGCGGCGGGCCGTTGTCGCCGCGTCTGATCCAACTGGCGATGGAGCGCATGCGCCGTGATCTTGGACTGCCGGAAACGGCGACTCCGCACGCGCTTCGGCATTCGTTTGCGACGCATCTGCTTTCGGCGGGAGCGGATTTACGGCAAATTCAGGAGCTTTTGGGCCACGCCTCGCTTTCGACCACACAGGTCTATACTGAAGTCGATCGAGAGCGCCTGCTTTCCGTTTACGACCAGGCGCACCCGCGCGCGGCTCGAGGTTGAGCGTTCACCGTTTATATCTGAGTGCCCTATGACACCGAATTTTCGAACGTTTCTCTTTGTTTGTTTCAGCCTGTTCTTCGCGGGCGTTTCAACTGTTTGGGCAAACGACGCGCCGCCCCCGTGCCGCGGCACTGACATGCTGGCGGAATTGCAGACGCGGTCGCCGGACACTTACAAAACCATAATCGAAGAAAGCCGTCAGACATCAAACACCGAAGCCGTGCTGTGGAAGATCGAGAAGCCTGAAGTCGCGCCATCGTATCTGCTGGGCACGATGCATCTCTCCGATCCGCGCATTTCGCGATTGTCTACGCGGCAGCAAGATCTCATCGCGCATTCGAAATCGGTGGCACTTGAAGTTGCCGACCTGTCAGAAAAAGCCGTCGGCGACGCGATGCTGAAGGCCGGTCACCTTCTCGTTTATACGGATGGGCGCACGCTCAATTCGCAGTTGTCGGACGATGAATTCAAAGTCGTCCAGCGCATCGTCAAACAGGCCGGCATGCCGGAACAATCATCGGCTCTCATAAAGCCGTGGCTCATCAGCATGATGCTCGCGACGTCCGATTGCGAACGCAAGCAGGTGGAGTCGGGCGCCAAGGTGCTCGATTTGCAAGTCGCGCAGGAGGCGCAAAAGAACGGCCTGACGGTCAAAGGTCTGGAAACCATCGAACAGCAGCTCGAATCTCTGGCTTCGATTGCCGACGATCAGCAGATCGAGATGCTGAAGGTGGGGCTCAAGTATGCCGACCGCACCGATGATCTGATGGAATCGATCGTGCAGATGTATCTGCGGCGAGAAATCGGCGCGGCGATGCCGTTTCAATTGGCGCTGGCCGCCGAATCCGGTGTTCCGGCTTCGGCTTTCGACGGTTTCAAGACGGCGCTTCTCTCAGATCGCAACGTCAGAATGCGCGATGCCGCCGAACGCTTGCTTCAGGACGGCAGCGCTTTCATCGCCGTCGGGGCGCTGCACCTTGTCGGGCCGACCGGCCTCGTGGCGCTGCTGCGTGAGCGCGGCTACGCCGTTACGGCGGTGGAGTAAGCGCCTCGCGGCCGGGTTCGAGCCCGGCCACCGGGAACGACCTAGAGGTGGATCGCGCGTTTGCCGACGGCAAGGGCCGCTTCCTTGACGGCCTCGCTCAATGTCGGATGCGCGTGGCAGGTCCGCGCGAGGTCTTCAGCCGAGCCGCCGAATTCCATCAACACGCACGCTTCCGCGATGAGTTCGCCAGCGTTCGCGCCGATGATATGGACGCCCAGCACGCGGTCCGTCGCGACATCGGCGAGGATTTTGACGAAGCCATCCGTCATGCGGATCGATTTCGCCCGCCCATTGGCGGTGAACGGAAACTTACCGACGTTGTAGGCGATGCCGGCGGCTTTCAATTCTTCCTCGGATTTGCCGACGCTCGCGACTTCAGGCGACGTGTAGATGACGTTCGGAATGACGTCGTAGTTCACGTGCCCGGCCTGGCCGGCAATGATCTCGGCGACGGCGACACCTTCGTCCTCGGCCTTGTGCGCCAGCATCGGACCGGCGATGACGTCGCCAATTGCGAAGATGCCGGATGCGCTGGTCTGGAAATGACCGTCGGTGAGTACGCGCTTCTTCGCATCGAGCGCGACGCCCGCCTCGGCGAGGCCCAGGCCATCGGTATAAGGAACGCGCCCGACCGCAACGAGGACGACGTCGGCTTCGATTGTTTCGGCGACGCCGCCCGCGGCCGGTTCGATCTGAACACTGAGCGGTTTGCCGGAGCTCTCGGGGCCGGAAACGCCCGTGACCTTGCTTGCAAGGCGAAATGCGATGCCCTGCTTTTCGAGTAGGCGCTGGAACGCACGGGCAACCTCATTGTCGGTGCCCGGCAGGACGCGGTCTAGATATTCGACGACCAGAACGTCCGCGCCGAGGCGGCGCCAGACGGAGCCGAGTTCAAGGCCGATGACACCGGCGCCGATCACCAGCAGCTTGCGGGGAACGGACGCGAGGTCCAGCGCGCCGGTCGATGACACGACGCGTTTTTCATCGATCTCGATTCCGGGGAGGCGCGCAACGTCCGATCCGGTCGCGATGACGATCGATTTCGCTTCGAGCGTCTGCGTCTCGCCGCCGGGCGAGGTGACGGCGACCTGACCGCTTTTGACGATGCGGCCGGTCCCGAAATAGCTGTCGATCTTGTTCTTCTTCAGCAGGTAAGCGACGCCTTCGACGTTGCCTTTGACGCCTTCGCGCTTGAAGGCCTGCATCTTCGGCAGATCGAGGACGGGTGACGCATCGATGCCCATGGCGCCGAACGCGTGCTTGGCCTCATCATAAGCGTGCGAGGCGTGCAGCAGAGCTTTCGACGGGATGCAGCCGACGTTCAAGCACGTTCCGCCGTTCGTGCTGCGTTTTTCGACGACGGCGACCTTCAGACCTAGCTGCGCGGCGCGGATGGCGCAGACGTAGCCGCCAGGCCCGGTGCCGATCACGATCAAATCATAGGGTGCTGTCATTCCTCAGAGCTCCAGGATGAAGCGCTGCGGATCTTCAAGGCATTCCTTGACGCGGACAAGGAAGGTCACGGCCTCCTTACCGTCGACGATGCGGTGATCGTAGGACAGCGCAAGATACATCATCGGACGCGCCACGATCTGGCCGCCGCGCACGACCGGGCGTTCCTCGATGCGGTGCATGCCGAGAATGCCGGACTGCGGCGCGTTCAGGATCGGCGTCGACATCAGCGAGCCGTAGACACCGCCGTTCGAGATCGTGAAGGTACCGCCCTGCATGTCCTCGATCGACAGCTTGCCGTCGCGGGCGCGCTTGCCATATTCGGCGACCTTCTGCTCGATCTCGGCGAGGCTCAGCCGGTCGGCTTCACGCACGACCGGCACGACGAGACCCTTCTCGGTCCCGACCGCAACGCCGATGTGATAGTAATTCTTGTAGACGATATCCTCGTGATCGATCTCGGCGTTGACGGACGGCACGTCGCGAAGCGCCTGGATGCAAGCTTTAACAAACAGGCCCATGAAGCCGAGCTTCACGCCATGCCGTTTCTCGAACACATCCTTGTATTGCGCGCGCAGCGCCATGATGGCGCTCATGTCGACGTCATTGAACGTCGTCAGCATCGCGGCGGCGTTCTGCGCCTCTTTCAGGCGGCGCGCGATGGTCTGGCGGAGCTTCGACATCCTGACGCGTTCCTCGCGCGTCGCGTCGTTGGCGGGTGACGGCAGCCGCACGTCACGCATTACAATCGTCGTTGGCGCGCCGGGAATTGCAACAGCGTTCGGAGAGATCGGCGCGCCCGACGTATTGCGGAGCGGCGGTGGCGTGGCCGCAGGCTTCGCAGCGGCGGCGGCAACGGCGTTGATGACGTCTTCCTTCAGGATTTGTCCACGGCGCCCGGAACCATGAACATCGGAGGGTTCGAGGCCTGCTTCGGTCAGCGCCTTGAGCGCCGCCGGCGGAGGGGGCGGGGCGCTTACGCTTGCTCCGGCTTCTGAGGCTCTCGGCGCGACGCGCTCGGGCTTCAGCTGTGCCGGCGATACGGCGGGCTTTGCTGCCTCGGGGGCAGGGGCGGAGGCCGATGCTTTGCCCGCGCCCGCTTTCAAGGCGGCAAGAAGCGATCCGACGGCAACCGTCGAACCTGATTTGACGAGGATGTCGCCCAGCACGCCCGATGCCGGCGCCGGGACTTCGACTGTCACCTTATCGGTTTCAAGCTCGACCAGCGGCTCGTCGGCATTCACGGAGTCGCCGGGCTGCTTGAACCACTTGCCAACGGTCGCCTCCGTGACGCTTTCCCCAAGCGCGGGAACGCGAATCTCAATCGACATCTCAGCCCTCATACCTTTGCTTGCGATCGGCGACTCCACTTCGCGGAGCCGGCCGCCGATCGCGGTTGCTTGTCATGTTCCCAGCGCGTCAGAAATCAGCCCGGAACACCATTGCTTGCGATCGACGACTCCACTTCGCGGAGCCGGCCGCCGATCGCGGTTGCTTGTTATGTTCCCAGCGCGTCAGAAATCAGCCCGGAACACCATTGCTTGCGATCAGCGGCTCCACCTCGCGAAGCCGGCCGCCGATCGCGGTTGCTTGTCATGTTCCGAGCCAATCGGCAACGAGTCCGGAACATCATTGCTTGCGATCGGCGACTCCACTTCGCGGAGCCGGCCGCCGATCGCGGTTGCTTGTCATGCTCCGAGCGCGTCGGCGACGAGCGCGGTCTGTTCCTTGATATGCTGCGATAGGAGGCCGGTCGCGGTCGACGCGGACGCCGCCCGCCCAGCGTAACGTGGGCGGCGGTGAATATACCCCAAATGAGTCAAGACCCACTCGATATTCGCGTCCATGAAGTACCAGGCGCCCATATTCTTGGGCTCTTCCTGGCACCAGACAATTTCCGCAAATTTGAAACGACCGAGTTCCTGGATCAGAGCGCGCGCCGGGAACGGATAGAGCTGCTCGACTCGGAGCAGATAGACGTCGTCACGTCCCTGCGTGTCGCGAGCATCCAATAGGTCGTAGTAAACCTTGCCGGAACAGACGACGACACGCTTGATCTCATCGTCGGGGCGAAGCTTGAGAGAGGAGACACCGCGTTCCGCGTCGTCCCAGAGCAGGCGGTGGAAGCTCGTTCCCGGCCCGAACTCTTCAATCTTCGACGTGACGCGCTTATGCCGGAGCAGCGATTTCGGCGTCATCAAAATCAGCGGCTTGCGGAAGTTCCGGTGCAACTGACGCCGGAGAATATGGAAATAATTGGCGGGTGTCGTGCAGTTCGCGACCTGCCAGTTATCTTCGGCGCAAAGCTGCAAATAGCGTTCAAGGCGCGCGGACGAATGTTCCGGGCCCTGGCCTTCGTAGCCGTGCGGCAGAAGACAGACGAGACCGGACATGCGCAGCCACTTGCGCTCGGCCGAAGACACGAACTGGTCGAACACGACTTGCGCGCCGTTGGCGAAGTCGCCGAACTGCGCTTCCCAAAGCGTCAGCGCATTCGGCTCGGCGAGCGAGTAGCCGTATTCAAAACCGAGCACGGCTTCTTCGGAAAGCATCGAATTGACGATCTCGAAGTTCGCCTGATTGGGCGCCAGATGCTTGAGCGGCGCAAAGCGGCGATCCGTCTCCTGATCGATGAACACGGCGTGGCGCTGCGAAAATGTTCCGCGCTCACAATCCTGGCCCGATAGCCGGACGCGGAATCGCTCCATCAACAGAGAGGCGAACGCGAGGTGCTCGCCCATTGCCCAGTCAATTCCGACCCCAGCTTCGGTCATTTCGCGGCGGCGTTCGAGAAGCTTCGCAATCGTCTTGTGGATGTGGAAATCGTTGGGAATCGAGGTCAGGCGTCGGCCGAGATCCTTCAGCGTTTCAATCGGGATACCGGTGTTGCCGCGCCAATCATCGCTGTCGGACCGCGTGATGCCCGACCAACGGCCATCGAGCCAGTCCGCCTTGTTCGGCTTGTAGCCGTCGGAGACGGCGAACTCATTATCGAGATTGGCGCGAACGGAGGCTTTCATCTCATCGAACTCAGCGACCGTAACGACCTCTTCGTCGATGAGCGACTGCGAATAGATTTCGACGATGGTCGGGTGCGCCTTGATCTGCTTGTACATCGCCGGCTGCGTGAACATCGGCTCGTCGGTCTCGTTGTGACCGTGACGGCGATAGCAAAACATGTCGATGACGACTGGCTTCTGGAAGCGCTGGCGGAATTCGGTTGCAATCTTGGCGACGTGAACGACCGCTTCGGGATTATCGCCGTTGACGTGGAAGATTGGGGCTTCGATCATCAACGCGACGTCGGAACAGTAGGGCGACGAGCGCGAGTGATACGGCGCCGTCGTAAAGCCGATCTGGTTGTTGATGATGAAATGGATCGAACCCGCCGTGCGATGACCGCGCAGGCCTGAGAGGCCGAAGCATTCCGCGACGACACCCTGGCCCGCGAACGCCGCGTCACCATGGATGAGAAGCGGTAGCACCGGCGTCCGGTCGCCGCCGGAACAGCCTTGCTGATCCTGCTTCGCGCGCACTTTCCCGAGCACCACCGGGTCGACGATTTCGAGATGCGACGGGTTCGCCGTCAGCGAAAGATGCACACCGTTGCCGTCGAACATGCGATCCGAGGAGGCGCCGAGGTGGTATTTGACGTCGCCGGAACCTTCGACATCGTCAGGCTTGAATGAGCCGCCCTTGAACTCCTTGAAAATCGCGCGCAGCGGCTTCGCCATGACGTTGGCCAGCACGTTGAGGCGGCCGCGGTGCGCCATGCCCAGCGCGATTTCCCTGACGCCAAGATGGCCGCCACGCTTGATGATCTGCTCGAGCGCCGGGATCATCGATTCCGAGCCTTCAAGGCCGAAGCGCTTCGTGCCGGTATATTTCAGATCACAGAATTTCTCGAAGGTCTCGGTTTCGATGAGCTTCCGCAGAATCGCCTTGCGGCCTTCCGGCGTGAAGCTGATGTCCTTTTCCGGGCCTTCGATCCGTTCCTGAATCCAGCTCTTCTGCGCCGGATCCGTGATGTGCATGAACTGGAATCCGATCTGGCGGCAATACGTGCGGCGCAGGATCGTCACGATCTGGCGCATCGTCGCCGTTTCGAGACCCATCACGCGATCGATGAAAATCGGGCGGTCGAGATCGGCTTCGGTGAAGCCATACGTCTCGGGCAGCAACTCGCGATGGACGCGGCGATCCGCGATGCCGAGGGGATCGAGGTCGGCGGCCAGATGCCCGATCACGCGATAGGCGCGGATCAGCATCAGGGCGCGGATCGAATCCTGCGTCGCGCGCAGCGAGGCGGCCGGCGACATCTCGAAGCCCGAGATCTGCGCGCGCCGCTCGATCTTGTCGCGAATGGTGCGTTCCGCCGCGCCGTAGTCGCCGGTCAACGCGCCGACCAGATCGTGATCGGTGGCCGTCTCGTTCAGCAGCGCTTCGAGCGGCGGGGCCCAGGCCGGGCCGCCGGCAACGGATTGCCCCGCGGCCGGCTCCTTGATGCTGTCGAAAAACAATCGCCATTCGTCACTGACGGCGCCGGGATTGCGTTCGTATTCGGCCTGCATGTCTTCGATGTAGGGGGCATTGGCGGCGCTCAAGAACGAGGTGCGGAGAAACGCTTCGTTCTGGCCATTTCGTGACATCTGATTCGTCCTTTTGAGGCTTGGTTGCCTATCGAGGGCTCTGGATGACGCGCACGGTCGAGATCAAGAAATCGCTGCCGATCGGTTCGGCCATGTGCTGAGTGAGATCTTACGCTCGCAAGATTTCAATAAGTGTACGCCCGAGGGCGGCGGGGCTCGGTGAAATGGCGACGCCTGCGGCTTGCATCGCCGCCAGCTTGTCTTCCGCCTTGCCCTTGCCGCCGGAGATGATGGCGCCCGCGTGTCCCATGCGCCGTCCGGGCGGCGCGGTCACGCCGGCGATAAACCCGGCCATCGGCTTCTTCCGGCCCTTGCGGGCTTCGCGTATCAGAAACTCCGCTGCATCTTCTTCGGCGGAGCCGCCGATTTCGCCGATCATGATGATCGATTGTGTTTCCTTGTCGGACAGGAAAAGGTCGAGGACATCGATGAACTCGGTGCCTTTCACCGGGTCGCCGCCGATGCCGACAGCGGTCGTCTGGCCGAGGCCGACATCGGTCGTCTGCTTCACTGCCTCATATGTGAGGGTTCCGGACCGCGATACAATGCCGACGCTGCCATGCTTGAAGATGTTTCCCGGCATGATGCCGATCTTGCATTGACCGGGTGTCAGGATGCCGGGACAGTTCGGTCCGACAAGCCGCGACTTCGATCCGTCGAGCGCGCGCTTGACGCGCACCATGTCCATCACCGGAATGCCCTCGGTGATGCAGACGATCAGCGGGACTTCGGCATCGATGGCTTCGAGGATCGCGTCGGCCGCGAATGGGGGCGGCACATAGATCGACGACGCCGTGGCGCCTGTCGTTGCGATGGCTTCCGCCACGCTGTCGAAGAGCGGCACGTCGGCAAGCTCGGCATCGGGGTGCTTGGTGCCCCCTTTGCCGGGCGTTACGCCGCCGACGATCTTCGTTCCGTAAGCTCGCGCCTGCTTGGTGTGAAACGTTCCCTGGCTGCCTGTTATGCCCTGGCAGATGACCTTTGTTGTCTTGTCGACCAGAATTGACATTCCATCCCCGCATTGACCGCATTTCATGGCGCGGAATGTCGCTCATCTTTTGCGGTGCAGCAAGACCAACTATCGTGCCAATGCCAGATATTTCCGCAGTTCGGCGAAGATCAGGCCACCTGTTTCAGCTCGTCGGTAATTTTTTTGGCAGCGTCGGCCAGATCGTCGGCGGGAATGATCTTCAGACCGGACTCTTTCAGGATTTTCTTACCAAGATCGACGTTCGTGCCTTCGAGGCGCACGACGAGGGGCACCTTGATGTCCATTTCGCGGGCCGCCGCGATGACGCCTTCAGCGATAATGTCACAACGCATGATGCCGCCGAAGATGTTGACCAGGATGCCCTTCACGGACGGATCGGCGAGGATGATCTTGAAGGCTTCGCGCACCTTTTCCTTGGATGCGCCGCCGCCGACGTCGAGGAAGTTCGCCGGCTCGGCGCCATAGAGCTTGATGATGTCCATGGTCGCCATCGCGAGGCCGGCGCCGTTGACGAGGCAGCCGATGTTGCCGTCGAGCTTGACGAGCGCGAGATCGTGCTTCGAGGCTTCGATCTCCGTCGGGTCTTCTTCGCCCACATCCCGCAGCTCGACGATTTCGGGATGCCGATAAAGCGCATTGGAATCGAAGTTCATCTTGCCGTCGAGGCAAATGAGCTTTCCGTCTTTCGTGACGACCAGCGGATTGATCTCGAGCAGGCTCATGTCCTTCTCGACGACCATGCGATAAAGGTTTTCGACGAGCTTGCCCGCCGCCTTCACCTGATCTCCCTTGAGACCCAGCGCGAAGGCGACCTTGCGGCCGTGGAACGGCTGATAGCCGGTTGCCGGATCGATTGTCAGAGTGTGAATTTTTTCCGGCGTCTCGTGCGCGACGTCCTCGATGTTCATGCCGCCCGCTTGGCTGACGATGAAAGCGACACGCGAGGATGCGCGATCTACGAGCGCGGAGAGATAAAGCTCGCGCTCAATCGCGGAACCGTCCTCGATATAGAGACGATTGACGATGCGTCCGGCGCGTCCGGTCTGAACAGTCACCAGCGTTTTACCCAGCATCTGCTCGGCGAATTCCTTCACCTCGTCGATCGACTTGGCGAGGCGAACGCCGCCCTTGTCGCCCGCCGACGGTTCGAGGAATTTTCCCTTGCCGCGTCCTCCAGCGTGGATTTGCGCCTTGACGACCCACACCGGTCCCGGAAGTTTTTTTGCCGCTTCAACGGCCTCGGCGACAGAAAAGGCCGCGAAACCGTTCGGCGTCGGCACCTCGTAGGCGCGGTAAAGCTCTTTGGCCTGATATTCGTGGATGTTCATGCTTGGACTCCGTTTCGCGGTATATCGTGAAAAGTCAGCACGCACATTTTACCGCACATGCCGTCATTAGGCCGTTTTTCAGGCCGGTGAAATCGATGTTGGCGCCTCGTCCCTGAATTTCCGGAGCGGCGCCCTTTGCGGCGTGTTTTGCGCCCCCGTGAATTCAGTTTGGAAAATGGGATGGTCGGCAACGGGAGATATTCATGTCTCAGGAATTTGCATGCATCGACATCGATAGCTTGAAATCCGCGCGGACCGGGCGCGACCCATATAATTTCCTCACCGGCGAGAACTTCATCCAACCGCAGGCCGTCAAGCCCTTGAAGGCCGACTATCCCGATCTCAGAGAGCCCGGTTTTTTCACCGAAGCCGATGTTGGCAGTCGCTCCCACGGCGCGTTTGCAAAGCTGCTCGACGATCTGAAAAGCCCCGAGGTTTCGGCGATTGTCTCCGAAAAGCTCGATATCGATCTCGTCGACAAGCCGAAGATGATCACAATCCGAAAGATCTCGCAGGCTAAAGACGGCCGCATTCACACCGACGGTGAAGCCAAGATCGCGACGATGCTCACCTACCTCAACGACAAATGGGACGGCACCGCTGCCGGATGCCTGCGCGTTCTGCGCAATGGCAAGGACTTCGAAGACTACGTTGAGCAGATCAGCCCTCTGACCGGAACGGTGTTCGCGTTCCGCCGATCCGACTGTTCCTGGCATGGCCATACGCCTTTCGTCGGCGAGCGCCGCGTCGTGCAGATGACGTGGCTTCGCAGTGAAGAAGATGTTGCCCGGAAGGAAAGGCGCGGGGCCCTGTCCCACGCTCTGAAGAAGGTCTTTCATTTCGGCTGAAGCGCGCGCCGGCGCGTTTACGCGACAATGCCTGGAGCGGATCGCGTGCACGGCGCGCGTCCGCCTCCTCAGCTTGCGAGCGCCGGGCTGATTTTCTTGCAGGCTTCGATCAAACCCTGAACGGATGCGACGGACTTATCGAACATCGCTTTTTCGTTGTCGTCGAGTGCGAACTCGATGACCTTCTCGATGCCGCCTGCGCCGATAATCGCGGAGACGCCGACATAGGTGTCCTTGATGCCGTATTCGCCGTCGAGATGGGCCGCGCACGGCAGCATCCGCTTTTTGTCCCTGAGATAGCTCTCGGCCATCGCGATCGCCGACGCAGCCGGCGCATAGAACGCCGAGCCCGTCCCTAGCAGCGCAACGATCTCGCCGCCGCCGCCGCGCGTGCGCTTGATCATCGCGTCGAGCTGTTCCTGGCTGAAGAAACCGAGCTTCACGCAATCGGGGAGGGGGACGCCACCGATTGTCGAATAGCGCACCAGCGGCACCATGTCGTCGCCGTGTCCGCCGAGCGTCAAAGCCCGAACATCCTCGATCGACACGCCGGCCGCCTCGGCGAGGAAGCAGGTGAAGCGGGCGCTATCGAGCACGCCCGCCATGCCGACCACCTTGCTGGCCGGAAGGCCGGTGAATTTTCTCAACGCCCACACCATCGCGTCGAGCGGGTTCGTGATGCAGATGACGAAGGCGTTCGGCGCGTGCTGCGCAATGGCGGAGCCAACCTGCTCCATCACCTTCAGATTGATGCCGAGGAGGTCGTCGCGGCTCATTCCCGGCTTTCGCGGAACGCCCGCCGTCACGATGCAGACATCGGCTCCGGCAATCGCCGCATAGCCATCGGGTCCAGCGCCCGACAGCTTGGCGTCATAGCCTTCGACGGCGGCGGCCTGCGCAAGATCGAGGGCTTTGCCTTTCGCGACACCTTCGATGATGTCGGTCATCACGATGTCGCCGAGTTCCTTGAGGCCGGCGAGCAGCGCCAAGGTGCCGCCAATCTGTCCTGAGCCGATCAATGCGATTTTGGCGCGCGCCATTCGTGCTACCCCCAAGGAATTTTAACCAGTTGCCTATGCGGGCGAACATTCCGCCCTCCGGCCTAATCAAGTTCGTTGGCGGCTCAAAGGCAAGCCGCAACTTTGGTATGAACCCTTTGCTGGCAAACCTACGACAATCACATGTCGTCGGTGCTTGTCTTCAGTGCCGGGCCCGGCCACCCGAATGACCGGCAAGATAGGCCTCCGAGCGCATTTCGGTCAGACGCGAGGCGGTACGTTGGAAGGCCTCCGATCCGCTGCCTTCAGGATAGAGGGCGGCCGGTTCGGCGGCGGCGGACGCAATAAGGCAGATGCGGCCATCATAAAGCGCGTCGACCAGATTGATGAAGCGGCGCGCCACGTCGCGGCGGTCCGGCGTCAAAACCGGGATGTCGTCAATGATAACCGTGTGAAAGGCGTGGGCGATGTGCAGATAATCGTTGGCGCCGAGCGGCCGATTGCAAAGTTCGTCGAAGCTGAAGCGGGCAACGCCTACGGACGCGAGCGGCACGACGAGCTTGCGACCCTTGACCTCAAGCGTCTGAGATTTGCCCGGATGTTTGCCCGTGAGGCGGTCCCAGTGCGCATCGAGCGCGGCGCGCGCGGCCGCATCGGCGGGGTAAAAATAAAGCTGCGCGCCGGACAGCTTGTCGAGCCGGAAATCCTTCTCGGATTGCAACGCGAAGACATCCATATTTGCGCTAATAAGATCGATGAACGGCAGAAAGAGCTGGCGGTTGAGGCCGTTTTTGTAAAGCTCCGATGGCCGAGCATTCGATGTCGCCACCACTGTTACGCCAGCCGCGAACAGGTTCTCAAACAACCGACCGAGTATCATCGCGTCGGCGATGTCGGAGACATGCATTTCGTCGAAGCACAAAAGCCGAGCCTCGCGTGCAATGGCGCTCGCAACATGCGGGATGGGATCGCCGGGCGTGTTCTCGCGCGCCGCGCCGATCCGATCATGCACGTCGGCCATGAATTCGTGAAAGTGCGCGCGCCGCTTCGGTTCGAATTCCGTTCTTTCGAAAAACAGATCCATCAGCATCGTCTTGCCACGGCCGACGGCGCCCCAAATGTAAAGTCCCTTCGGGGCTGCCGAGGACTTCCCCAGCAGGCGCGAGAAAAGACCTCGGTGGTGGTGACTCGCGACGAGATCCGATTGCAATGCGTCGAGCCGGGCCGCGAGCGAAGCCTGCGCCGGATCGGGCTCGATCTCATGCTCCGCCAAACGTTCCCGGTAACCGTCGATGATCGTGCCCATGCGCCCCGCCCAAACTGCAATGCCTCGGTAGTCGGGATGGAGCTCGGCACGCAATAACGCGAGGGCGCGGCTGGTCTCCCCGGTGCGCGACCGAATGTCACCTATGGGTCGATTGGGGATACCCCACCCCGGGAAAAGAGCCGCTCGCTGAGCTTTTCTGACATCCGTCGGCCGAAAATGCACTACTGCGTTGCAGCAAAGACTTGTTGCTTCGCACAAATTAAGCATCATTTCCTTTTATATTACGAGGACTTGGCGCCCCGGCGGCGGTAGGCCCCAGACTACGAGAGGCTAGTCATGCTTGATGAAGCTCACGTCGAAGACGACGCGCATTTCGGATTTATTCGGCGGCTCCTGGCGAGCGAAAGCTATCTGTTCAGGGATCACCTGCAGCGTCTCGACGGTGACGCGCGTCACCGGCGGTTCGGACATGACGTCTCGGATGCTTTCGTCGAGACCTATGCGGCGCACGCCAGCGATTTCGGAAACGTGACGTTTGGCTATTTCGTCGACGGGGTCGTGCGCGGCGTCGCTGAATTGCGTCCGGGGACGTTGATGCGCAATGCGAATGCCGAAGTCGCATTCTCCGTCGAAAGAGCATTCGCCAATCGCGGTATCGCGACGCAATTGATGGGACGCGTCATCCGGACGGCGCGCAATCGCGGCTACAGCCACCTCACACTCGTCTGTATGCCGAACAATGCCAAGATGCAGGCGATCGCGCGCCACTATGGTGCGGACCTCAAGATCGAAGATGGATCCATCTTCGCCGACATCGTTCCCAATCGCGCCGACTACGGATCTCTCGTCGCCGACATGATTGATGAGCCGATGGCCTATCTGCACGCCGCGCTCGACATGCAGACGCGCATCAGAGGATCGCAAGAAATCTGATCGGTTTGACGACTAATGAATGGCGAGAAATACGAATCAGGATTCGAAATTGGGAATCGAAATCAGCGGGAATTCGCATCTCTCAATCTTCGGAAAGGCCAATAGGGCGGCGAAAATAAGAAAAATTGCGACATTTACGCAACAATTTGCGTTAATAAACTCCTTTTTATGCGATATATCAAACTTCTCTGTCTACAAACTTCGCGAATTTGCTCATGTTTGTTGAGTTCGAGCTGATTCGAACTCTAGAGGGAGACTAATCCTATGGCTAAAGCAGCAAAGAAGGCACCTGCGAAGAGAAAGAAGCCCGTCGCGAAGAAAGCCGCGAAGAAGACGGTGCGCAAGGCAGTGAAGAAGACCGCGAAGCGGAAAGCCGCCTAATTCGGTTTGCAACTCCCGGGTTCCGGATTGGGCATTCGAACTTGGGAGTGAACCGATTACCGGCACTTCGGTGTCAATACTTTTTAAATGGTCGGAGACAGCGATTAGCGTCACCGGCCATTTCTCTTTTCAGAGCCGCTTTCGCATAAAATCCGAGGCTTAAAGCGCGGCTTATTCGGGCAAATGGGTCACGGCTTCGATATTGTGGCCGTCCGGATCGAGAACGAAAGCGCCGTAATAATTCTCATGATAGTGCGGCCTGAGGCCGGGCGGACCGTTGTCACGGCCGCCCGCGGCGAGCGCGGCTTCGTAAAAAGCCTGCACCTGCTCGCGGCTGGTGGCGGCGAACGCCACGTGCAGCCGGCCTTTTAGCGGTGAACCGGTGCCGATCCAGAACTGCGGCCGCTGACGTCCAAATCCGGCGTAACCGTCGGAGCCATCCTCCGACAAACTGACTTCCTTCAGCATCGCGATCCCGAGCGGGGCCAGTGACTGCTTATAGAATGCGACGGAACGCGCGTAATCGGCGATGGGAAAGCCGATGTGATCGAGGATGTCCTGCATAGCATGACCCTTTCTGAGATCCGGCGCGCGAAGTATTCCGCCGCCTCAGACGCGGCGCTCGACCATCAGTTTTTTCAATTCCGCGATTGCTTTCGCAGGCGACAACCCTTTCGGGCACGCCTTGGCGCAATTCATGATGGTGTGGCAGCGATAGAGACGGAATGGATCTTCGAGATTATCGAGCCGCTCACCCGTCGCTTCGTCACGGCTGTCGATGACCCAGCGATAGGCCTGCAGCAGGATTGCGGGACCGAGGTAGCGATCGGAATTCCACCAGTAGCTTGGACATGACGTCGAGCAGCATGCACACAGAATGCATTCGTACAGACCGTCGAGCTTGCTGCGGTCGTCGCGCGACTGCTTCCATTCCGTCGGCGGCGTCGCGGTGTCGGTTTTGAGCCAAGGTTCGATCGAACGGTGCTGGGCATAGAAGTTGGTCAAATCCGGCACCAGGTCTTTCACGACCTCAAGGTGGGGGAGCGGATAGATCTTCACCGGCCCTTTGACATCGTCCATGCCCTTGAGGCAGGCGAGCGTGTTCGTGCCGTCGATGTTCATCGCGCAGGACCCGCAGATGCCCTCGCGGCACGAGCGGCGGAACGTCAGCGTCGGATCGATCTCGTTCTTAATCTTGATCAGGGCGTCGAGCACCATCGGCCCGCACTGCTTTTTATCGATCTGATACGTATCGATGTGGGGATTTTCGCTATCGTCCGGATTCCAGCGATAAATGCGAAACTCTTTCCAGTCGCCTTCGTGGTCGGGCTGGTTCCACGTTTTGCCGCGCGTGAGCTTGGAATTTTTCGGAAGTGTGAGCTGAACCATGTGATTGCCGGGTGACCCCGCGTGCGAGAAAAGACCGGCAAGACAGAAGCCCCTATCGGGCAGCTCTGTCAACGGCAGCCCTCGTCGCGGGATGCCGTTCTTTGGTCCCTAGAGCCTTTCCGCCTTTCGTTGAATCGCGGATGGCTCCAGGTTTTTGTTTTCTCGTACTTCTTATCGGCAAACCGATACTCACTTTCCGGAAGCACTCTAGGCAGGCTTTTGATAGGTTTTTAACTCACGCACCAAGTCTACCAGACGTTCGGCGATGCCGGCGCCGGTATCGACGGCGGCGCGCAGCGTCACGCGCGTCTGAAGCACGGTGTTAAGACGATCCTGCTGCTCTCCGAATGCAAAGAAGATCTCTTCCGGCGCGTCGATGTCGCCGTCTTCGATCGCGGTCATCACGTCGAATGCGTTCTGGGCGGCAAGAACGAGCATCGACGCGATGTCGTTCATGAGTTGCAGGTAGAGCCGCTGTGCGTCGGCCCGGATGCGCTGGCCGTGCACGCCGAACTTCAACGGAGCCGAAGCCTGTCCGCCTTCGCCCGCAAAGACGCGCGGATGACGCTGGAAGCGGCGGAAAATCTCAGCGAGGCCAAGGCAGCACGTTTCGAGATCGCGGAGTGAAGCCGAGGTCTTGCGTTTTGTGCGCGTGCGCGCGGCGAGCTTTCCCTCGCCCGACCAATTGATCGCGGCGATCGAGGTTATCGCTCCCAACGCCGCAAGGGCCGGCAGCACGGCCGCGAACGGATCGGGCGGCATGCGTGTGTCGGCTTCGTCGGCTGGTTCTGATGTGGACTTGCTCAATGGATGCGGCTCCTCAAGGCGCCACACCATACCGCGTCTTCATGGCGACGCGCTATTTCTACCCACCGCACGCATAACGAGACGATCAATAAACGCGGGCTTTCGGTTCGATGTACTTGACTTCGTTCGTCATCGTCCGGGTGTGGACCGGCCGCTCGTCGAGCTTCACCGACTTCGCGTCATAGTCGACCCAGGCGAGCGTGTGCTTCATCCAATTGACGTCGTCGCGCTTGGGATAGTCTTCCCGCGCGTGCGCGCCACGGCTTTCCTTGCGGTTTTCCGCGCCCGTAACCGTCACGGCGGCCTGAGCGATCAGGTTGTCGAACTCGAGCGTTTCGACGAGATCCGAATTCCAGATGAGCGAGCGATCGGTGACGGAAATGTCGGCCGCGTCGCGCCAGACGGCCGCGATTTTTTCGACGCCTTCCTTCAGCACCGGACCGTCGCGGAAGACGGCGCAGTTCGCTTGCATGATCTTCTGCATACGCAAACGCAATGCCGAGGTCGGCGTCGAGCCTTTCGCGTACCGGAAGCGGTCGAAGCGTGCGAGAATCTTGTCGTCCGTATCCTTCGGCAATTCCGGCTGCATCGCGCCGGACTCGATGGTTTCGGCGCAGCGCAGACCGGCGGCGCGACCGAAGACGACGAGGTCGATGAGGGAATTCGAGCCGAGGCGGTTGGCGCCGTGCACCGAAACGCACGCGGCCTCACCGATCGCCATCAATCCGGGGACGACGTGATCGGGATTGCCGTCTTTCTTGGTCAGAACCTCGCCGTGATAGTTCGTCGGGATACCGCCCATGTTGTAATGGACCGTCGGAAGCACGGGGATCGGCTGACGGCGTAGATCGACACCGGCGAAGACCTTGGCGCTTTCGGTGATGCCCGGCAGACGCTCGGCCAGGATCTTAGGATCGAGATGGTCGAGGTGCAGGAAGATATGATCGCCTTCGGCACCGACGCCGCGGCCTTCGCGGATTTCGACCGTCATCGAGCGCGAGACGACGTCGCGAGACGCCAGATCCTTGGCGTGCGGCGCGTAACGCTCCATGAAGCGCTCGCCCTTGGAGTTCGTCAGATAGCCGCCTTCGCCGCGCGCGCCTTCCGTGATCAGAACACCAGCGCCGTAGATGCCGGTCGGGTGGAACTGCACGAATTCCATGTCCTGGAGCGGCAGTCCGGCGCGGAGCACCATGGCATTGCCGTCACCCGTGCAGGTGTGCGCCGACGTGCATGAGAAATATGTGCGTCCGTAGCCGCCGGTCGCCAGGATCGTTTTTTTGGAGCGGAAACGGTGCAGCGTGCCGTCTTCGAGGTTCAGCGCGATAATGCCCCGGCAGGCGCCGTCGCGGTCCATGATGAGATCGAGCGCGAAATATTCGACGAAGAATTCCGCCGCGTGACGGAGCGATTGGCCATAGAGCGTGTGCAGCATCGCGTGGCCGGTTCTGTCGGCGGCGGCGCAAGTCCGTTGCGCGGGCGGGCCTTCGCCGAAGTCGGTCGTCATGCCGCCGAAGGGGCGCTGATAAATCTTACCGTCCTCGGTGCGCGAGAAGGGAACACCGTAGTGTTCGAGCTCGTAGACGGCGGCCGGAGCATGGCGACACAGATATTCAATCGCGTCCTGGTCTCCGAGCCAGTCAGAGCCCTTGACAGTATCGTACATGTGCCAGCGCCAATCGTCCGGCCCCATGTTTCCGAGGGCCGCCGCGACGCCGCCCTGGGCAGCCACGGTGTGGGAGCGCGTCGGAAAAACTTTCGTGACGCAGGCGGTCTTGAGACCTGCTTCGGCGCAACCGAGGGTAGCGCGCAGACCTGCGCCGCCAGCTCCGACCACGACGACATCATATTGATGATCGACAATCGGGTATGCCTTGCCGCCAACGGCCGGTGCAGCCGCCGCTCCGTTCGCCTTGCTGTTCGTGTTCGCCATGTCTCTATGCCCCGAAGCTCAGCTTCAGCACGGAGAAGATGCTGACGAGCGCAACGACGATTGTGAAAAACGTATTGATCATGAGCGCGACGATCTTCAGGCCTTCGCCGTGAACATAGTCTTCGATGATCGTCTGCATGCCCAGGCGCATGTGGATCGTACCGGACAGCACCAGGGCGAGCAGGCCCAGCGCGACGAGCGGATTAGCCAGCCGATGCTTGACGGTCGTATAATCGGCACCCGTCAATGACACGACGAGCCAGACAAGAAAGATGGCAAGGACGACATTCGCGACGGCCGTGACGCGCTGCTTCCAGAAGTGATCGGCGCCTTCTTTCGCAGAGCCAAGATATCTTGCTGTTTTGAGGGGCGTTCGCATCGCCATGATCAAAGCCCTCCCGAAACGGCAACGCCGATCCAGATCAACGCCGTCAAGACAAGAGATCCGGCCAACGTTCCCCAGGACAGGAGATCGACGGTTTTGAGATCGTAGCCGCGCCCGGTGTCCCAGATGAAATGCCGGAGGCCGCCGAGAAGATGGTGCATCAGCGCCCAGGTATACCCGAGCAGGACGATCTTTCCCGGCCAGGACCCGAGCAATCCGGCGACGTAATCGTAATAGTCCGGTCCCGCCGCCGCCGCGAACAACCACCAGGCCAGCAGCAGCGAGCCGACATACAGCGCCGCGCCGGTAATGCGATGCACGATCGACATCATCATGTTGATCAGCGGCGAATAGATCTGGATGTGGGGAGACAGCGGCCGCTCCGGTCGCGCGCTCCGCCCTGAGGTGGCTTGCATCGGATACCTTTTTATCTTGGAGCAGCGTTTTAGCGTCTCGCAGGCCACGCGGCAATTCGCCAAATGCCACATAACGGGAAGTCGAAGCGGAGAACCACCGACGACGGACCTCTCCCGCGCATTCGAGCCCGTGGCGCTGCCAAGATACAACGCTGTTAGCGAAAGCCGCGAGCAGCCGGTCCAATCAGCGCGGCAGGATCAGCCACGTGTCGAGGTCGAGCACGACGCCTTCGGCATATTCGCCGGTTTCGGTCTTCAACGGTAGCGCCGAACAGTCCTGATTCTTGACGCCGACCATGCGGACGCGCAGCGCGCCGATGTCCTTGCGTTCGGGAATCTCCGCCTTTTCAAGGATCTCCGACCACGCATAGATCGTATCGCCCGCGAACGTCGGGGCGACGTGACGGCCACCGTTGATCGCCGCCAGATGGAACGCGTTGCCGAGGCCATTATACGAAAGTGCACGCACGAGCGAGATAACGACGCCGCCGTAGACGATGCGCTTGCCGAACCGGCCCTTAGCCTCGGTGTGCTGATTGAAATGAACCTTCGCGGTGTTCTGATAGAGGCGTGTCGCGGTCTGATGCTCGGCTTCCTCGAGCGTCATGCCGTCGACGTGATCGATTTTCTCGCCAGCACTGTAATCGCCCCAGCGATGCGGCGATCCCGCAAGCGCGAAATCATACTTCGCGACGTCGAGCGCGGGGACGGCACCTGCGATGTCCTTCGGATCGACGCGGTCCGGTAGCTTCGGAACCACGGATTCCGGCGCGGGTGTTCCCTTCGTGCGCTTCCTGACCATCACCCAGCGGCAATATTCGAGGACGACCTGTCCGTCCTGATTGCGTCCGGTGGAGCGCACGTAGACGGTGCCAGTTTCGCCGTTGGAATTTTCCTTGAGTCCGATGACTTCCGACGTCGAGGTGAGCGTGTCGCCCGGGTAGACGGCCTTCAGAAACCGGCAATCGGCGTAGCCGAGGTTGGCGATGGCGTTGAGCGAGATATCCGGCGTCGTCTTTCCGAAAACGACGTGGAAGGTCAGCAGGTCGTCGAGCGGCGCTTTCGGATAGCCGATCGCCTTGGCGAAGGTGTCGGCCGACTGGACCGCAAAGCGTGAGCCATAGAGCGCCGTGTACAGCGCAACATCGCCGACGGTGACGGTGCGCGGCGTCGCGTGGTGAATGATCTGACCGAAGCGGAAATCCTCGAAGAAATTGCCTGCGTTGGTTTTCGTATCCGCCATCGATCTCGCCTTCGTTGCCGCTGGTTGTTGTGGTTCTTTTTCCGGATGTGGGCCGCGAACCGCAACCCTTTTCAAGACGCCAAGACGCGATCAAGGGCCGCAGACGCCGTGGATTTCAAGTCGCGCTCAAAACCAAGGCTCTTCGATGCGCGAGCGCGCGGCGATGGCGTCCGCGATGGCGGCAACCCTTTTCGCCATGACGAGGTGTAGGCGTTCCACCATCTTGCCCTCAACGGTAATGACGCCTTTTCGGGCGTTTTCCGGCTGTTCGAAGGCTTTGATGATCTTGGTCGCCCAGGTGACCTCGTCGTCGCTCGGCGAGAAAATCTCGTTGCAGGGCGCGACTTGCGACGGATGAATTAGGGTCTTGCCGTCCATTCCGAGCGTGCGGCCGTGCTCGCATTCGGCGCGAAAACCCGAATCATCCTTAAAATCGTTGTAGACGCCGTCAATGACGTCCAGTCCGTAAGCGCGGGCCGCGACAAGCGTCATCGCCAGCCACGGCACGACGGCGAAGCGGTTGCTGCCGGCACGGGCGCGGCTTTCCTTCAACAGATCGTTGGTTCCGACCACAAAGCAGGCGAGGCGATTGTCGGGGTCGGGACCGCAGGCGGCGATTTCGCGGGCGTTGATGATGCCCATCGGCGTTTCGATCATGGCCCAGAGACGAATGCGGGGGTCGGCATCGGCCGCCTTCACCACTTTCGCCGTCCCGACAATATCGCCCGACTGCGAAACCTTCGGAACAAGGATCGCATCGGGAGCCGCAGCGATCGCCGCATGGAGGTCACCCATGCCCCACGGCGTCTCGATCGGGTTGACGCGCAAAATGACTTCATGCGAGCCGAATTCACCTGCCCGGATGGCGTCCGCGGCATGTTTGCGGGCCAGTTCCTTGTTTGCTGGCGCGACCGAATCCTCGAGATCGAGAATAATCGAATCGGCGGGAAGTGATTTCGCTTTGTCGATGGCGCGTTCGTTGTCTCCTGGAACGTAAAGAACGCTGCGTCTTGGTCTCATCGCCATCGGCGTCGGCTCCGGAGCTGCGGGGATGGTGCAACGCACCATAACGCATCCGACGCCCAGGCATACTCAACTTTTGAGCCAGACGATAAAGATCCACCGGCGCGCAGGTAGACGAATGCGCTGCGGATATCCCATGATAGATGGCTTGGCCTTCCCTGCTCGAAGGCGCGGCCGATACACGATCTCCAAGTGCAATCAGGACCATGCGCCGAATTCTCGTTATTTCATCGCACGTTGCGCAAGACACGGTTGGTTTAAGTCCCACCATCGCTCCGCTGCAGCGCGCGGGAATCGAGGTCGTGGCGCTGCCGACGGTCGTGTTGTCCAATCATCCGGCACGCGAAAAATGCGCTGGCGTGATCCTTGAACCGGCCGCGCTCGAAAAGATGAGCGGCGCGATCGAGGCGAACGGCTGGCTCGGCACGTTTGATGCGGTGCTTACTGGTTATCTGCCGTCCGCCGGACACGCGACATGGGTGGCGCGGCTCATCAAGCGGATGCGAGAGATCAGCCCGCAGATCATTTACGTCTGCGACCCCATTCTGGGGGATGATCCGGAAGGCCTCTATATCGATGCGGCCGCAGCAGCCGTGGTGCGCGATGCGCTGGTTCCGCTCGCCGACATCACGACGCCAAACCGGTTCGAACTCGGCTGGCTCTCGCGCCAAGAGGTTCAATCGCCGGAAGATGCAGCGCAGGCGGCGCTAGCGCTTGCCTGCCCAATCGTGGCTGCAACGTCCATTCCGTCCGGTCCCGACGAATTGGCGAACGTGCTATCGCAAAGCGGGAACGTCCAGGTCAGCACCGTGAAAAAGCTCGCCGACGTGCCGCACGGAACAGGAGATCTGTTCACGGGCTTCCTGACCGCGCGCTTGCTCAACGGCGCGTCCGTGTCGGATGCATGGACTCATGCGACCCAAGGCGTTGCCTTTGGCGTGGAAGCCAGCCGCGGCAGCGACCGGCTCATGCTGCCGCTGATCGACTGGGCCTGGCTTTCGACATGACAAAAGCCGGAAAGGACGTCTGATGACGATTACGATCTATCACAATCCCGCTTGCGGCACGTCGCGTGCGACGCTGGCGATGATCCGCGAGCATGGCGAAGAGCCACGCGTGATCGAGTATCTGAAAACGCCACCAAACCGGAAAGAGCTTCTTGAGCTGATCAAGGCGATGGGCATCGCACCGCGCGACCTGCTTCGGCAAAAAGGAACGCCCTACGAAGACCTTGGGCTTTCCGACACGGGCCTCGACGACACGGCGATCATCGACGCGATGTTGGCGCATCCGATATTGATCAATCGTCCGATCGTCGTGACGCCGCTGGGCACGCGCCTGTGCCGGCCGGCGGAAACGGTTTTTGAAATTCTGCCTAAGGAACGTATCTCTAAAGCATAAGCATTTCGCCAATTCTTCTTGCCTTCGGCTGCGTTTCAGCGATGCGGCGATGCGGTTCAACCTTTTGCTTGCCCCGGCGGGGCTTGCTACCTACGATTTGCCAAACCGGGAGATCAAAGGCCGTACATGAAGCCGGAAACAACTGCGACGGGCATTAGTCGTGAGGCCGCCGCAGGATTGGCGCTGCTCTGCGCCGCAATCCTCGCGCTCATCATCGCAAATTCATCGTTTAACGATATTTATGAGCGGACGCTCGAGTTCCCGCTTTCGATCGGTATCGCGCCGTTCGTGTTGTCCAAATCGCTTTTGCATTGGATCAACGACGCATTCATGGTGATCTTCTTTTTCGTCGTAGGTCTCGAGATCAAGCGTGAGATGCTGCGCGGTGCGTTGTCGAATCGCAAGGCGGCCCTGCTTCCGATTCTCGCCGCACTGGGCGGCATGATCGCGCCGGCTCTGATCTATGCCGCGATCAATTGGGACAACAACATCGCGCTCAAAGGCTGGGCTATCCCGGCTGCAACGGATATCGCGTTTGCCGTTGGTGTTCTGGCCGTGCTCGGCTCACGCGTGCCGCAGAGCCTCAAGGTTTTCCTGCTGGCGCTCGCCATTATCGACGATCTCGGCGCGATTCTCATTATCGCGTTTTTCTATACCGGTGACCTGTCGCTCTCGGCGCTGGCGCTCGCCTTTGCCGGGGTCGCCGGTCTTGCCCTTCTCAATAGTTTCAACGTCATGCGGATATGGGCCTATGCTCTCGTCGGCGCGTTCGTGTGGCTCTGCGTTTTGAAATCGGGTGTCCACGCGACGCTCGCCGGTGTCGTCACCGCGCTTTTCGTACCGCTCACCGACGGCAAGGGCCGAGAAGGTCCACTCGAATCCGTCGAGCATTTTCTAAGCCCTTGGGTGAGTTTCCTCATCCTGCCGGTTTTCGCGTTCGCCAATGCGGGCGTCTCATTTTCCGCGATTTCGGCTGAGGATTTCACATCGCCGATTTCGCTTGGAATTATGCTTGGACTTCTCATCGGCAAGCCGCTTGGAATCTATAGCTTTGCCTGGGCCGCGATCAGAAGCGGCCTCGGAGCGCGGCCGGATGGCGCAACCGAGATGCAGCTATTCGGCACAGCCATGCTTGGCGGTATTGGCTTCACGATGAGCCTATTCATCGGCATGCTGGCGTTCCCTGATGCGCACGCGAGTGGTCACGTCAAACTCGGCGTGCTGAGCGGTTCGCTGATATCGGCCGTTCTTGGGTATCTCGTTCTATCAAGAACCAACACCCGCTTGCGCAGGGGTGTGACGCTGCGCGGCGGCTCGTAAGAAGGAGAACCAAACGACAATGAAGACCTTTCCCGACTCTCTTGCCGATCGCTATCGCCGCTTCAAGTTCCGCCACTTCACTCCGAACGCCGCACATTACGAGAGGCTCGCGACGCACGGGCAGGACCCTCAGACGATGGTCATCTCGTGCTCCGACAGCCGCGTCGATCCTGAAACGATCTTCAGCGCCATGCCGGGCGAGCTGTTTGTCCTGCGCAATATCGCCAATCTCGTTCCGCCCTACGAAACCGGCGGCAACTTCCACGGCGTCAGCTCGGCCATCGAGTTCGCGATCCTAAATCTCAACCTTCGCCATCTCATCGTCATCGGTCATTCCGGCTGCGGCGGCATCAAGGCGGCATGGGACGAGAAGGCTGCCGTTCAAACGGAAGCTCATTTCATCTCGCGCTGGATGTCGATGCTGGATGAGGCGCGCCTTGCCGTCCTCCGCGACAATCCGGGCGCTTCGCCCGAGTTCAAGCAGCGTGCACTCGAACAAGAGGGCGTCATGCAGTCGCTGAAAAATCTGCGGACGTTTCCGTTCGTGCGCGAGCGGGAGGAGCAAGGCTTGCTGCAGCTTCACGGCGCGCATTTCGATATCGCGACGGGCACGCTCAGCGTCTACGATAACGAGACCAAGAAGTTCCAATCTATTTAAAGCGATTTCGCGTCAGACTGCGTTCGGCTTATCACGGTCCGGACGCTATCGAGCCCGCAGCCGTGCGGGCTTTTTCGATTGCGGGAAGCAATTTCGACGTTAGCGCGGCTTCGGAAATCGGTCCGACGTGCTTGTAGACGATCTGACCTTTGCCATTCACGATAAATGTCTCCGGCGTTCCGTAGACGCCCCAATCGATAGCGGCACGGCCCTGCGCGTCGGTTCCGACCGCCGTATAGGGATTGCCGAAACGGCCGATGAAGCGGCGGGCGGCGTCAGCGCGATCCTTGTAGTTGATGCCGTAAATATCGACATCGGCCATACTTTTCAGTTTTACGAGGAATGGGTGTTCCTCGATGCAGGGCATGCACCATGATGCCCAGTAGTTGACGACGGAAACCTTCCCCTTGGCGAGATCGGCGCTGGTAAAACCGACCTCGGGCTTGCCGTTCGCGGATTCAAGTCCCTCGATCGGCGGAAAGACGCCTTGCGGAACCTGCTTGCCGACGAGCGTCGAGGGAAGAAGGGAGGGATCGCCGGAGCGCAGCGCCATCGCGAAGAAACCTGCGACGGCGGCAAAAAACAGGACCGGCAGCAAGCGGAGAAGTTTCGATCGGCCTTGATTCACGGGTTCACTCCACGGCGCTCGCCGAGCGGCGTCGGGCACCGCGCTTTTCCAGTTCCTGCATCGCGGCGGCTTGCTTTCTGCCATCGAAAATGAGCCAGGCGACGAGGCCCGCGACAACGAAGATCACGGCAGCATACGAAATCCAGATGAAGGCGGCGTGCGGTCCAAGGTCCATGAATTCAGCTCGTGGCCCCCGAGGCTGCGAGCCGGTCACGACCGGCGACGACTTGCGCGCGCATGGCTTTCACGCGCCGGCGCATGATCTCGTTGCGCATGGCTTTCAAATGCATCGCGAAGAACAGCAGCGTAAATCCCATCGCCATGATGACCAGCGGCCAGCGCATACTCGGATCGACCGTCGAGGTGAAGTCGGTTGAAGGTTGGTGCAGCGTGTTCCACCAGTTGACCGAGAACTTGATGATCGGAAGAATCGTGACGCCGACAAGCGCGAGCACGGCCGTCAGCTTGGCGGCCGCAGATTCATCTTCCAGCGCCGCTCGAAGCGCCATCAGTCCGAGATAGAGAAAGAAAAGAATAAGCACCGACGTCAGGCGCGCATCCCAGACCCAATAGGTGCCCCACATCGGCTTACCCCAGAGCGACCCCGTCAACAGCGCCAGGAACGTGAACGCGGCGCCGAGCGGCGCGGCCGCTTTCGCGGAGACGTCGGCGAGGGGGTGCCTGAAGACGAGAAGGCCGAAGCTCGACACGGCGATCAGGCCGTAAATCATCATTGATAGCCAGGCGCAGGGCACGTGGATGTACATGATGCGCACCGTCTCGCCCTGCTGGTAGTCGGCGGGCGAGTCGAAGAACGACAGGTAAAACCCGAGCGCGATCAGAACGGCGGCAGCGGCCGACGCCCACGGAAGCACCCTCGCGGAAAGCCCCATGAAGCGGGTCGGATTGGCCAGTTGCTGCGTCAGCGTCTGCATGGTCGGGATTTAAGCCCTTCGCCGTTTTTTCGCAATGAACGCGAGGTTACCGTTTATTGAAGTTGTATGCGGAGGGCCGCTGCCGCCGCGATCGGGCCGAGGACGACGGCGACAAGCGATATCGCCGTTAGGATCAGAAACGCCGCGCCCATTCCGGAGGGTCCCATGGTGGCGCTAACCGTCGATATGCCGAAAATCAAGGTCGGCACGTAGAGCGGCAAAACGACCAGCGCCAGCAACAGGCCGCCGCGCCGCGCTTTTACCGTCAACGCCGCGCCGATAGCGCCGAGGAAGCTGACCGCCGGGGTGCCGGCCAGCGTCGTTGCGACAAGGATCGGGTAGGACCTGATGTCCAGGTTGAGCAAAATCCCAAGTACCGGCGCAAGCAGCGCCAGCGGAATGCCGGTCGTGATCCAGTGCGCCAGCGCTTTCGCGGCAGCCACGAGTTCGAGCGGAAGGCGGCCGGTTGCGAGCACATCGAGCGTGCCATCCTCATAGTCGGCTTCGAAAATGCGGTTGAGCGACAGAAGCGCCGCCAGCAGCAACGCGATCCACAAGATGCCGGTCGCGATGCGCGCCAGCAGATTGAGGTCCGGCCCAAGGCCGAGCGGCATCATCGATACGACGACGAGGAAGAAGCCCAGCGCCGTGCCTATCGCACCGCCTTCGCGGACGGCCAGTCTCAGGTCGCGGCGAACGAGCGCCCAGAAACTTGTCACGCGGCCATCCTTCGTGGAGCGATTGTCAAAGTCCGGACGCGCTCCAGCGCCAGCGGCACGTGCGTCGCGATGATCGCCAGACCGCCGCCGCTCGTATGATGGTTGACCGCGGCAACGAGACGATCCGACGACGCGATGTCCAGCGACACGGTCGGCTCATCGAGAAGCCAGAGCGGGCGCGGCGCGAGCAAGAGCCTCGCCAGTCCAAGCCGCCGCCTTTGTCCCGCCGAAAGATAAGCCGCCGGAAACTCTACGAGATCTTCCAAGCCGAAATGGCGGAGCGCGCGTTCGATCTGCTCGGTATCGGACGCATGGCCGCTCAGATATTCCGACCAGAAGGCGGCGTTCTCGAACACGGTCATGCTCGATTTGACGGCGTTGGCGTGTCCGACGACGTGCGCCTGCTCCGAAATCGTCAGCTCGCTATCGCCGCCATCGAGCCGAATCGTGCCCGCCGCCGGGCGGACGTAGCCCGCGATGGCTCGGAGCAAAGTCGTCTTGCCGGCGCCGTTGGCTCCCGACAGAACCAGGGTTTCGCCCTCCGAGACCGCAACCGACAGGCCGTCGATAACGACGCGGCCGCCCCGCTCTATGACCAAGTCTTCGGCGATGAGTTGCACTGGGACGGGCTTCCGTGACTGCAAAATGAACGACAGCTGCCGCATTTTGCCTGCGACGCCATCGCCAAAACGTGAAGGGGTTCACTTTTTTGAAGGATTATATAAAAGGCACGTTGTATCCTTCGCTAGCGCAAAAGCGGGGATCGCGCGGCTTCGTCAGCGATGTCGCGGGATGTCCTCGATCCGCCGGCACTCCGGCGGCGCAGCCCTTCGTCTTAACTTCGGAGGCCTGACCTTGAGCGCACTCACACCCCTATCCAACGACAGCTTCAACTGCCGCAAGACCCTCACTGTCGAGGGTAAGCCCTACGTTTACTATTCGTTGCCCGAGGCCGAGGCCAACGGCCTCAAGGGCATTTCCAAGCTGCCTTATTCGATGAAGGTTCTGCTTGAGAACCTGTTGCGCCACGAGGACGGGCGCACGGTGACGAAAGCCGACATCGCGGCGATGGCCGACTGGATCGATAACAAGGGCAAAAAGGAAAAGGAAATCGGCTTCCGTCCGGCCCGCGTCCTCATGCAGGATTTCACCGGCGTTCCGGCCGTCGTCGATCTCGCCGCCATGCGCGACGGCATGACGAAGCTCGGCGGCGATCCGGCCAAGATCAATCCGCTGGTGCCGGTCGACCTCATCATCGACCATTCCGTCATCGTCGATGAATTCGGAACGCCGAAGGCGCTCGCCGACAACGTGGCTCTGGAATACGCGCGCAACGGCGAACGCTACAACTTCCTGAAATGGGGCCAGGGCGCGTTTCACAATTTCCGTGTCGTGCCGCCCGGAACCGGCATCTGCCATCAGGTCAATCTCGAATACCTGGCGCAGACGGTGTGGACCAAGCAATTGCCCGACGGTTCAACGATCGCCTATCCCGATACGCTCGTCGGCACGGACAGCCATACGACGATGGTCAACGGGCTCGCGGTGCTCGGCTGGGGCGTCGGCGGCATCGAAGCGGAAGCAGCGATGCTCGGACAGGCGCAGTCGATGCTCATTCCGGAGGTGATCGGCTTCCGGCTAACCGGCAGGCTCAACGAGGGCGTCACCGCGACGGACCTGGTTCTGACCGTGACGCAGATGCTGCGCAAAAAGGGCGTCGTCGGCAAGTTCGTCGAGTTCTACGGTCCCGGCCTCGACAGCATGACGCTCGCCGACCGGGCGACGATCGGCAACATGGCGCCGGAGTACGGTGCGACGTGCGGGTTCTTCCCGGTCGACAAGGAAACGATCAACTATCTCATGATCTCGGGGCGCGACGTGCACCGCATCGCACTGGTCGAAGCTTACTCGAAGGCGCAGGGGCTGTTCCGCGAGTCGGGCTCGGCCGATCCCGTTTTCAGCGATACGCTGGCGCTTGATCTCGGCGACGTCGTGCCATCGATGGCGGGGCCGAAACGGCCCGAGGGCCGGCTTGCACTCGGCGATATCAAGAGCGGGTTCGAGACGGCGCTGACGTCGGAATACAAAAAGCCGGGCGAGCTTGCGAAACGCGTCCCTGTCGACGGCAAAGCCTTCGACATCGGGCATGGCGACGTCGTCATCGCCGCCATCACGAGCTGCACGAACACGTCAAATCCGAGTGTCTTGATCGCGGCCGGGCTTCTGGCTCGCAATGCCGTCGAGCGCGGACTGACGAGCAAGCCGTGGGTGAAAACATCGCTCGCGCCTGGATCGCAGGTCGTGGCCGCCTATCTCGCCCAGGCGGGTTTGCAGACCTATCTCGACAAGATCGGATTCAATCTTGTCGGCTTCGGCTGCACCACCTGCATCGGGAACTCGGGGCCGCTCGCCCCGGAGCTGTCGAAAGCCATCAACGATAACGGCATCGTCGCGGCGGCGGTTCTCTCGGGCAACCGCAACTTCGAAGGCCGTGTCAGCCCCGATGTGCAGGCGAACTATCTCGCATCGCCGCCGCTCGTCGTCGCCCATGCCTTGGCGGGCACCGTGCTTAAGGATCTGACGAAAGAGCCGATCGGAACGGGCAGCGACGGCAAGGCTGTCTATCTCAAGGACATCTGGCCGACGACGCAGGAGATTCAGAAGTTCATTGCCGAGAACATCACCCGCGACATGTTCAAAGCCCGCTACGCCGACGTGTTCAAGGGCGACACGAACTGGCAGTCGATCGCGATCGGCGGCGGCCTGACCTATGGCTGGAACGGGCAATCGACGTACGTCCAGAACCCGCCCTACTTCCAGAGCATCGCGCGCGAGGCGAAGCCGGTCGTCGACATCGTCAACGCGCGAATCCTCGGGTTGTTCGGCGATAAGATCACGACCGACCACATCTCGCCCGCCGGCTCGATCAAGACGTCTAGCCCGGCCGGACGTTATTTGCTCGATCATGGCGTGCAGCCCGTCGACTTCAATCAGTACGGCACGCGGCGTGGCAACCACGAAGTCATGATGCGCGGGACGTTCGCCAACATCCGCATCAAGAATGCGATGGTGAAGGACGCCAACGGCAACGTGAAGGAAGGCGGCCTGACGATCCACTATCCGTCCGGCAAGGAAATGGCGATCTACGATGCCGCGATGCTCTACGAGCAGGAGGGTGTGCCGCTCGTCGTGTTTGCCGGAATTGAATACGGCAACGGCTCATCGCGCGACTGGGCCGCGAAGGGCACCAACCTGCTCGGCGTGCGTGCCGTCGTCGCGCAATCGTTCGAGCGCATCCACCGTTCGAACCTGGTTGGCATGGGCGTCGCGCCGTTCACCTTCCAGGACGGAACCTCGTGGCAATCTCTCGGGCTCAAGGGCGACGAGAAAGTCACGATTCGAGGCCTCGCCAAGGTGAAGCCGCGCGAAGTCATTAACCTGACGATCACGCGGGCCGACGGAACGTCGCTCGACGTGCCGGTGCTCTGCCGTATCGATACTCTCGACGAGATCGAATACTTCAAGAATGGCGGTATTCTGCATTACGTGCTGCGCAACTTGGCTGCGTGAGCGGCCCCGCGCGGACACTGGGCTCGAAACACGGGGTAAGGGGCGCTTGGCGCTCCTTACGTCTACCCGCCGTCTACCAGCTCCCCTACCAGCTCCCCACTGGCATTTTTCACGTTAAGATAAATCTCGCGCGTCTCACTCGTTCGTGACATGGCTTTCCAGCCTTTCACTTTTTGGCCGCGACGCTAGAGAGTAAGAAGGACTAGGAGGTGGACGCGTCACCTCAAATTTTTTGTTTTGTCGTGCTCCTACCGGAAAACCGGTTTCCACTTTTCCGGAAGCACTCTAGTTTTTGTTCTGTCGTGCTTCCTATCGGAAAACCGGTTCCCACTTTTCCGGAAGCACTCTAGGCGAGCCGCAATGCGTTTTGGCACTACCCTTGTGGCCTTCCTGGCGCCGATCGCCGCCATCGCCACCACAACGTCTCTCGCAGCTCAGCCCTCTGGTGCGGGTCAACCGGCTGTTGCGCCTCGCGCCGTCGTCGAGCTCTACACGAGCCAGGGGTGCTCATCGTGCCCTCCGGCCGACGCGGTGCTTGAGAAGCTTTCGGCGGACCCCTCGGTCATCGCGCTGTCGTTTCCTGTCGACTACTGGAATTATCTCGGCTGGAAGGACACGTTTGGCTCGCCGCGCAATAGCGAGCGGCAACGCAACTACGCCCGTGCCCGTGGCGACGGCGCCATCTACACGCCGCAGGCCATCGTCAACGGCGAAGTTCACGTCAACGGCGCGTCGGAAGCGGAAATCGAGAACGCGATCCAGAAGACGTCGGAGAAGGCCGGACCGCAGCACATTCCCATCCGGTTCTGGCAGGAGCGGAATACGTTGAACTTCGCCTTGGGCGGAGAGGAGACCGGACACGGACCGCGCGAAGCGACGATCTGGCTCGGCGTCGTGCAGTCGTCGGGAACGGTCGACATCAAGGAAGGCGAGAACCAGGGCAAGCAGCTCAGCTACAAGAACATCGTGCGCGAGCTGACGCCCATCGGCATCTGGAAAGGGCAGCCCATGGAGATTCAACTCCCGCGCGCCGCCCTGATGCAGGCCGAGGTGCAGAAGATCGTCGTATTGCTGCAGGAGGACCGCAGCGGTCCGATCATCGGCGGAACGCTTGCCGGCCTGTGGTGACGCCTTAGTGGCCCGCATATGGGCTCCATGGCCGCTGCTAGAACGGCCATGGCATAAGCAACGTCGGCGGCGATTATCTACGCAGCCAAGCCGCGCTTTTTCAGCAATCCATCGATCTTGGGCGGGCGGCCGCGAAACGCGACATAGGCCGCATGCGGATCGCGCCGGTTGCCGGCGGAATAGATGAACTCGTAGAGCTTTTTCGCGGTCGGGCGATGAAACACATCGCCTGCTTCCTCGAACGCCGCGAAGGCATCGGCATCCATCACTTCCGACCACAGATAGCTGTAGTAGCCCGCGGCATAGCCCGACATGATATGCATGAAATGCGGGATGCGGTGGCGCATCACGATCTCATCCGGCATGCCGATATCTTTCAGCGTCTCGCGTTCGAAGCCTTCGACGTCGCCGATCGGATTTCCCTTGGCTGAATAAAGCGCCATGTCGACGAGCGCCGACGACGTATATTCGACCGTTGCAAATCCCTGATTGAAATTGCGCGCGGCAAACAGACGATTGCGCAATGCTTTCGGCATCGGCTTGCCGGTCTTGTAGTGAAGCGCGTGCTTTTCGAGGACTTCCGGCGTCGACAGCCAGTGCTCATAAAGCTGCGAGGGCAGCTCGACGAAATCGCGGGAGACCGCCGTTCCCGAGATCGACGGATAGCTGACGTCAGACAACAATCCGTGCAGGGCGTGGCCGAACTCGTGAAACAGCGTGCGCGCGTCGTCGAACGACAACAGCGCCGGTTCGCCGTCGGCGCCCTTTGCGAAGTTCAAGACATTGATGATGACCGGCGTCTGGCCCTTGGCGAGCTTATGCTGTGAGCGGAAGGCTGACATCCAGGCGCCCGAACGCTTCGATGGCCGCGCGAAATAATCGCCCATGAAGATGCCGACATGGTCGCCCGATTTGCTCAAGACTTCCCAGGTCCGGACTTCGGGATGATAGCGCGGCAGATCCGTCCGCTCCTTGAAGCGCAGGCCAAACAGCCGCGTCGCGCAATCGAACGCCGCGCGGATCATGTTGTCGAGCTGCAGGTAGGGGCGCAGCTTCGACTCGTCGAAATCAAATTTGGTTTTTCGCACCTTCTCGGCGTAGTAGCGCCAGTCCCAAGGCATGATCAGCGAATTATCGCCGCCAGCGCGGGCTTCTGCGAGAAGCGCGTCGTGCTCTTCGCCGGCGCGCTTAACGGCTTTGCGCCAGACGCCCTGCAGCAGATCCGCGACGGCGTCCGGAGTCTTGGCCATCGTGTCCTGCAGGCTGAATTCCGCGAAGGACTTGAAGCCCATCAGACGCGCATATTCGCCGCGCAGCGCAACGGCCTCGGCGACGATCTGGCGGTTGTCGGTATCGCCATCATGGGCGCCGCGCTTCCCCCAGGCTTCGAAGGCCTGCTCGCGCAGGTCGCGGCGGCTGGAGAAGGTCAGGAACCCTTCGACGCTGGAGCGCGCCAGCGTAATCATTCCTTTGCCGTCGACACCCGCATCGGCGGCGGCCCGCTCAGCGCTTTCTTTCAGCGTCGAGGGAAGCCCGGCGAGATCGGTGTCGTTTTCGAGAACCAGCCGCCAGGATTGTTCGTCCTTCAGCACGTTCTGCATGAACTGGGTGACGAGCGTCGCAAGCCGGGCGTTGATTTCCTTGACGCGCGACTTATCGGCGGGCGACAGGCGAGCACCGGCGCGGACGAATTCCAAATGATGGCGTTCGAGCACGCGGCGATCTTCGTCGCTGAGCTTCAGAGATTCACGGCGCTGGAAAAGATCGTCGATCCGCTTGAAGAGGCGTTTGTCGAGCAGAATGCGAGTCTCATGCGCCGCGAAACGCGGGGCCATATCGCGCGCGACTTCCTGCAATTCCGGCGTCGAGTCGGAGCCCTCGATGTTCCAGAACACGGACGCGACGCTGGAGAGCTGCCAGCCGCTTTTTTCGAGCGCAAGAACCGTATTTGCGAACGTCGGCTTGCTCGGATTCGACGCGATCTTTTCGATCTCGGCGTTGTGCTGGCGAAATGCGGCCTGAAGCGCCGGCTTGAAGTGGCGCGCTTCAATTTTGTCGAACGGAGCGAGAGCGAACTCGGTATTCCATTTCGTGATCAACGGGTTAATTGCGGACTTGGGTGGCGCCTTGGCGGCCGGTTTCCGTGTGTGAGCTATCATATTGCGAACGCTATCCATTCCCCCTTCAACGTCATTTTATATAAGCACAGATTTTTCCGCCGTTTCAAATAACGATCTGTAATGCGGCACAAAAAAAGGGCCGGATTGATCCGGCCCTTGAAGGGTGTTTGGCAGGGTGTGTCTTGGACGGGGAGGCCAAGACGGGAGAGGGTAATCAGGAGGGTTGCCGAGACCTAGCTCCGAAACTGTGGCCCCGGGGGGCTGGGGGGCTGAGTGTCCAGAGCCGGTCGTTGAAGCAAGGTCTCGGTCAACCGTTATCTTTATCGCGTTTTAATACGGCGGATTGTGGCCAGTTGGTCGTCGCGATTTTGTCGGACGCGAGGTATTTCCGTGTAGAGGAGTCTCTACAATCCTACGCAACACGCTGGCTCTTGCTTTCGCCGTGCATTGGCGCGATCCTCTCATTCGTCAGCAACGGATGACTCGATTTGAGCGAGACAACCGATCCGATAGTTTTCCGCCCGCGACGCGCGGGTCATCACGCGGCTCCGGATACGCATGGTTCGGAGCCCGGACGGCCGACTTCCTTCGACAGGCATGAGCTTGCCGCTATTCTCGACCTTTATGGGCGCAAGGTGGCGTCCGGCGCATGGCGCGACTACGCCATCGACCTGCTTCGCGACAAAGCGGTCTTTTCCGTTTACCGGCGCGCTTGTGAATATCCGCTCTACCGGATCGAGAAGGACCTGCGTCTGGCTCGCAAGCAGGGCGCTTATAGCGTCATCGCGGCGGGTGGCCTCATCATGAAGCGCGGACACGATCTGAAGCGGGTGCTCAGTGTGCTTGAAGACAGGCTCGATCTGGTGACAAGATAATCCGCTGCGCGCCGCGGTGCGACTAAGAACCGAATATAAAAAAGGCCCCGAATTTCGGGGCCTTTCGCTTTCGATATGTTGTGTGAGCTTAATTGCTGTTGCTATTCATGAGACCCAGGATGTTCAGGATGTGGATGAACATCGTGATGAACGAGCCGTAGAGCATGAACGCACCGAAGATCGACGAACGCTTCAGCTGCTCTGCGCCGCCGTGAGAGGCGTTCTCGATGTACATCGACTTGATCGCCTGCGTCTCAAAGGCCGTCATGACCGAGAAAAGCAGGACGACGACTGACGAGATCAGCAGGCTGACGGTCTTGCTCGTGCCCGGATCGGTCACGAAGAAGAAGCTCACCAGCATGGCGATGATCAAGCCGATCGACGCCATCGACAGGAAGCCGCTCCAGCCGGTCATGTCCTTCTTGGTCGTGTAGCCGATGAGGCTCGTGGCCGCAAAGGTCGCCGCAGCGATGAAGAACGCCTGACCGATCAAGCCAGAAAGGCCGCGGGCGACGAACATTTCGATCATCGGCGAGATCAGGACGCCCCAAAGCGCGCAGTACGCCCAGAAGGCGCCGTGCGCCAGCGCGTTGCTGCCCGAGAAGAACAGGCGCGGCGCGAACCAGCCGAGACCCAGAAGCGCGGCGAAGATCACCCACTTCATCGGTCCGAGCGCAATCGCCTGCATGACGGCCGGGTTAGCCATCAACAGCATCACGACGACGGCCGTACCGGCCACGCCGAGCGCCATATAGTTGTAGGTGCCGAGCATGAAGGAGCGCAGCCCCTGGTCTAATGCGCCGGATGTTCTCGCGCCGCCGATTGGCCCAGTCGGTCGCGTAAAAACTTCAGCCATTGTCGTAAAATCCTCGTTTGAAGCGGCGCAAATCCGCCGCACCTGCTCAAGATATGATCTCTATGCGGCGGGCTTTCAAGGCCCCTAAAACAAGAGGTTAAATTTTACTCGGTACGGAGATATGGGACTGGCGGCGCCCTCAGGACGGCCCAGGTTCCCAGACCGCCGAACGCGGTAATCATCAGGGCGGCTACAGTCAGTGTTTCCAGAACGGCGTTCACCGAGAAAACGAAGTCAATCTCCATGATGCGGGTGACCGCGACCCATGCGATCAGGCTCCCAAGCACAATGGCAACCAGCGCCGCTATAAGGGCGAGGAGCGCATATTCGAATGCGTGCGCTTTCAGGATTTGACGCCGGCGGGCGCCGATCGTTTTCAAGATGACTGCCTCAAGAATGCGACGCCGCTGCGCCGTGGCAAGGGCTCCCGCCAGCACCAGCGCGCCCGCCGCCAGCGTCACGCTGCCTGCTGCCTGGACGGCGATCATGACTTTCGCGACGATCTTATTGAACTGATCGATGGCGTCGCGCACGCGGATCGCGGTGACGGACGGATAGGCCTTGCCCATGTCGCGCACCATCGCGGTTTCCGCCGACCGGGGCGTCCCGGAGGGAAGTCGCAAGGTCGCCAGCACATTGTGGGGTGCGCCTTGAAGCGTATTTGGTGAAAACACCATGATGAAGTTGAGCGCCAGGCTCTCCCAGTTGACCTCGCGCAGGTTGGCGATCTTTGCCTCGACATTGCGGCCCAGGACGTTGACCGTCACGCTGTCTCCGATCCCGAGGTCCAGCTTTTTTGCGAGATCGCGTTCGAACGAAACCAGCGGCGGGCCTTGATAGTCTTTCGGCCACCAAGTGCCGGCCGTCAGCGTGGACCCTTCCGGTATCGCGTCGGCGTAGCTCAGGCCGCGGTCGCCGTTCAGGACCCATTGCGCGTCGGCGGGGACCTTTGCTTCTTCGACCGGCGTTCCTTTGAGCGCAACCAGACGGCCGCGCAGCATCGGCGCATCGACCAGCTTGGTGCCGGAAATGTCGCCAAGGATCTTGGCTTTCACCGCGTCGAACTCATCGGGTGCGATGTCGAGCAGGAAATAATCCGGCGCCTGCTCGGGAAGGCGATCTGTGAGGTCCGAAACCAGCGCGGCATTCGCCAACGCTACGGCGACCAGCAAAGAAAGTCCTGTGCCGAGAGACAGGATGACGGACCGGGTCAAGCCGTCGGGGGCCGCGATGTTGCGCAGTGCCAGCGCGAGCTCCGGCGCCTTGGGCCGAGGGATGCGTTTGACGAGGCGTGCAATCGCGCCGCCAAGCCATCCGAAGACCGTCAGCATGACGATCAGGCTGATCGCGATATAGACGGCGATGTTATGCGGCTCGGACGTCGCGACGGCGATGGCGAACAATAAAGCCGCCAATGCTCCCGTCGCGACCATGATCGACCTGCGCGGCCAGCCGGTGACGGCGTTGATCGAGTCGCGAAAGAGCACGGCGGCGCGGACGTTCTCAACGCGGCCGAGCGGCCAAAGCGCGAAGATGAGCGCCACGAGCAAGCCGTAAAGCGCGGCGATGCCGAGGCTCCCCGGAGAGACTTGGATTCCGGTTCGCACCGGCAGCAGGTCGCCGTAGAAATTCTCGACCAGCGGCGGCACGGCGACGCCAAGGGCGAGCCCGATCGCGATGCCGATGGCGCTCATCAGGACGATCTGCACCAGGAAAATTCCGATGATCTGCGCGCCCGAGGCTCCGAGACTTCGCAGCGTTGCAACAACCTTGATCCGCTTGTCGATAAAGGTTGCGACGGCGCTCGCGATGCCGACGCCGCCAACAAGCAGGGAAGCTAGTCCGATGAGAATCAGGAATTGGCGCAAACGTTCCAGCGTGCGCGTGATCTGCGGCGATGGATCGTAACGATCGACGCTCGTAAATCCTGCCGTCGGCATCTTTTGCTCGACGGATTTCCGGAGGTTCGCGAGGGTTTCGCGATCCGACGGCGCGCCGGGCGGAAGCTTGACCGCATAGCGCCAGCGAATGAGCGTCCCGGGTTTGACGAGCGCGGTTTTATCGAGCGTCGCGAGTGAGACGAAAATGCGCGGACCGTAGGTCAAGCGATCCGCGACGGCGTCGGGCTCGGCCTGCAAGACGCCGGTGACATCAATTTCCGCTTGGCCGATGCGAAAGCGGTCGCCGACCTTCAATCCGAGGCGTTCGAGGAGCATCGGATCGACGACGGCACCATTGTCGACGATCGCTTCACGGAAGGACTTGCCATCCTCGATCGTCGTCTCGCCCGACAAAGGATAGGCGGCATCGACGGCTTTCAGCTCCGCCAAGGCTTGATCCGATCCGTCGAGGCGGCGGGCCATCGTCCGCAACGTCGAGGTTTCACTGACGCGGCCGAGGTTTTGAAAGAGTGTCCGTTCCTCGGGCGTGGCGCGGATGTGCATGCGCGCGAACGTGACGTCGCCGCCCAAAATGGTTTCGCCTTGGCTCGCGAGGCCCGCGCGCAACGCATCGGCGAGGGCGCCGACGGCGGCAATCACCATCACGCCCAGCGCGAGGCAGGCGATGAAGATGCGAAATCCCTTGATGCCGTTGCGCAACTCGCGTGCGCCGAGCTTCAGAACGGTCTTCAAGCCCGCCCAACGGGATGGCGCCAGATTTGCGCGCGGTTCGAGGACGAGCGTCACGGCGATACCGCGCGAACTGCCGATGACCTGGTCGATTCATCAGAGGCCACCGAACCGTCGGACATGCGAATGATCCGGTCGGCCATGTGGGCCAGGTGATCGTCGTGCGTGACGATCACCAACGTCGCGTTGCGGCGCCGACGCAAACCAAAAAGGAGATCGATAATCTGGCGGCCAGTGCCGCCGTCGAGATTGCCGGTCGGCTCGTCCGCAAAGATGATTCGCGGTTCGCGGACGAGTGCGCGCGCGATGGCGACGCGCTGCTGCTCGCCGCCAGAAAGTTCAGCCGGATAATGCTCCGTACGCGCCGCGAGGCCCACTTCCTTCAGAAGCTCGCCCGCGTTCTTGTAGGCGTCCGCTTCGCCCGCAAGCTCCATCGGCAATGCGACGTTCTCGAGCGCGGTCATGGTCGGCACGAGATGAAACGACTGGAAGATAATTCCCATCTCCGCGCCGCGGAGCACGGCAAGATCATCCTCGGACAAGCGCGTCAGCTCACGCCCTGCGATCGCGACCGAGCCGCTGCTCGCGCGTTCGAGGCCAGCCATCACCATCAGCAGCGAAGTCTTTCCCGATCCTGATGGTCCGACGATCGCGGCTGGCTGCCCAGCCGGAATATCGAGAGATACGCCGCGCAATATGTGCACCGGGCCGGCTTTGCTCGTGAGTGTCAGATGCACATCGTCGAGTTGGATAATCGGTTCGTTCAAAGTCTGGCCGCCTTGCTCGGTGCGCGCGATGGATTTTGTCATTGTCCGGGGCTTGTCACTCGGAAATCGACGCTCTACGTCAGATCAATGATTTGCGTGATCGGTGGGGCCGAAAGATGAACGTGCGCCACAGGCTTCGAACGGCTTTAGCGTTGGTCGTGACATTTGCCCTCTCAATCATGGTGGCTATTGGCATGGCGGCGATTGCCACCCCGTTTCCCGCGTGGGCCGATGAGGCGCAACCCGTGACCCTCGTCGCTTTCGGCGATAGCCTTACGGCGGGCTATGGCGTCAAAGCCAGCGAGGCGTTTCCGGCGCAGCTTCAAATGGCGCTTCAAGCGAAGGGCTACAAGGTCACCATCGTCAATGCGGGCGTTTCCGGCGATACGACGGCCGACGGACTTCGTCGCTTCGATTGGGCCATGCAGCCGAAACCCGATGGCGTCATCCTCGAACTCGGCGCCAACGATGCGCTGCGCGGGATCGATCCCAAGGAACCGGGCGCCAATCTCGACAAGATGCTTTCGGCGCTCAAGTCGCTGGATGTTCCTGTCCTTCTGACCGGCATGAAAGCGCCGAACAACTGGGGCGACGACTACGCCAAAGCGTTCGACGCAATCTACACCGATCTCGCGGCCAAATATGGCGTTCCGCTGTATCCGTTCTTCCTCGACGGCGTGGCGCTGGACCCGGGGTTTTCCCAGCCCGATGGGTTGCATCCGACGGCAAGCGGCATCGGAGAAGTCGTCAAGCGGATCATGCCTGAGGTCGAAGCGCTCGTTCAGCGCATCTCGCAGCGGAAAACGGCGGCAAAATAGCCGTCACCGTTATTTCGCCATCGCCAGCTAAGGAGGTTCCCGATGCCTCGCCTGTTCACCGCCATCGAGATCCCCGACGACATTCGCGACGAGCTTCATCGTCTGCGCCTGCCGCTACCCGGCGCGCGATGGATCTCGCCCGAGAGCTACCACATCACACTCCGGTTCGCGGGCGACATCGACAATGCCAAAGCCCGCGAGTTTACCGCGAATCTCACCAGCATCGAGATCGACGGCTTCGAACTTCGGATTTCGGGACTCGGAGCTTTCGGCGGCGATGATCCGCATTCGATCTGGGCCGGCGTCGAGCCGGAGCCAAAACTCGATGAGCTTGTGCGAGCACACGAGAAAGCCGCGCGGAATGCCGGTCTTGCGCCGGAAACGCGGGCTTTCCGCCCGCATGTGACGCTGGCGCGTTTGAGGCATTCGAATGCGGAAGCGGTCGCACGATTTCTCACGCACTACAGCGGATACCGGTCCGAGCCGTTTTTCGTAACGCGCACGCTGTTGATGTCGTCGCGACCGAGCGTCGGCGGCGGCCCTTATGGCATCGAAGATCGCTTTCCTGTGCGCGGCATGGAATTCTTGAGCGAGGACGGCGAAGCGAGCTGGTAGGATCGACGCTTACGGATTACCGGTTCATTCGATCGTCACGACGACTTTACCTGTCGCTTCGCGCCGCTCTAATACACCCAGCGCCGCGACGATGTGTTCAAGCGGATAGGTCGCGTGGATACGCGGCGAAAGCCGTCCTGCCGCGACCCAGTCGAGAAGCTGAAGCATGTTGGCGCGATGCCGCGCCGGATCGCGGCGGACCGACTCGCCCCAGAACACACCCGCCATTTCCGCGCCGCGTAGCAGAAGCAGATTGAGCGGAATTTTCGGAATTTCTCCGGCAGCGAATCCGACGACGAGAAATCTGCCCTGCCATGCGAGCGCACGCACCATGGGTTCGGCCGCTTGTCCGCCAATGCAATCGTAGATGATATCAGCGCCGTCGCCGCCCGTCAGCGCACGGATTTCGGACTTCAGGTCGCCGCCGGGATGTAGGATCGCGGTATCGGCACCGGCTCTTATCGCGATTTCGCATTTTTCCGGAGATGAGGCGACGGCGATGACGCGGGCATTCATCAGCTTGGCGATTTCGACGGCGGCTTGTCCAGCACCGCCTGCCGCACCCGTGACGGCGACGGTTTCGCCTTCGCTCAATCGCCCGCGATCGCGCAGACCGTGCATCGCGGTGCCGTAGGTCACGGAAAGGCCGGCGGCGACCGCCATCGGCACATCGTCGGGGAGCGGCATGAGCGCTTGCGCGTCGACTGCGATTTTCTCGGCTGCCCCGCCCCAGTTCACATAGGCCATCACCCGCTGACCCGGCGAAATTCCCATCTCCCCGGCAGCGACGGCCTCGACGACGCCCGCGATTTCGGCGCCAGGGGCAAACGGCAGCTCGGGCTTATATTGGTATTTGCCGCGCGTAATGAGCGTATCGGCGAAGTTCAGCCCGACGGCCTTGACGTTGACGAGAGCTTGGCCTGGTTTGAGCACGGGCTCCGGCAGTCTCTCGATAACGAGGCTCTGTGGCCCATCAAGGCTCTTGCAAAGAGCAGCCTTCATATGTGACGTCCCCTGCCGCTAGACACATCTCTGACACACACGAGCGAGAGGCAATGTCAAGAAACGCAACGACTTGGCCACCGCATCCGAAGGGCTATTTCGCCATCGGAGCCGAACGCATGTCAAAGTCGCTCAATCTTGGCAACTTGATGCGATCGGCGCATGCGTTCGGGGCGAGTTTCACTTTCACGGTCGGCGCGACGTACAAGGCCGTCGAGGCGCACGCCGACACCTCCAAAAGCCAATTGCATCTGCCGCACTACAACTGGGCGGCGCTCGACGACATGGCGCTGCCGGGCGGCTGCAAGCTGGTCGGGATCGAGCTTCTGGACGATGCGATCGATCTTCCGAGTTTCCGGCATCCGCTGCGCGCGGCTTACGTGCTTGGTCCCGAACTCGGATCGTTATCAGAGCCGCTCATCGAGCGCTGCGACTATGTCATCAAAATCCCAACGCGCTTTTGCATCAATGTTGCGATGGCGGGCGCGATCGTGATGTATGACCGTACTAAATCTCTGGCACGTTTCGCCGATCGCCCGATCGGCGAAGGGGGACCTTGATGCACGGACCGCGGCGCTTTCTCGCGGCTTTATTATTTTTTGTCATCGCCTCGACTTCGCTTGGGGCGGAGACCATGACACGTGTCGAAACGTATGGGGATTGGGAGCTGCTCACCGACTCCGAGACGCCGCATCTCTTCTGTTTCATCACCAGCGAGGCGAAGTCGAGCACACCGGACAATACTCAGCGCGAGGCCCCCCGCGCCTATATCTCCGCATGGCCGAAGGACGGCATCCGGAGCGAGGTCAGCTTTCGCATGGGGTTCAAAATCAAGAAAAGCGCACCGGGGACGGCGTCTGTCGGAGCGAGCGGATTCAAGTTGTTCGGTTCGAACGACCGGGCTTTCGTCTCGGACTCGACGCAGGAACTGAAGCTGATCGAAGCGATGCGCAAGGGCAGCTCGATGACGGTCATGATCGCGTCTGATCATGAGGCGGTGACGGATAGCTATTCGCTTTCGGGCGTCGGCATTGCGCTGCAGAAGCTGCAGGAAACGTGCTTCTGAAGTGGCTGTTTTCTAGGTCCGGTGGCGTGCGCGCAGATGCACGTAGATGGCGCCTTCGCCGCCGTGCTGGATCGCGGCCGTCGTATAGCTGACGACAATGCTGCGCACGTCCGGCTCTTCCAGCCAGCGCGGAACGTTGCGCTTCAACACACCGCGCTCATTCTCCGGATTGCGATAGCCTTCGTCCGACACTGACCCAGGCTTGCCTTTGCCGGTGATGACGAGAACAAAGCGGAGGCCACGGACTTGGCAGCGAAAGAGGAAGGCGCGTAGCGCGGCATGGGCCTCGCTTTGGCGTAGTCCGTGAAGGTCGACGCGCGCCTCGATCTCGGTGCGGCCGCCGCGAATCTTGCGCGCGTGTTTGCGGTCGAAATCGGAGAGATCCGGCGCGGCGCGGGGTGCCGGTGCGACAGGCCTTACCGGCGCAGGCTTGACGGCTCCGTGTTTCAAAGCCACCGGTTTGGCGGCGTTGTCCTGCTTCGGCGGCGTCTTCGCTTTCGGGCCGTCGGTCGTGGCGCGCTCGCTCACATGCAGGCGGCCTTTGGCGCGTTTCAGCGGCTCGATCGTCGCGGCGGCATATTTCCAAATGGCGTCATCGTCGTCGTCCGATGCGGAGGTTTTGCGGCCGCCTTTGGCGTGCGGCTTCTTCACGGCGCGCCGCCCGCGGCTTGGTGTTTCGCCGGGTGCGCGAGCGGCAGCAAAACGACGAAATGCCCTTTCTGCTTGGTCACACCCGCAAGACGACCTGCCTCATCGCCCGAGCCGAAATAAATATCGCCGCGCTCCGGCCCCTTGATCGCGGAGCCGACGTCGTGCGCGATCATCAACCGGCGGAACGCGCCGTTCTTTGTTGCGTGCGTCAGCTCCGGGGACTCGACAAAAATCGGCGTTCCGAGCGCGTAATACGAGGTATCGACCGCGAGACTGCGGCGGGGCTGCAACGGGATATTGTTGGCGCCGATCGGGCCTTTCGTGTCGCTGCCCATCAGCTCGCGGAAGAAGACATACGATTCATTTTTCCACATCACGGCGCGGGCGCGGTCGACATTGGCGCGCAGCCATTGCTTCAGAGCTTGCAGCGACATGACTTCGGCGCTGATCTCACGCGATGCGATCAGCGCACGGCCGATCGACGTATAGGGGTATCCATTCTTGCCGTCGTAAGCGACGCGCACTTTTTCGCCGTCCGGCAGCTCGACGCGCCCGGACCCCTGGACCTGCATGAAGAACACGTCGACCGGATCCTTGAAGTACATCAGCTCGAGGTCCCGGCCCGCGAGCCCGCCCTGGTCGATCTCGGCGCGTGTCGGAAAGGGTTCGATCCCGCGTTCGGTCTTGCGCATGTGTGTCGGCGCCGCCGATTTGGCGCCGCGCTCGCTTTCCGCAACCATGTTTACGAGATCGGGCGGACGGCGATAGATCGGCACCGGGAATTCGGCTGTCCGGATGCGTGATCCCTTGAGCAGCGGTTCGTAGTATCCAGTGAGCAGGCCCACATCTTTCGCGCCCGCCACGCGATGGGGACGGAAGTGCGTTTCGAAAAAGACGCGCGCGTCTTTGCGCGTGCGGACGCCACCCGCTTTATCCTGGGCAAGCGCCAGCGTGCAGACGTTGAGAAGGTTCTGCTTGTAAGCCGGCCCACCGGCTTTCGGCACGGATGACGAGGTGTTCAGGACAGGGCCGCAGGAGGCGAGAAAGGCTTTCCAGGCCGCCAGATGGTCGTCGGCGGTCCAGCCGGGGATGTCGCTGAACGCTATCGGGTCCAAATTCACCGCGTTCGTTTGCATCGGGATTGGCGCTGGGGTTCGCGTTTCGGCTATCGACGGCTCGGCGACAAGATGAAATCCGGCTGAGCCTATCAGAATTGTAGCCGCGAGCGGGAGGCCGGTGCGCTTCCACACGGGTTGGCGCATTCCGATGCTCATAAGGCGCCCCCAGGTGCCCGCGCGCCGCTTTCGTCAGCACTTAGCGGCGGCAACCCATCGGCGCCGCCCAGAACTCAATTCTGGCCTAATTCGGAGCCTGTGTCGCGACCAATCGCCAGTTTGGATTGCCCCGCGCCTTCGCCGACGAGACATCGCGGCTGAAAATCCAGATGTCGGTCACATCCTTGATCTTCTGCGCGTCGCCGGCGATGACTTCCCCGGCTTTGTCGCGCGTCGCGGAGATCAGCTCGCTGACGAAGCGTATGGTCAATGCAGCCGTGCCGTTCTTCACTTCGGCGTCGACGATGTCGGCCTTTTTGATGCCGACGAACTGCTGATCCAGTACCTCGCCGCGCGATTCACGGTCTGCGATCGCGGCGCTGAATCCGTCAAAGACGTCCTTGCTCAGCAAGTCCTTGAGCATGCGGCGATTGCCTTCCGCAAATGCGGAAACGATCATCTCATAGGCGCGGCCGGCACCGGTCACGAAGGATTCCGGATCGAATTCGGGGTCCAGCTTGGCCACGTCGAGAAGCCCGGCCGTGATGTCCGGATTACTGACGGGATAGGCGTTGATGCGCGTTTCGGCGGTCGGTCCTGCCGCCTCGGCCGCGGGCGCCGCCGGACTGGTGTCGCGATCGCGCCGGGGCATGGTGATGACATCGGCCGAGGGCGCTTCGGCACCCGCGCGCTGACTGGCTTCCCGCTCGCGGGCGCGCAGACGCTCGACGCGTTGCTCGTCATCGTCCGTACGATGGCCGAGCACGCTTCTCAGCTTGATGATCGCCGCCACCGCCACAATGAGCGCAATCAGCGTGATAAGGTCAAATTGGCCAGACATTCTTAAGGCTTGAGCCTCCGGTATCGCGGCGGGCTAAATTGTCACGTCGAACTGCCCGAGCATCGCTTCGTATCTAAGGCCTCGCGGCCGACATTTGTAGGTTTGATTTTATAACAGTTGTCGAACGTGAAGTCTCGCAGGTGGACTTCGCCCAGATCTTTTACCGCTTGGCAGCCTCTTATGGCGAATGTGGTGAATAGCGTTGAAAACGACCGGCTGGTCCCCGGGGCGGACAGTGGCTCGATCGACGCATCCGCGCTAAGGTGCCGCAACGTATTGGCGAGAGCTTATGTCTCAACCCCTTAAAATTGCGATCATCCTACTTTTTGCGGCCTTTCCCCTTGTGGAGATCGGCTTGCTGATCCGGCTTGGCCGCGTCATCGGACTCGGCTGGCTCGCCGTCATCATCATCGGGACGGCGCTTCTCGGGACCTACGTCATCCGCAGGGTCGGCCTTTCCGTCTTCGAGCGCGCACTGTCGCGGCTCAGTTCGGAGCGCCAGGGCGTTTCTCCTCTGTTCGACGGTTTCGTCCAGGTTCTGGCCGGTGTGTTGCTGATCTTTCCCGGCGTGATTTCCGACGCGATCGGATTGACGCTGCTGATCCCGCAGGTGCGCCGGGCGCTGATCCGCACCGGGCTGTTGAAGCTGGTCACGCTTTTTCACTATCAGGCCGAGGTCGATCGCGGCTCGTTCCATGCTGCCGCCGCCGAGCCTCGGGAAGAAACGGACGGTCCTGTCATCGAAGGCGAATACGAACGCCTCAGCGAGAAGCCGCTCAGGCAGGGGCGCTCCGTGCAGCAACGGCGCTATCGCTCTTGAGATCCGTTCCAACGTCTTGTTGACGCGATTGCAAAGCACGCGTTGCGCGCCTCCGGCGAGCGTGCTAGCCAGCCGCCTTCGACGGGCCGGAAGCATAAGAGGATAACATGGCTGAAAACGGTAGCTCAGGAAACGGCTCGACCAAACCTGCGGACGAAGCGATTGCGCCCGAAGGCCAGAAGCCGATTCAAGCCAAGATCGTCAGCCAGTACATCAAGGATCTGTCCTTCGAGAACCCGAACTTCCGCAAGCTCATCACGAGCCCGGGCGATCAACCGAACCTCAAGGTCGAGGTGAACGTCGGCGCCCAGCGCATCGAAAACGATCTCTTCGAATCGGCGATTGAATTCAAAGCGACGGCGTCGAACAATCTCGGCACGATTTATGTCCTCGAAACCGTTTATGCGGGCGTGCTGAAAATCGAGAGCATTCCGGAACAGGCTCTCGAGCCGTTTCTGCTGATCTCCGGCCCGACGATGATCTTCCCGTTCCTGCGCCGCCTGGTTGCCGACATCACGCGCGAAGGCGGCTTCCCGCCGTTGCTTCTCGATCCCATTGATTTCAGCGGGCTCTATGTGCACCGCCAGCAGCAGCTCGCGCAATCAGCCGGTAAAACGGTGGCCTAACGCCGATCGTCAGGACGAGACCGCTCCCCAGAAGCGATTCCAAATCGCTTTTGCGCCCATCTTTTCGATGAAGGTGCGATGCGCGGCGATGTCGGCTTCGGTCAATCTTGACGGCAGCGGCTGGGGCCGCGTCTTCGCCGTCGCGCGCTTGCCGTTGCGGCGTTCGGCGGACGCCGAATTGCTGCCCACGGTCTGAAGCCCGAACGTCGCCTGCCGCTCGCCGAGCAATTCAACATACACTTCCGCGAGGAGCAGACTGTCGACGATGGCGCCGTGCGTGGTGCGCTGGGAATTGTCGATGCCGTAGCGTTTGCAGAGCGCATCGAGAGAATTCGGCCCAGCTGGATGGCGGCGGCGCGCCAAAGCCAGTGTATCGACGACGCGGTCGAAGCTGAGTGGTTTCTCGCCGAGCAAGCCCAGTTCGTGATTCAAGAAATTGACGTCGAACTGCGCATTATGAATGACGAGCACGTCGTCACCGATGAAGGCCAGAAATTCGCGATAGACATCGCGGAACAGCGGCTTGCCGATCAGAAATTCGGTCGAGATGCCGTGAACGTTCTGAGCCTCCATCGGCACATTGCGTTCGGGATTGATGAAGCGGTGAAACTTTTCGCCCGTGGGAATGCGATTGATGATCTCGATGCCGCCGATCTCGATCAGGCGATCACCGCTTTTCGGATCGAGACCCGTCGTTTCGGTATCGAGCACGATTTCGCGCATCAGAATGTCGGTCCTTCGGAAATTTCGGTCGCGCGAATTTCAGTCGCGCCAGTAGCGATCGTAGGCTTCGCCGTCGCGGCCCTTCAGCTTATCGACAATGGCATCGATTTGGCTGTGGCAGCTCGCGACCGTTCCACCTGTTTCCACAACGAAATCGGCGCGGGCGCGTTTTTCCGCTTCGGAGAGTTGCCGTCCGCGGATGGTCGCGAATTTCGATTCCGACATTCCAGGGCGCGACAGAACACGCGCGCGTTGCGTGGCTTCATCCGCGCTCACGACCACGATGACATCGACCGTGCCATAGCCGCCGGCCTCGAAAAGAAGGGGCACCTCGAGGACGGCGATCGGCGCGCCTTTGGCGTGCTCGGCCTGGATGAAGCGACGTTCGCCTGCGCGAATGCGCGGATGCACGATGCGTTCGAGATCCGCGAATTTTTGGGGCTTGCCAAGCAGGAGCGACGATAGCTTGCCGCGATCGACTTTGCCGTCGGCCGTCGCTCCCGGAAAGGCGCGTTCGATCTCGGCGGCAATGGGTCCGGAATAGAGCCGATGCACTTCGGCGTCGGCATCGAAAACTGCGATGCCACGCTCGAGAAAACGTCCGGCGGCTGTCGATTTTCCCATGCCGATCGAGCCGGTCAACCCGACGATCAGCATTTGGCACCGCCGATATCGCGCGCGATGATCTGATAGAGCTCAGGCGTCACAACGGGGCGCACGCCGAACCATTTTTCAAAGCCCGGCACGGCCTGATGCAACAGCATGCCGAGGCCATCGACGCCGGTCAGTCCGTTCGCCCGCGCCGCTTTCAGAAATTCCGTTTCGAGCGGCACGTAGACGAGATCGGCGGCGACAGCTCCCGGCTTCGCACACGTGAAATCGATGTCCAATGTGCCAGTGCCGTTCATGCCCAACGTTGTGGTGTTGACGATCACGGCAGCTTCCGCGACGTGCTCGTTTCTTGCATCCCAGGCGTGGGCTGTGACGCGCGGGCCGAAATGACGTGCAAGCTCTTGCGCGCGATCCAGCGTGCGATTGAACACCCGGACATCGCCCATGCCGGCTTCGAGAAATCCGTAGACGACGGCGCGAGCCGAACCACCGGCGCCGAGGATCAGAACCGGACCGGATCGTTTTCGCCAATCGGGCGCGGACGCATCGAGATTGGCCATGAATCCGTAGGTATCGGTATTGGCGCAGGCGAGGCGGCCGTCGTCCAGCCAGAGCGTGTTGGCGGCATTGACGGCCACGGCAGAGGGTTCGCGGATGGCGGCAAGCGCGAATGCTGCTTCCTTATGCGGAACGGTGACATTGCAGCCCGCAAGTCCCAGCGCCTTCAAAGACTGCAAGAAGGCTTGCAGGTCTTCTGGCTTCACGGGTTCCCGCGTGTAGATTCCCTCGATCCCGTATTGGCGCAGCCAATGATTGTGAATGAGCGGCGAGCGCGAATGCGAGATCGGCCAGCCGATGACACAGGCGCGCGTCATGCCGTGACCATATCTTCGTGACGGAGCCGCGCCAGAAGCTCCAGCAGCGGTATGCCGAGGATCGTGAAATGGTCGCCGTCGATGTCCTCGAACAGCTGCACGCCCGGCCCTTCGATTTCGTAGCAACCGACGATCTGAAGCGCCCGCTCACCCATTTTTTCGAGATAGCAGCCGAGAAATTCGTCCGAGAACGAGCGCATCGTCATCTCGGCCGTTGTACTTGTCTGCCAATGGACTTCACCATTGCGCGCCAACGCAACGGCGGAAACCAGCTCATGCGTTCGGCCGCGTAGCATCGATAGGATCTCGCGAGCTTCAACGAGATTTTCCGCTTTGGAGAAAAACCGGCCGCCGAGCGTCAGCACCTGATCGGCGCCGACGACAAGAGCATTCGGATGCTCGATTGAAACGAGACGGGCTTTTTCCGCCGCGAGCACGCCGGCGATGTCGCTGCCTTCGACATTCGCGGTCGAGCCGACGATGGCGTCGCGGATTTTGGCTTCATCGATGTTCGCCGGAATGATGTCGAAAATCAGTCCCGCGGCTTCGAGAAGCGTGCGACGCGCGGCGCTGCCGGACGCCAAAATCAAACGCGTCGCGTCAGGCACGGTGGGACTCCGATTCCGATTTCTGGCCGGACTTGCGATCCTGCAACAGTTTCAGAATCATCGTTGCCGCTTCTTCGATCGAACGGCGCGTGACGTCGATGATCGGCCAGCTGTGCTGGGCTGCGATCTTGCGCGTATAGGCGATTTCGGCGGAGATCAAATCGCGGTCGACATAGGATTCGAGATCGCGGTCGGCCATCAGCACGGCGCGATTGCGGCGCACGTCGGCGATGCGGTCGACGTTGGCGATCAGGCACACGATAAAGGCACTGTGCGGTTCAAGAAGCTCCACGGGCAAAGGCACCTGCGGTACCAGCGGCAAGTTGGTCGTCTTGTAGCCGCGCTGGGCAAGATAGAGGCTGGTCGGCGTTTTCGACGTGCGCGAAATGCCAAGCAACACGATATCGGCATCGCTCAGATTATCCGGCAAGCGGCCGTCGTCGTGCGCCATCGTGAAGTTCATCGCATCGATACGCCGGAAGTAGTCGGCATCGAGGACGTGCTGGCCGGCAACGGTCGGCGTCTGCGGCGCGCCGAGATAGCTCTCGAACACCTGCATGATCGGTTGCAGCACCGCGAGGCACGGAATTTTGAGTTGCTGGCAATGCGTCTCGAGTTCGTCGGCCAGCGCCTTGTTGACGACGGTATAGAGAACGATGCCGGGTTCCTGCGCGATGTCGCTCAAGACGCGCTTCAACTGGCGTTGTGTGCGCACGAGCGGATGCACATGGTCGATGGCGCGAATGTTCTGATACTGGACCGTCGCGGCCTTCGCGATCGCAACCAATGTCTCTCCGGTCGCGTCCGAGACGAGGTGCATGTGGAACATGCTCGGCAATGCCATGGGAGAGGCCTGTCTCTTAAATTGCTGATCCGGAGCTTGTTTAAAAGTCGGATGTTATGCACGCCAGGGGGCGAGACGGGGAAGGTTGAGAGAACAACCACCGCTTCATCCACGGCGATACCCACATCTCGACGAAAACGGAAGACATTGTTCGACGAAACGTCATCCTTATGGACAAGCGATCTGTCCAATGCCCATACGCGGGTTGTCAACAAGGTCTGTCATCGTTGCTGATGCTTAGGGTGCCGGCAAGCCGTTGATTAACGTGGGGCTTATCGCTCTATTGCTTTGCGGAGCTAAAACACTCTATCGGTCGTAGGCGGATCTCTAGCGCGTTGGCAGGCTGTGGATTGGGTGAGGATGAAGGACTGATCCCCGAATACCCCGCCCCTAAGAGTCTTAAAAATAACTTTCAAGAGATTCTGAATTTCTAAGTGAAGGGAAGTGACGTGGTGCGTGAGTTGGATGGCGACGTTCCGGAACGGCGCTTTCTCGAACCGTTTGCGGGGAAGGCGGTTTCGCCACCTCCCGTCTGGCTGATGCGTCAGGCTGGGCGCTATCTGCCCGAGTACCGGCAGGTGCGTAGCGAGGCCGGGAGTTTCCTCAAGCTTTGCTACACGCCGCGCCTCGCAGTGGAGGTGACGCTGCAGCCGATCCGGCGGTTCGGTTTCGATGCTGCGATTTTGTTTTCCGATATTCTGGTCGTCCCCGATGCGCTTGGGCAAGCGGTGCGGTTCGAGGAGGGCGAAGGCCCGAGGCTCGATCCCATTCGGACGCTTGCCGAGCTTGACCGACTCGCCCTATCGAACACGGCGACGAAGTTTTCGCTCGTTTGCGAAACGGTCGAGCGGCTCCGGCGCGAGCTGCCACGTGAAACGGCTTTGATTGGATTTTGCGGGGCTCCGTGGACAGTTGCGACGTATGTGGCGGAAGGCAGGGGATCGCCCGATCAGAGCGCGGCGCGGCAATGGGCGTATCGCGATCCGGATGGGTTTCAGCGGCTGATCACGCTGCTGACGGACGCGTCGATCGAGTATTTGTCAGGGCAGGTTCGCGCTGGCGCTGATGCGTTGCAGATTTTTGACAGCTGGGCGGGAAGTCTCGCCGATGATCAATTCGAGCGCTGGGTGATTGCTCCGACAGCAAAGATCGTTCGCGAAGTTCGCACCCGGCATCCGGGGGTGCCGATTATCGGGTTTCCACGCGGGTCAGCGGCTTTGCTCGACGGATATATCGATAGGACGAGCGTCGACGGGGTCAGCTGCGATACGTCGTGTCCCCTTGGTTTGATGCAGGAAACGGCGCGCAAGGGACGAGTCGTGCAGGGCAATCTCGATCCGTTGCTGCTGGCGGCCGGTGGCGAAGCGCTGGACCGGCGCGTCGATGACATTCGGAGCGCGATGCACGGTCTGCCGTTCATTTTCAATCTTGGGCATGGGATCGTTCCGCATACGCCGCCCGAGAATGTTGCGCGCCTGGTCGGGCGGTTGCGCGCGATCAGTTGAGACCGGAGGGTCTGCGATGACGTCACCCTGGGTTCGAGCGGTGCTCTCGCTGGTCATAACGGCGTTGGCGGCGGCGGTGCTGATCTTCGCTGCCGGGGATGGGCTCTACCTGTGGGTCAAGGCATTCCATGTCATTGCGGTGATCGCGTGGATGGCGGGCATGTTGTACTTACCGCGACTTTTTGTCTATCACGCCGACGCGCCTGTTGGCTCGCCGCAGTCCGAGACGTTCAAGGTGATGGAGGGGCGGCTGCTCAACGTCATCACGTCGCCGGCGATGGTCGTCGCCTGGGTGCTCGGCACCTGGCTGGCGTGGCGCAGCGGATATTGGGCGGCGCCCTGGTTTCACGCCAAACTGACCTGCGTGCTGCTTCTCTCGGGGCTGCACGGATATCTGTCGGCCGCGACGCGGGCCTTCCGGGAGGATCGCAATACCAAACCGGCCCGGCACTGGCGGATCATCAATGAAGTTCCGACCGTGTTGATGATCGCGATCGTCATTCTGGTGATCGTGAAACCGTTTTGACACTCTAGGCAGGATCGCGCCGGTCTGCTATAAGCGTGCGTCCTCATAAGGATTTTGGCAGACGGCACGTTTTGACGTGGTCATGAAACCCGTTGACGTCCGCAGCATTATGACAGAGCGCCCGCTCTGTCGCCGTCGGGCCATCTCATTCACCTCACCATTTCCACGATGCCACCGCCCGAGTGGCGCCCCCCGCGGAGTTCTTTTTCAATGAAACAAATGAAGCTCGAGGACCTGAAGCGGAAATCTCCCGCCGAGCTTGTCACGTTTGCCGAAGAGACCGGGGTCGAGAACGCCTCGACCCTGCGCAAGCAGGAACTGATGTTCGCAACGCTGAAGCAGCTCGCGACGCAGGAGACCGAAATCACGGCGACCGGCGTCGTCGAGGTTCTGCAGGACGGTTTCGGCTTTTTGAGATCGCCGGAAGCGAACTATCTTCCGGGTCCCGACGATATTTACGTGTCGCCCTCGCAGATCCGCCGGTTTGCACTCAGAACCGGCGATACCGTCGAAGGCCAGATCCGGTCGCCGAAGGACGGCGAGCGTTATTTTGCTTTGCTCAAGGTCTCGAACATCAATTTCGAAGATCCCGAACAGGCCAAGCATAAGAGCCACTTCGACAATCTGACGCCGCTCTATCCGACGAAATGGCTGAAGCTCGAGATTGAAGATCCGACGATCAAGGATTTCTCATCCCGCGTCATCGATATCGTCTCGCCCATCGGCAAAGGCCAGCGCGGCTTGATCGTGGCGCCGCCCAGAACTGGCAAGACGGTGCTGTTGCAGAACATCGCCCACTCGATCTCGGTCAATCATCCGGAATGCTACCTCATCGTGCTGCTGATCGACGAGCGGCCGGAAGAAGTCACCGACATGCAGCGTTCGGTCAAGGGCGAGGTGATCTCCTCGACTTTCGACGAGCCGCCGTCACGCCACGTGCAGGTGTCGGAAATGGTGATCGAGAAGGCTAAGCGTCTCGTTGAGCATAAGCGCGACGTGATCATCCTTCTCGATTCGATCACGCGTCTCGGTCGCGCCTACAACACGGTTGTACCGTCGTCCGGCAAGGTGTTGACGGGCGGTGTTGATTCCAACGCGTTGCAGCGGCCGAAGCGGTTCTTCGGTGCGGCTCGCAACATTGAGGAAGGCGGCTCGCTGACCATTATCGCGACAGCGCTGGTCGATACCGGCTCGCGCATGGACGAAGTGATCTTCGAAGAGTTCAAGGGCACCGGCAACTCGGAAATCATTCTCGATCGCAAGGTCTCCGACAAGCGCGTCTTCCCGGCAATCGATGTTTCTCGCTCCGGCACGCGCAAGGAAGACCTCCTTATCCCGAAGGATCAACTCAAGAAGGTCTACGTTCTGCGCCGCATTCTGAACCCGATGGGCACGATGGATGCGATCGAGTTCCTGATCGACAAGCTGCGATCGACGAAGACCAACGGCGAGTTCTTCCAGTCGATGAATACCTGAGACGACTGTTTCACGGGGAAACCAAAGGCCGCCCTTTCGAGGCGGCCTTTTTTGTTTCGTGGAGCTATTTTCGGTAGCTTCGACCTGAGTTGTAGCGCGGAACTTATTCCGCGGCGTCGAGCAGGCGGCGGGCTTCCTGGGCCGGAGTTTCAGGCTTGGGCTTATAACGTTCTGGTTCGCCGGCGCCGGGCTTGTAGACGAACGGAAGCACCATCTGTTCGACGAAGCTTTTCGGGAAGTGCGGAAGCTCGTCGACACCCATGTCTTTCGACGTGATCGGCCGGGGCGGTTTCTCATGGAATGTGCCGAGCATCTTATCCCAGACCGTCAGCAGCAGGCCGAAGTTGCAATCGCCTTCGGTGCCCCAGTTGACGTGGTGCAGATGGTGGATACGGCCGATCGAAAGATGCGGCGCCAGGGGTCCGAGCCGGGCGTCGACATTCGAGTGCTGGACGATCAAGGTCACCGAAATTAGGAAGCCGAGCACGACCGCGACCGGCACCGGCATGCCGATGATGACGAGCGGCATGTTGCCGACCACCATGTCGATTACCTGATGCAGCGGATGGCGGATAACGCCATTCAAGCCGTAGAGACGGCCGACGCCGTGATGCACCGAGTGCAGTCGCCAAAGCGCTGGGTAACGATGGCTGAGATAATGCATCGTCATGAAGGCAAAATCAGCGACCAGGAACGCCATTAGCACTTGCGACCACATCGGCCATTGCGTCGGCCAGAGGCCCTGGAACGGGAACAGCCAGCAAATCACCGGGATCAAGAACACGCCGTTCATCGCGGAGGTTTCGTAGGCGATGACGTGGAGGATGTTCGCCTGCGTATCACCGTGGGCGTCGTGGTCGTTCCAGTCGTCGAAGAACGGCGCGATACGCTCGGCGGTGAAAGCCGTTAGGTAGGCGATGCCGAGCAGCGGAATGATCAGCAGATACGCCCAAGAGTTCCCGCGCGCGACAACGAGATCGGACACGACCCAGTAGGCGGCACCCGTCAATCCGAACATCATGAACGGCGCATAGCCGTACCGGACAATCTCACGGAGAGTTTTCATAGGGCTTGTATAGTCCTCAGCACGGATCATCGCCAAGCACATGATCCGCGCAGGTTTTCAATCCGGTAAACGATCAGGCTGTGACGCCGGATCCGGTGCGCGCCCGTTGCAGGGCTTCGCGCAGACGTTCCGGGTTCTGGATGGGTGCACTGCAGACTGGCCCAACGCAGACATAAGCGGTTGAATTTTCATCGATCATGGTCTTCCCGCCGAGGATTGAACTTTGCCCCGTTGGCCCTTCGCTGCCGGCCGTGAACTCCAGGGCTCCGGGAATGGACCACCGCTGCAGTTCGTCGCGCAGGGCGGAGGGTCCGGAAGGGCTCTTTATGGCCACTTGAACCAGCTGGTTGACGTCGAGTTCCGCCGCGAGAAGCGCGCAATGGCCGATCGGGCTCTGAGCCGCGGCGGCTGCGAACGCCTGTGAGAGGCGTCGCGCCCGGTCGTCGTACTCCGCCTCTCCGGTCAGAGCGGCGAGGGCGATGAGGTTTGAAAGTTGTATAGCGTTGGCATTGGGGGCGGCATCGTCGCTCGCGGCCTTCAGGCGGACGACGACATCGAGGGTGTCGTCAGCGGCCGTGAAGTAGCCGCCGCGATCGGCGTCCCAATAGCGGCTATCGAGGATGCGGGTCCACTGCCTCGCCTGTTCGAGATAGCGCTCGGAGCCGGTTGCCGTGAACAGGCGGATGGCAGCCCAAGTCATGTTCGCGTAGTCGGATGCTGTCGCCGGCGCCTTGGCAAGGCCGTTGCGATAGGCGTGAAAGAGGCGGCCGTCGCTCGTGTTGCCACCGCTAGCGGTGAGTTTTTCGATGCTAGCTGCAAAGGCGCGTTCGGCTAGCGCTAGCCATGATGGCTGCTCGAAGACGCTCGCGGCACGCGATATTGCCGCTATCGCCAGCCCATTCCAATCGGCGAGGATCTTGTCGTCCCATCCGGGCCGGATGCGGGAAGCGCGGCGCTCCAGGAGCTTGGCGCGCAGCCGCGCGAGACGCGCTTCTTCTTCATCTGAAAGGAGAGCGAGCGAGCCGAGGCGATTGAGGATGGTGTGGCCTTCGAAGTTGCCCTCGGGAGTGACGCCGTACACACGTGAAAAGAACGCCGCGTCGTCCGCGCCGAGCACGTCGTCGATTTCAGCAGCGCTCCAGACGTAGAACTTGCCTTCCTCGCCTTCGCTGTCGGCGTCGAGAGATGCCGCGAAGCCTCCGCTTTCACCGATCATCTCCCGCTTGATCCAGGCGATCGTTTCGGCGATGCGTCTCTTGAAAAGCGGTTCCTGCGTTTCGCGCCAGACCTCGGTCATCAGATCGATCAGCAGCGCGTTGTCGTAGAGCATCTTTTCGAAGTGCGGGACGAGCCAGAGCTCGTCGACCGAATAGCGCGCGAAGCCGCCGCCGAGATGATCGTAGATGCCGCCCTGACAGATGTGGCGCAAGGTGTTGATGACGCCGTCTTTGGCGTCCGAATTGCCGTCGCGAATTCCAACCCGCCAGAGCAGCCAGAAGATGCTCCATTGCGGGAATTTCGGTGCGCCGGACAATCCGCCGTGCTCGCGATCGACGGCACGCGCGATGGCTGCGGCGACGTCGGTCGTGGAGGGCGGCGGACGCGCGGGTTTGTCGTCGCCCGGCATCGTCTTCAATGCGGCGAGAAGAGCTTCGGTATTCTTGCGAACGTCGTCGGGCTGATTGGCGTAAGCTTCCGCCATGCGCAGCAACACCGTCACGAATGGGGGACGGCCGTAGCCCGCTTCACGTGGAAAATAGGTGCCGCCCCAGAAGGGCCTTGCATCGCTGTCGAGGAACATCGTCAGCGGCCAGCCGCCTTGCTCACCAAGCTGGTGCAGCGCGCCCATGTAGATCGCGTCGATGTCGGGACGCTCTTCGCGGTCGACTTTGATGTTGACGAAAAACTCATTCATCACTTGAGCGGTGCCGAGATCCTCGAAGCTTTCGTGCGCCATCACGTGGCACCAGTGGCAGGCCGCGTAGCCGACGGACAGCAGGATCGGTTTGCCGCTGCGCTTGGCCTCAGCGAGGGCTTCCGGACCCCAGGCCCACCAATGCACCGGATTGTCCTTGTGCTGAAGGAGATAGGGGCTGGTCTCGTGCTGCAGTCGGTTTTCGCTCATCTTGGAATGTCTGCTCGGAGGGTCTGACGACATGTGGATCGGGTTGCGAAGGCGCGTATCAACGAGTACGCGAATGCCATGACTGATGCTTCAACTATCTTTGCGCTTTCGAGTGCGCCCGGGCGCGCCGCCCTTTCCGTCATTCGTATTTCAGGTCCCGCCGTGCGCGAGGTCCTTGAGAAGATGGCGGCGCCGGTTCCGAAGCCGCGGGTTGCCGCGTTCCGGACCATCCGGCATCCTGAAACGCAGGAAGCGCTCGATCGCGCCGTACTGTTGTGGTTCGCGGCACCGAACAGCGAAACGGGAGAAGACGTCGCCGAGTTCCAGGGTCACGGCAGCCGCGCCGCCATCGCGGCGATCCTTGCGGCTCTCGGGACGATAAAGGGCTGCCGCCTGGCCGAACCGGGGGAATTCGCGCGGCGCGGGTTCGAGAACGGCAAGATGGATCTCGCCGCGATCGAAGGCCTTGGCGATCTGATCGAAGCGGAGACGGAAGCCCAGCGCCGGCAGGCCTTGGCGCAGTCGTCAGGGACGTTGTCGAAGCTTTACGAGAGCTGGCGCACGCGGTTGATCGAAATCGCGGCGCTGACCGAGGCGGCCATCGACTTTTCCGACGAAGGGGATGTTTCGGCATCGTCGTTTGCGGAGGCACGGAAGCGCGCTGAGGGGCTTTCGGCCGAAATCAGCGTGCATCTCGATGACGGGCATCGTGGCGAGATCGTGCGCGATGGGTTTCGCGTGGCGCTTCTCGGGCCGCCGAATGCGGGCAAGTCGAGCCTCTTGAATGCGCTGGCGAAGCGCGATGCGGCGATCGTGTCTTCCGAAGCGGGCACGACCCGCGACGTGATCGAAGTTCGGCTCGATTTGGCGGGATTGCCGGTCGTCGTTTCGGATACGGCCGGTATTCGGGAAGCGGCGAGCGCCGTTGAGCAGGAGGGCATCCGCCGAAGCCTCGCGGCGGCACGCGATGCCGATCTCGTCGTGTGGTTGAGCGAGAGCGGCGACTCAAAGCCGCCCGAAGGAATTTCACGTGAAACAAGCCTTGCAATTCGTTCCAAAGCCGATCTTGGGCGGGAATCAACAGCAGATTTGCTTGCCGTCTCGACAGTGACGGGCGAGGGCCTGGATCAGCTGGTGGCGAAGATCGCGCGGCGAGCCAGCGAGGCTGTCGGTTCCCAGACGGACCCGGCGTTGACGCGGGCAAGGCATCGGCAATGCCTGGGAGCGGCTAAGGCTGAGATCGCGGCGTTCCTGGCAGGTAGTCCGGAGGCCGTCGAGCTGCGGGCGGAAGATGTCCGGCGGGCCGCGCATGCCCTTGGCCGGATTACGGGCCGTGTCGATGTCGAGGATGTCCTCGATCAGGTTTTCAGCCGGTTCTGCATCGGCAAGTGACGTGGTTAACGAAATGTTTCACGTGAATCCATCTTGACGGGACTCACCCGGCCTGAAGCAATTGTTTCACGTGAATCATAGTTTGTTAACCAACTCGAAGCGGCGGCGGCAGGTTTCGCGGGGGGTTCTGCGCGCAGCCGGGGTGCGGACCGGCGAAGAAGCGCCCTTTTGCACCATTGGGGGATGAGGTAGGTCATCGCCATGAAGTCTGGACCCTATGACGTCATTGTTGTCGGCGGCGGGCACGCCGGGACCGAGGCTGCGGCCGCCGCGGCGCGGATGGGCGCTCGCACGGCGCTGGTGACCCATTCCTTTGCGACGGTCGGCGAGATGTCGTGCAATCCGGCCATCGGGGGGCTTGGGAAAGGCCACCTTGTCCGGGAGATCGACGCGCTGGACGGCCTGATGGGCCGCGTTGCGGACGTGGCCGGCATCCAATTCCGGCTGCTCAACCGATCGAAGGGTCCGGCGGTGCATGGTCCGAGGACGCAGGCCGACCGGAAGCTCTATCGTCAGGCCATGCAGGCGGAGATCGCCGCCATTCCGGGGCTCGATGTCGTCGAGGGCGGCGTCGAGGACCTGATCGTGGAAAACGGCAGGGTGGCGGGGGTTGTCACCGGTGATGGCCGGGCGTTGAGCGCCGGGGCGGTCGTGCTGACGACGGGCACATTCCTCAACGGTCTGATCCACATGGGCGAGCAGAAGATTCCAGCCGGACGCGCTGGGGAAGCTCCCGCCTTGAAGCTCTCCGATCGTCTTTACGCGCTGGGGCTGAAGCTCGGCCGACTGAAGACGGGCACGCCGGCGCGCCTCGATGGCACGTCGATCGATTGGTCCGGCCTCGAAATGCAGAAGGCCGACGACGATCCGGTGCCGTTCTCGTTTCTGACGACACGCATTCGGACGCCGCAGATCGCCTGCGGGATCACGTACACGACGCCGGAAACGCACGACATCATTCGCGCGAATCTGGCGCGTTCGCCCATGTTTTCAGGGCAAATCGAGAGCATCGGACCGCGCTACTGTCCGTCGATCGAGGACAAGGTCGTGCGTTTTGCCGACCGCTCGTCGCATCAGATTTTCCTCGAGCCTGAGGGGCTCGACGACGACACGATCTACCCGAATGGCGTTTCGACATCGCTGCCGGTCGAGGTGCAGGATGCGTTTCTCAGGACGATGCCGGGCCTCGCGAACGTCGTCATCAAGCGGCCGGGCTATGCGATCGAATACGACTATGTCGATCCGCGCGAACTGACGTCCGGGCTCGAAGTGAAGCGCCTGTCGAAGCTGTTTCTTGCCGGGCAGATCAACGGTACGACGGGATACGAAGAGGCCGGAGCGCAAGGATTGCTCGCAGGGATTAACGCCGCGCTAGCTGCGGGGGGCGGGCAGGAGCCATTCGTCGTCTCGCGGACCGACGGCTATCTCGGCGTCATGGTCGACGATCTCGTGACGCGCGGGGTTTCCGAGCCTTATCGGATGTTTACGTCGCGGGCTGAATTCCGGTTGAAACTCCGGGCCGACAACGCCGACCAGCGGCTCACGGGTGCGGGTGTTGCGCTGGGCTGTGTCGGGCGGGAGCGGCAGGCGCATTTCGAAGCGAAAACCAAGGCGCTTACCGACGGCCTCGGCTTGTTGAGCCAACTATCACTGACGCCGACTGAAGCGGCGCGGCATGGGCTGACGGTCAATCGGGACGGCCGGCGGCGAACGGCGTTCGATCTTTTGGCGTTTCCCGACATCTCGTTTGACCGGCTCGTGCCGATCTGGCCGGAGCTTGGCAAGCTTGCACCGCAGATCGCCGCTCAGCTGGCCGTCGATGCGCGCTACGCCGCTTATCTTCGCCGCCAGGACGAGGACGTTGCGCAGTTGAAACGGGATGAAGCGGTCAGCATTCCGGCTGACTTTGATTATTCCTCCATTCCAAGCCTTTCGGCTGAAGTTCGTCAGAAATTGGTTCAGCATCGGCCAGGGTCGATCGCGCAGGCTGGGCGGATCGAAGGCGTCACTCCGGCGGCGCTGCTGACGCTGCTGGCGCGTGTGAAGGCGGGCCGGACCCGCAAGTCCGCCTAATGGCCTCTCTCGCACGGATCGACAGTCCCGAATCGTTTCAGGCCAAGTTCGGAATTTCACGTGAAACGCTAGATCGGCTAGCGACTTATGCGCAAATTCTGACGCGCTGGCAGGCGACGATCAATCTCGTGGCGCCGAGTACGCTCGGCGACGTCTGGAACCGGCATTTCGCCGACAGTGCCCAGCTTTGGCAATTTCGGCGGCCGAACGCTCGGATTTGGCTCGACATCGGTTCCGGGGCTGGCTTTCCCGGACTTGTGCTCGCAATATTAGGTGCTGAGAACGGGGCGACTCACCATATCTTGATTGAAAGCGACGCGCGTAAAGCCGCTTTCTTGCGGGAAGTGGCCCGCGCGACCGGCATCACTGTGGACATCCTGTGCATGCGAATCGAAAATTCCGAGACTCGCGCTAAGGTAAAGCCGGTCGACTGTCTGACGGCGCGCGCACTCGCACCGCTTCCGCGTCTGCTTGAGATGTCGGCTCCGTACTTTACGTCCTCGACGCTCGGGTTGTTTCTAAAAGGCAAGGACGCAGCAGCAGAAGTCGAGCAAGCCGCGGAGAGCTGGCGGTTCGATTGCGAGCTGAAGCCGAGCATGACGGATGCGGAAGCCCGTGTTGTGTTGCTCAAAGCGTTGAAGCCCAAGAGGGAGGGGTAGTCCCGTGGCCGGGTACGTTTCAGGCGCGGGTGGCGCCAGCGCAGGTCCGCGCGTGGTGGCGATCGCCAATCAGAAGGGCGGCGTCGGTAAAACGACGACGGCCATCAATCTCGGAACCGCGCTCGCGGCGGTCGGCGAGCGCGTGCTGGTTCTCGACCTCGATTCGCAGGGCAACGCCTCGACCGGCCTCGGCATCGATCAGGAATCGCGGTTCAAGACCTCGTTCGACATTCTGACAGGCGCGGCGTCGATCCTCGACACCGTGCTGAAAACGGCGGTGCCAAATCTATTTGTCGTTCCGGCGAACAGCGATCTCGTCGGCATCGATACGGCGCTCGCGGGCGATCCGCAGACGCGGCCGTTCAAGCTGCGCGATGCGGTGACGGCGCTCGTCGGACAACAACGCAATCGCCCAGCGGACACGCATTTCAGCTACGTGCTGATCGATTGTCCGCCGTCGCTCAACGTGCTGACGCTCAACGCGATGACGGCGGCGCATGCGGTGCTCGTTCCGGTGCAATGTGAGTTCTTCGCGCTCGAAGGTATTTCGCAGCTCAAGGATTCGATCGAGCAGATCCGCGCCAGCCTCAATCCGCGATTGGAAATTCAGGGCGTCGTGCTGACGATGCATGATCAGCGCGTATCGCTGTCGCGAGAGGTCGCGGCCAACGTGCGCGCGTTCTTCGGTCCGAAGGTCTACGAGACGGTGATCCCGCGAAATACGCGCGTCGCGGAAGCGCCGTCGCACGGCAAGCCGCTGCTGCTTTATGATTACGATTGCGCCGGCAGCCAAGCCTACATTCGGCTCGCGACCGAAATTATCGAACGGGAAAAGCGGTTCAAGGCCGCGTAAGGCGAATCGAATTGTGCTTAGTGTGAAACTGAGACTTTGCGAGCAGGGGGCAGTCCGAAAATGAACTCCGTTGTACCGAAGAGCCGACTTGGCCGCGGCCTGGCCTCTTTGATCGGAGAACCGGCGCCTCTCGGACATCGTCTGCCGCCCGAAGGCGAGCAGCGCATGGTGTCGATCGCGGAAGTGAAATCGAGCCCGCTCAACCCGCGCAAGGATTTCCGCGACGAAGATTTGATGGAGCTTGCTGAGTCGATCCGCACGAAAGGTCTTGTGCAGCCGATCGTCGTCCGGCCGAACGGGATGGCGGGCGGTTATGAAATCGTCGCGGGCGAACGCCGCTGGCGCGCGGCGCAAAAGGCAGGCGTTCATACGATTCCGGTGATCATCCGTGAGCTGACGGATCGCGAGCTGCTCGAGCTTGCCATCATCGAGAACGTGCAGCGGCAGGATCTGAATGCGATTGAAGAGGCGACCGGCTACCGGGAACTCGTCGAGCGCTTCGATTACAGCCAGGAGCAGCTTTCCGAAATCATCGGTAAGAGCCGAAGTCATGTCGCCAACACGCTGCGGTTGCTGAAGCTGCCGACGGGCGTACAGTCGCTTGTGCAACGAGGGCAGCTGACGGCGGGTCATGCGCGGGCGCTGATCGGACGGGATGACGCCGAGGCGCTGGCGCAGAAGATCATCAGCGATAGTCTCAACGTTCGCGATGTCGAGGCGATGGTTCACGGGCTCGGCAGCGAGACTGGAACGCCGGGCGGCATCCGTAAGCTGCGTGACAAGGACGCCGATACCAAGGCGTTCGAGAAGGAGCTGACCGATCTCCTGGGCCTTAAGGTCGAAATCCGGAAGGGTTCGGGCGAAAGCGGCACGCTCGTCATCAAGTATGGCAACTACGACCAGCTTGACTATATCCGGCAGCGGCTCGGCGGCGGCTGAGTTTTAAGGTTTTCGCTATAATCCTACTTTCTGCCGCTTGACGTCCGGGCGGCAGATTGATGGTGTGCGGTCGCATGGCGACCAGCGCAGCGCCGCGAGATAAGAGTTCATGAGTGATACGCATACATTATCGCAACTGGCGGCGCTGATCCGTTCGCGCCGATCCGACAGTGCGGAAAAATCCTATACGGCCCAATTGCTGAATGCGGGGCCTGAGCGGTGCGCGAAGAAGTTCGGCGAAGAAGCGGTCGAGACGGTCATTGCGGCGCTGGGGTCCGATGCGTCGGCGCTGAAGGCCGAGGCCGCAGACACCCTTTATCACCTATTGGTCTTGCTTGAATCGCGCCACGTCGCCTTCGAAGATGTATTGCGCGTCCTCGAAGGGCGCATGGGCACATCCGGCATCGAGGAGAAGGCGTCACGTCCACGGAGCACACCTTGAAAGGGCGCGCCGGGTTCCAGGTGCATACGGGTTCTAAAGCGCCGGACGCCGACGCGAAGATCGAGAACAAGCCATTCTCTCCCTATCGCGTTTTCACGCGCGAGGAATGGGCGAGGCTCAGGGCCGATACGCCCATGCCCTTGCAGCCGCACGAGCTCGAGCAGCTCTCGGGCATCATCGAAGACGTTTCGGTCGAAGAGGTTGAAGCGATCTATCTGCCGCTGTCGCGGTTGCTCAATCTCTATGTGGCAGCGGCGCAGAAGCTTTATTCCGTCAGCTCGGAATTCCTCGGGCGCAAGGATACGAAGGTTCCGTTCGTGATCGGCGTTGCAGGCTCAGTTGCCGTCGGCAAGAGCACGACAGCGCGTATTCTGAAGGCGTTGCTTGCGCGGTGGCCGGATCATCCGCGCGTCGATCTGATGACGACGGATGGATTTCTTTATCCCAATGCCGAGCTTGAACGGCGTGGGCTGATGGACCGCAAGGGATTTCCCGAAAGTTTCGATACCGAGCGGCTTTTGCGGTTTCTCGGCAATATCAAATCGGGTGTCGCGCAAGTGTCGGCGCCGGTCTATTCGCACTTTCAATACGACGTGCTGCCGGGGCAGGAAATCACGATCGAGCAGCCCGATATTCTGATTATCGAAGGGCTCAATATTCTGCAGCCCGCGGAAATGCCGAAAGACGGTACGACTGTTCCGTTCGTTTCAGATTTCATCGATTTCGCGATCTATATCGATGCCGACATAGCGACGATCGAGACGTGGTACATGGCGCGATTTATGCGGTTGCGCAGCACCGCGTTTCGCGATCCCGGCGCCTATTTTCACAAGTATGCGGCGATGGCTCCCGACGAGGTGCGGCGGACGGCGCTCGGTCTCTGGCGCAACATCAATCTCAAGAATCTCGAGCAGAATATCCTGCCGACGCGGCGGCGTGCGCAGCTCATTTTGCAGAAGGGCGAAACCCACCGCGTCAAGGCGGCCCTGCTGCGCAAGCTTTGATTTTGCGTCAAGGCGCGCGGCCCAAAAAAATGGGCCGCTTGGGGTAGCGGCCCTCGGAGATATCACAGGAATAAAGGTGCAGGATAGGTCGCGATCCGTGCGTCTAGCGCGCGACGGATTGCGCGTGTTTGCCGTCGTTCGAAGAATTTGCCGATACGACGAGGTCTTTAAGCGAAGCGCGCGTGCCCAATGCGAAGACTTTGTATTTGTCGCGCAGCCGCCGGATGGCGGACGGGTCGGAATAACCCATTTGCCGGATTGCCGTCGTCGGGCGCAAATCGGGCCGAATTCTCAAGAGTTCGGCCAGCTGTGCGAGACGCTGGTTATCGTCAATGCCGGTGCCTTTCGGACGGCCGCGACGAAGTGGTGTGTGGAGCATCAGGCGAACCTCAAAACGAAGCGATTCGTTGAGTCCGACATTGCGCGCAGAATTCCGGTATTTCCAGGGAGAATAATTAATTCGCCAAATTGGACACGAAATACCCCCTAAACATTCTCCATTTGAACGGTGTTCATGTATAATGGTATATGAAATACGGGCGGAGTTGCGGTTATCCGCCCGATTCTAAAACCGCTAAATAATGCCCCGCTGATGAGCGAGTTCATTCAATGCGATTTCCGGGCGGGCGCCGATATGGCTGATAATTTCAGATGCCGCGAGACTCGCCAAGCGACCGCAAATTTCGAGGCTATATTCCTTCGAATACCCGAATAAAAATCCCGCCGCATAAAGATCGCCGGCTCCTGTCGTGTCGATCAATTCGGAAATGGGCGCGGGTGAAATTTCAACGGTGCGGCCGTCGGCGATAATAACCGATCCCTTGGCGCTGCGTGTCAAAACGGCGAGCTTCGCGTCTTTACTTGCGCTCTTCGATGCAAACTCGAATGACTCCGTTTGATATAGCGATTTGATCTCGGATTCGTTGGCGAAAAGAATATCAATGCCGGATCGAATGAGTTCAAGAAATTCGGCGCGATGACGATCGACGCAGAAACCATCCGACAATGTCAGCGCGACTTTGCGGCCGGATGTTTTCGCGGTGTGCAATGCTTTTCGAAATGCCTGTTTGGCTTGTGGTTCATCGAAGAGATAGCCTTCGAGATAGAGAATTGCGGAGTCGCGAATTGAATCGAGATTCAACTGCGATTCATCGAGGCTCGTCGAGATTCCGAGAAACGTATTCATCGTGCGCTCGCCGTCGGGCGTGACGAGAATGAGAGAGCGCGATGTCGGCGCGCCATTCGCGATCGGTGCGACATTGAATTCGACGCCGATGGAGCGAATGTCGTGCGTGAATATTTTTCCGAACTCGTCATTCGCGATGGTGCCGATGAATGCGGCCTTGCCGCCGAAAGACGCGACGCCGGCAATCGTGTTCGCAGCCGAGCCGCCGGAGATTTCGACGGCCGATCCCATCGTGGCGTAAATCTTTTTGACGTCGTCGGCTCCGACGAGGCGCATGCTGCCTTTGCTTGCACCGATGGTTGCAAGATAGGCTTCGTCGCAGCGGCCGATGATGTCGACGATCGCGTTGCCAATTCCGATGACGTCAAAGCGTGCCGCTGTCATGAAGATCCCCTGAATGAATTTGCGCGGCACTATAGAAGGGGGAGGATGTCCCGCAAGGCTGGGTTTAGCGGCGAGGGGACGCGGCGGCGGCGGCCATCGAGGCGAGGGCCAAGAGCAGGCGTTCGGCGTAAAGATCTTCGAGCCGGTTCGAAAGGCGCGCGGATTTGGCGGTTTCGGCAATCCGCCGGAGCGCCTTGTCGAGCTGCGGTCTTGGCCAGTTGCGGATCTGCCGGGCGAAGGCATCGCGCTGCTTGAAGAAGATCGGCGGACGCATGGCCTTGAGCGCATCGTCGAGACGCTGGCCTGAATCGACGTCGCTGCGGACTTTGTGAAGCTTCAGGAAGTAGCGCTGCGTCACGAGGATGATGGCCTGCGCGCTTTCGCCGGACGCGAGCGCGCGGCCAAAGTCGGTCATCGCGGTTGCCGTCTGCCCTTCGGCGGCGGCTTCCGCGATGCGTTCGAGCGCGAGGTCGGCGGCGTCGCCGACGACGCTCTCGACGTCGTCAAGCGTGATCACCTGCTTTCCGAGGCTATGCAGCGCCAGTTTCTCGATCTCGGCCCGCGACAGTGCCCGGTCGGCGCCGAGACGCGATTGCAGCAAGGCCCTGGCGTCGCCTTCGATCGTGAGCGAGAACGACGACAGGACTTCCGCAATGAGGCCAACTATGTCGGCGGCGGCGTCGGGATAGCAGGCGACGGCGAAGCAGTTTTCGGATTTCTCGAACAGGGCGCGCAGGGCGTCGTCGGTTTTGAGGTTGCCGGCTTCGACGACCAGCAGGCCTTCGAACGGGGCGCCGAGAAGCGGCTTCAGAAGCTGTGCCGAGATGCGGCGTCCGGCGATGGCGCGGACGATGCGGCGCGAGGCGAACATCGGGCGCATTTGCAATTCGGTTTCAAGGCGGCCCGAATCGTCGTCGAGTTCGGCGTCATCGAGTCTGAGGACCTCTCCTGGCGGATTTTCGCGTGCCGCGAGTGCGCGCGCCAAGACCATGGAGCGCTCGCTGACAAGTCCGGGATCGGAACCGAAGAACAGCGCGGCCGCCAATCGCGGCGGCGGCGATTTCATGAACGACTCGGCCTGATGAGCCTTGATGGCGGCCATGCGGGAAACTCGCGAATAAACGGCGCTGGCTGCGGTGCGCGATCAGGCGGTCGTCGAAAGGATCGCGAGAAGGCGCGTGCGAAGCTCTTCGCCGATCGAGGCGGCCGCCCGGTTTTCCGCGTCCTGGCGGGCTTCGACGTTAGCGAAGATCGATGTCACGCGATCGAACGAGGCACGGCCGTAGCTCTTGCCCGAGGCGACAACCGTCTTATCGCTCAGCCGGATCAGATTATACGAGGCTTCGATGCTGTAAATCTGGCCACCGGCGTTGCCGTTGACCATGACGAGCGTGGAGACGACGGACTCGCGAATTGCGATGTCCAGCCGGTATTGCGGCGTCTGGGCCTTGCCACCGCCCGTCGTCTGGAAAATCAGCTCGTTGCGAATTCTCTGACCGACACGGCCCGGGATCGGGGCGACGTCCACCGTCGCAAGTTTTTCCTGGGTCGCGGCGCCGCCGAGGGATGCCGAGCCGTAGAGCGGGCGGAAGCCGGCGCTGCCGTCGCCGCAACCGCTGAGGGCGCAGAGCATGGCGACGCCCAACGTCGATATGAGCCCGGTCCGGTATTTCAACCGGCGTGCGCCCACTCGTCCCCTCATCCCGTCAGCCAACGACATTCACGATCCTTTGCGGGACAACGATGACTTTTTTCGGGGCGCGCCCATCGAGAGCACGGACCACCGAATCCAGCTTCAAAGCTGCCGCTTCCACCTCCTCGGATTTCGCGGTGCGCGAAACCACGAGCTCGTCCCGTCGCTTACCATTTACCTGTACGGCAATGGTCACTTGATCGTCAACGAGTAGGTCCGGTTCTACGGCCGGCCATGGTTCGTTCGCGAGCAGCGTGTTGTAACCAAGCCGCGCCCAGCATTCCTCCGACAGATGCGGCATCATGGGGCCGATCATGGTCACCAGAAGGGCGCCGGCCTCGTGGGCGGCCCAGGCCAGGCCGGGCTCGCTCTTGCTTAGAACGGTCTGGAGAACATTCGAAAACTCGTGAATGTTGGCGACGGCCACATTGAAGCGCAGGGCTTCGACGGCCTTGCCGACGAGGTCGAGGGCGCGATGCCCGGCCTTGCGAAGCTCGAGAGCGTCCGGTCCGAAGGTCGCGGGCCGTTTGTCGGGCTTCTCCGGATAGGCCTCGATAATGTCGTCCATCAGACGCCAGACGCGCTGGATGAAGCGGCTGGCTCCGGCCACGCCCGCTTCCGTCCAGATGACGTCGCGCTCCGGCGGGCTGTCGGACAGCATGAACCAGCGCGCGCAGTCGGCGCCGTAATGGGCGATGATGTCGTCGGGGTCGACGAGGTTCTTTTTCGACTTCGACATCTTTTCGATGGCGCCGATGGCGGCAAGGCGTCCGGTCGCGATCTCGACGGCTTGCCGGTTGGCGCCTTCGCCCTCGAGGCGAACGTCGTTTGGTAAAAGCCAGAAGCCATCCTGAGACTTATACGTCTCGTGCGTCACCATGCCTTGCGTGAACAGCGCCGAGAACGGCTCGCGGACGTTCGACGCAAACCTCAGATGGCCGGTGTCGCACATGGCTCGCGCGAAAAAGCGCGAATAGAGCAGATGCAAAATCGCGTGCTCGATGCCGCCGATGTACTGGTCGACGGGCAGCCAGTATTTCGCCGCTTCCACGTCGACCGGGGTTTTGGCTTCCGGCGCGGTGAAGCGCACGAAGTACCAGGAAGAATCGACGAAGGTGTCCATCGTGTCGGTTTCGCGGGTCGCGTCGCCGTTGCACGTCGGGCATTTGACGTGCTTCCATGTCGGATGGCGTTCAAGCGGGTTGCCCGGCTTATCGAACGTCGCGTCCTCGGGCAGCGTTACCGGCAGGTCCTTTTCCGGAACGCCGACGACACCGCATTTCTCGCAATGGATGATGGGGATCGGGCAGCCCCAATAGCGCTGGCGCGAGATGCCCCAGTCGCGCAGCCGGAAATTGATCTTGCGCGATCCCTGCGGCCGGTTCGCAAGCTTTTGCTGCTCGAGAAGGTCGGCTACTTTCTCGAACGCGGCCTTGGTCGCCAGTCCGTCGAGAAAGCGGGAATTGATCATCGTGCCGTCGTCGGAATAGGCTTTGTTCTTGAGATCGAACGTCTCTTTGGTTTCGCCGGGCGGCAGGATGACGGGCACGACCGGCAGCTCGTAACGACGCGCGAAATCCATGTCGCGTTGATCGCCGGACGGACAGCCGAAGATGGCGCCGGTGCCGTAGTCCATCAGGATGAAGTTTGCGACGTAGACCGGCAGCACCCAGGATTTGTCGAGAGGGTGGACCGCGCGAATGCCGGTATCGAAGCCGCGCTTTTCGGCGGCCTCGATTTCGGCGACCGACGTTCCGAGGCGACGGCATTCGTCGCAGAACGCGGCGAGGTCGGGATTGTTTTCGGCAGCGGCGCGCGCGATCGGATGATCGGCGGCGACGGCCAGGAATGACGCGCCGAACAGCGTGTCTGGCCGCGTCGTATAGACTTCAAGTTCGGAGAAGCCTTTTGGCGTGGTGTCCTTGTTCAGCGCCCAGCGGACCAGCATGCCTTCCGAGCGGCCGATCCAGTTGGCCTGCATCAGGCGCACTTTTTCCGGCCAGTTGTTGAGCGTGTCGAGGTCGCTCAGCAATTCCTCGGCATAGTCGGTGATCTTGAAGAACCACTGCGTCAGCTCGCGCTGCTCGACGAGCGCGCCGGAGCGCCAGCCGCGGCCATCGATCACCTGCTCGTTGGCGAGAACGGTGTGGTCCACCGGGTCCCAATTGACCTTCGAGGACTTGCGGTAGGCGAGGCCCTTTTTCAGCAGGTCCAGGAACAGCTTCTGCTGATGGCGATAATAGTTCGGCGAGCAGGTCGCAATCTCGCGCGACCAGTCGAGCGACAGGCCCATCGATTTCAACTGGCCGCGCATCGTGTCGATGTTGGCGTAAGTCCAGGTGCCGGGGTGGACCTTACGTTCCATCGCGGCGTTTTCGGCGGGCATGCCGAACGCGTCCCAGCCCATCGGATGCAGGACGTTGAACCCCTTGGCGCGCTTGTAGCGGGCAAAGACGTCGCCCATCGCATAGTTGCGGACGTGGCCCATATGAATGCGTCCCGAGGGGTAGGGAAACATCTCAAGCACGTAGCATTTGGGCTGCTTGTGGTTCTCGGAGGCCCGGAAAATCTGGTTTTTTTCCCAGATATGCTGCCAATAACGTTCGCGATCGGGGGCGTTGTAGCGTTCGGTGGCCATGGGGCCCATTCTTTCTGGGATTTTGAATTGGTTAGCGCCGTAAAGAGCCCGAAAGGTCGAGAGGGTCAAGACGTCGGCGCGCAAGACTCACATGTCGCAAAAACTTGATTTGTGCGACATGTTGTGAGAACATGTCGGGACTCGCGACATGTCTTCTATGAAATGTCGTAATTTCTCAATTTCTGCGACGCATTGGATGCGATACGTCGTGACTGCAGACATATCCGCGCGACATGTCGGCTAAATTCGGACTTGGCGACAGATGAAAGCTTTCGACCCAGCAAGCCCCTACAATGGTTTGCCCAAGCTGCCGCCTCCTGGGGATTTGGAGACGAAGGCCGTCTTGAAGAAATGCGCATCGGTCCACGCTGCGCTCGCGGCCCTCAAAGAGCGGGGCCGGCGCATCCCCGATCAAAGCGTCCTCATCAATGCGATCCCGATCATGGAAGCCAAGGACAGCTCGGCGATCGAGAATATCGTCACGACGAGCGACGCGCTGTTTCGTGATGCCAGTCTGAAGGACGACAGCGATGCGGACCCGGCCACCAAGGAGGCGTCACGCTATCGATCGGCGTTGCAGCTCGGCTTCCAGACGCTGGCGCATCGGCCGATCACGACACGAACCGCTGTCGATATCTGCTCCGAACTCAAGGGTGTCGATCTCGATGTGCGCAGCGTTCCAGGCACGAAGCTCCGGAATATGAATACCGGCGATGTTATCTATACGCCGCCGGAGGGCGAGCTTCTGCTGCGCGAGCTGCTTGCGAATTGGGAGCGGTTCCTGAACGACGCGACGGATCTTGATCCTGTCGTGCGGATGGCCATCGGCCATTACCAGTTCGAGGCCATTCATCCCTTTATCGATGGCAACGGCCGCACGGGCCGCGTCATCAACATCCTGTTTCTCATTGAGCAGGGATTGCTCGACCTGCCCACGCTTTATCTCAGCCGGTATATTCTTGCGAACCGCTCCGACTATTACCGCCTGCTTCTCGACGTGACGACGAAACAAGCGTGGGAGCCGTGGGTTCTCTATATGCTCGATGGCATCGAGAACACCGCGCGATGGACTGCAGAAAAGATCAGCGCGATCTACGATCTCATCGATGCGACGGTTGCCTATGTCCGGGACGCGGCGCCCAAGATTTATACGCGCGAACTCGTCGACGTGATTTTCATGCAGCCCTATAGCCGCATTCAGAACGTCGTCGAACGCGGGTTGGCGCATCGGGAAAAGGCGTCGAGAGACCTGAAGCATCTCGTCGCGATCGGCGTGCTGCGCGAGATCAAGGTCGGGCGCGAGAAACTTTTTCTCAACGTTCGATATGCGGCGCTTCTCAGCGGCGACGCGAACGCGTTCGAAGCGTTCGCGAAGATCGAGCCGGTACAAATGACGCGAGAGAAGAAATAAGAACGGGCCGCACCTTGAGCGCGGCCCGTTACGAGATTTTACGTCTTAAAGACAAACATCAACAGGTATGCGCGGCCGCTCCGGCTTCGGCGACCGTCTGATCCTGAACGCCGCTGCCGCCTGAGACGCCGATGGCGCCGATGACGACGCCGTGCTTGTCCTTAAGCGGAATGCCGCCCGCGAAGATCATGACGCGGTCGTGGTTCGAAACGTGGATGCCGTAGAACTGATCGCCCGGCTGGCTGTTGTCGGCAAGCTCCTTGGTCGAGATGTTGAACGCGCGCGCCGTGAAGGCCTTGTTGATCGCGATGTTGATCGAGCCGATCCAGGCTTTGTCCATTCGGATGTGCGAAATGAGGTTGGCGCCTTCGTCGACCACCGCGATATTCATCGGCTGGCCGATCTCAATTGCCTTCTTCTCAGCGGCGTCAATGATGCGGCGGGCGTCTTCGAGTTTCAGCATGGCGGCTCCTGTTGTCGATCAATGGATGACGGTGCCCATATATGCGTTGGCTCTCCGCGCACCATTGCGACACTTGTTCTCGAAGCGGCGGTAGCGTTATGGAAGGGACAAGCAGAACAGGGACTGAGCGTGACAGACGACACCTACCATGAAAGCGCGCCCGAGAGGTTAAAGCGCGTAAGGCATGAGATCGTTGCGGCCGCCCAGACGGCGAAGCGCTCTCCCGGCGACATCGAACTGGTCGCAGTTTCAAAGACTTTCGATATCGATGCGGTGCGTCCGGTTCTTGCGGCGGGTCAACGCGTGTTCGGCGAAAATCGCGTGCAGGAAGCCGAACGCAAATGGCCGGCGCTGAAACGTGAGTTCGCGGACGTCGAATTGCATCTGATCGGCCCGCTGCAATCAAACAAGGCCAAGGAAGCGGTCGCGCTGTTCGACGTCATCCATACGATCGATCGGGAAAAGATCGCGCGCGCGATCGCGGACGAAATTTCGCGGCAGGGGCGCACGCTCAGACTTTTCGTGCAGGTGAATACGGGCGAAGAACCGCAGAAGGCCGGCGTCATGCCGCGCGAGGCGAAAACCTTCGTCGAATTTTGCCAGGGAGAGTTGAAGCTTCCGATCGTTGGGTTGATGTGCATCCCGCCGGTGGATGAAGAGCCGGCGGTGCATTTCGCGTTTCTCGCGAAGCTTGCAAAAGAGGCCGGCGTGCAAGGTCTTAGCATGGGCATGAGCAGCGATTTCGAGACGGCGATTGCCTTCGGGGCAACACATGTTCGCGTCGGAAGCGCAATTTTCGGGGGGCGGTAGCGCTTTCGCGAGATAAACACGTGTCTGTTTCCCACTGCATTTTTTGCGGCTGCCGCATCGAACTCCGGCCGTGGTGCTAGGCTTCGTCGCTGATTCGGCTGCGTATTCGGGCCGGTGCGCGATAGGGGCTCCATATGACCGCGTCTTCTCAGAAGAAAGATCCGATCGAAGCCGAGGCGAATGCGTCCGCGGCGGAAGCTGCTCGTGACGCGCGCGCGGAAATTCTGGAGCAGAGCAAGCCAAGCCAGGATGCCAAAGCGGCCGTCACAAAGCTCAAGAAAGCCGAAAAAGACGCGGTGACCGACGCGCGAAAGAAGTGGTTCGATTTCGAAGTCAATGTCTGGATCACGAACTTCAACTCGATCGAGTTCGGACCGTGGAAGCGTGAGCGCAATCGCGGCAAGTCGCGCCAGTTTACAACCGATATGGATATCTTCGCAGAGATCATCGAGAACGGCGAACGCACTGGCGTGCTCGGCTATCGCAAGGAGCTTTGGAAAGACGCGTCCGGCATGGATAAGCGGCTTGTCTTCAAGCTGTTCTCGGAGACGCTGAACTGGAAGGCGAGCATGGATATGATGCTCGGGCGTTCGATTCAGCAAACGCTCGCCGCGCGCGGGCTGCCGGTGACGACGTATTCGATCAATACCAGCGAGGACGATTATCTCGTTTATCTCGAGCGTTCGGCGAACAAATGGCCGCTGTTGCCGGAGAATTTCTCGTTCTTTCTGATGCAAGGCGGCGAGCCGAAATTCTATCGGTTCCGCCGGGACGTCATCAATCTCGGCGGCGACTACACGCTGATCGATCAGCATGGCGAGCATGTGGGCCATATCGACGGCGCTATTCTTACGATCGGCGGCAGATGGCGCTGCAAGGTGCGCGGCGATCATGCCGATCCGCGTCTTTTGCAGGTCATGAAGCTATTCACGGGCATGATCGTCTTCAATCGGCAGGCAAGGCGGCATGTGAAAGCGCTGTCGCATGACATTCGCGACGGACGTATCAAGCCCGATATCCAGCGGCAGGAAGCGGACCTCTATATGAATCCGCGGCGCATCCGCTGAGGACTGCGCTTCGCGCGGCGTCATTGCGGACAGGCGAGTGGGGCAAGGCGCTTTTTTAGCGCAACGATTTTCGGCGGGGATGCGCGGCATCGGCCCGCCGAAGTCTTTTTTAACAGCTCCGCGGCCGGCTCAATAGGTTCCCGGGACGTACATGTCGTCCGGCACAGGCTCGCGCAGATAATCGGGATTGTGCACACGTTCGGGGAGAACGATCGGGGCGCGCACGACTTCCTGATATGGGATTTGCGTCAGCAGGTGGCTGATGCAGTTGAGGCGCGCGCGCTTCTTGTCGTCGGCGTGCACGACCCACCACGGCGCCTCGGGAATATGCGTGCGCTCGAGCATCGCTTCCTTGGCTTTGGTATAGATCTCCCATCGTCGGCGCGATTCAAGGTCCATCGGCGACAGCTTCCACTGCTTGATCGGATCGTGAATGCGCATTTGGAAGCGCAAATGCTGCTCGTCGTCGGAAATCGAGAACCAGTACTTGATGAGCGTGATGCCGGAGCGCACGAGCATCTTTTCGAATTCGGGCACGGTGCGGAAAAATTCTTCGACATCGCCTTCAGAGCAAAAGCCCATGACGCGTTCGACGCCGGCGCGATTGTACCAGGAGCGATCGAAGAGGACCATTTCGCCGGCGGCGGGAAGATGCGGAACATAGCGTTGGAAATACCATTGCGAACGCTCGCGCTCGCTCGGCGCCGGCAGAGCTACGACGCGCACGACGCGCGGATTGAGGCGCTGGGTGATGCGCTTGATGACGCCGCCTTTGCCGGCCGCGTCGCGACCTTCGAAAAGCACCACGACTTTCAATTTCTGGGTGACGACCCAATCCTGCAACTTGATCAGCTCGCGCTGCAGGCGGAACAATTCCTGGAAATAGACTTTTCGGTCGAGCGCGCCTTCGTCGCTCGTCTGCTCCTTGCCGTCGATGAGCTTCTGCAGGCGATCGTCGTCGAGCTCCATTTCGAGCTCTTCGTCGAGGCTGTCGGCAATTTCAGCTTCAATGCGCGCTGCCATGCCGTCGTACTTATCGCGTTCATCAGTCATGATCTGTCCTGTGGCGGCCTTTTCGGCGATACCGGCCATAGACACGCGAACGCCGTGACAGGCTTATGACAGCGTCAGCCATTGACGTAGCACGGATTTCCCGTTCGCTTCAGACGGGCGACGGGTTGCGTTCGCTGAAACCGGACTGATGCCAATATGGGTATGGTTTCGTCGTTTCGCTTGCGGCGTCGAGCTTGGCGACCTGCTCGGGAGTCAAATTCCAACCGATGGCGCCGAGATTGTCCTTGAGCTGTTTTTCGTCGCGTGCGCCGATGATGACGCTCGAAACGGTTGGGCGCTGGAACAGCCAGTTGAGTGCGATCTGCGGAATAGACTTGCCGGTTTCCTTCGCAATCTCGTCAAGGACATCGACGATGCGGAACAGGCGTTCGTCATCGACAGGCGGTCCTTTGTCGGCGGTTTTGTGAAGGCGGCTCGTTTCGGGCAGCGGCTGGCCGCGACGGATTTTACCGGTCAAACGTCCCCAGCCGAGGGGACTCCAGACGAGTGCGCCGACGCCTTGGTCGAGCCCGAGCGGCATCAGCTCCCACTCATAATCGCGGCCAATCAGTGAATAATACGTCTGGTTGGCGACGTATCGCGGATAGCCGTAGCGGTCGGCGACGGCGAGCGATTTCATCAAATGCCAGCCGGAGAAATTGGAAACGCCGACGTAGCGGATCTTGCCCGCACGCACCAACTGGTCGAGCGTTGACAGCACTTCCTCGGGCGGTGTCATCGCATCGAAGCCGTGCAGCTCAAAAATGTCGATATGATCCGTTTGCAAGCGCTTCAACGCCTGATCGCAGGATTTCAGAAGATGAAATCGCGATGAGCCGACGTCGTTCGCGCCATCGCCGAAGCGGAATGTCGCTTTCGTTGAGATGAGAACCTTATCGCGACGGCCCTTCAGCGCTTCGCCGAGCACTTCTTCCGATACGCCGTCCGAATAAACATCGGCGGTGTCGAACATCGTGACACCTGCATCGAGGCAGAGGTCGATCATACGGCGCGCCGCCGCCACATCCGTCGATCCCCAGGCGCGGAAGAATTCGCTCGCCCCTCCGAATGTCGCCGCGCCAAAAGAAATGAGTGGAACAGTCAATCCGGATGAGCCGAGGCGGCGATATTCCATTATGGTTCCCTCATTCATGAAAATTGCGCATTTCGCGGCGTGCGAATGCGGAACATCGCCACACCACCATTCATCAAATAGGCATGTAAATTAGAAACAATTGCGATCACGGAAAGAGCAATTCCGTTCGCAATCTTCACAATTTTTTCGCTTATTGGTAGCGATCGGACGATCGGAGCACTGATTAATTCCGATTAAGCTCCGAAAAAACCGCGAGAAATATCCATACGCGTAGCAGTTGCACATGCCGACGACGATATGTCGCGCGGCGAATCCTCCCTTGTTTCCGCCGCATTACGACGCTGGATGCGCGCCGTTTGTTAAGACATGTGAGGAGAGTAACCATGCGATTGAGCTTGTTCGCAGTCGCGGCGCTGCTGGCAGTCCTTGTCGGCGTACCGTCGGTCGAGGCTCATCCGTACAAAGGCTATAATAGTCATCGGATTGAGCGGACCCACGCGAATTGGTCAGGGAAGAAGCGGTATTCGAACCGCGGCTATTCGCAACGGCGGGGCCAAAGATACGCAAGTCATTCCTACCGCGGTTCTTATGGGCGCCGCGCCTATAGCCAGCAGTCCAGAAGCGGATATCGCCAGGGTGTAACCCGGCGTTACGCACAGCGGCACACAGGCCGCCGTTACGCGTCGGCTGGAGGCGGTGGTCGGCCGCGTGCCTGGTGCGGCTGGTGGATGCGCACCCAGCTCGGGGGCGGTCCAGAATATAATCTGGCGGCCAACTGGCGGCGCTACGGCCGCTCGAGCGGTCCCCAGGTCGGCGCCGTGGTCGTCTGGCCGCATCACGTCGGCATCATCACGGGGCGCTCATCGAGCGGTCAGTGGATCGTAAAATCCGGCAACGACGGCAACGCCGTGCGCGAACGCGCGCGCTCTGTTGCGGGCGCTGTCTTCCGCGTCGGTTAATTTGAGATCGCTTTGGGCAGGCCGGGACTCGGCCTGCCCAGGCACTTCCGTTTTCGTTTCGTGGGCTCAGAGATTCGGGCTCAGAGATTGAGCTGGTAGGTGTGCGCAAGCCAGCGATAGCTTTCGGGAGCGATTTTTTCAACGAAGCCGATCGACGGGAACGGCATGTGATAGCCGATCACCGGAAGCCGATCGGTGGCGGCCATATCGAATATGCGCCGTCGCGTTTGGGCCGCTTGCGGCTTGTCGGCGTCGAAGACGCAATGCCAATCGGGACGCGTGAGTGACGCGACTTGATGGTGTGCGCAATCTCCCCACCAGAGGACAGACTTGCCTCCGCTTTCGATCATGAAGGCCAGATGTCCCGGCGTGTGGCCAAAAGCTTCGAGCGCGCGAATGCCGGTCACCACGTCATCGCCCGGCTTGATGAAGTTCATCTTCTCGACCACGGGCTTTGAATTGGCGCGGTAGACCTGCGCGAACTTTTCGAGGTCCTCGGGCAGCTTGCCTTCCGGCGTCCAGAAATCGTGCTCGATCTGGCCGATCACGTAGCGGGCGTTGGGAAAGAGCGGCTTTCCGCCTTCGATGATGCCGCCGATGTGGTCGGGGTGGCCGTGGCTCAAGGCCACGATATCGATGTCTTCGGGCCTGAAGCCTGCTGGGCCCAGTTGTGCCGCGAGCCATCCGCCATTGGGGCGCGGCACGAACCCGTTCGCGCCGTTTCCGGCGTCGAGCAGAATCAACTCTTTGCCGGTGTTGACGATCGTCGGCGAAAATCCGGGCTGGTATTTACGTTCGGGCAAGAGATTGTCACGCATCAGCGCCTGTACGTCGGGCTCGCTGGCATTGGCTCCGATGAGCGGAAATGGACCGTCGATGAAAACTTCAGAATCCGAGATCGTCGTAATCTCGAAGTCGCCGAGTTTGAACCGGTAGAATTTCGGCTGCGCCGCGCCGAGCATAGGCGCTGCGGCGTGAGCGCTTGAACTCGTTGCAAGCGCCAGCGCGGGCGCGGTGGCGAGGCTGAGACTCGCCGCGAGAAGCTGTCTGCGATCGAGGTTGAGAAAGGCTTGCTTTATCGGCTCTTGCGTATCGCTCATAGCGTGTGGCCTCCTAACCGTTCAAGAGATAGATGTGGTGTGACGTTGGAAGGTAGGCTGGGGGCGGAGGGCTGCGCTTGTATCAATCTGCTGCGCATTGCGCCGGGGAGTTGAAGCCTCTCTTGAAGCCGCTTTGGCATGTCGGGAATTCCCGCATGCTGTTTGCGGGCTGTCTCGGGCGCAATGCTCTACACAGCCACAGCACGTCGGTGCTGCTTGCCGGCCTCTACGACGACTTTGAATTGAGCGTCGGCAAAGGGCGCTGGGTCACGTGCCGGACGGCCGTTATTCGCGCAGGCACACCTTATGAATTTGATGCCGGCGGCCGGCCGCTCGCCGTCATTTACGGCGAACCGAATGTGGTGTCGGCCGAGGGCTTGGCCGTTTTAATGCGCAACGTCGACGAGCTTCCCGGCGCGGTGATCAGTCGGCACGGCGAAGTCGCGGCCCTTCGCGCGATTTATGAAGACCCCAACAGCGCGACGTGGGTTGCACCCGCCATTGCCGATCTGGTGGATTTCTCGAGTGCCCGGGCGCGTCGGCAGATTGATCCACGCGTCGCGCGGGCCATCGATCGTGTCGCCTGCCGCGAACGACTTGAGAGCGATGGTGAGGACGTGCCCTCAGTATCGACGGCCGCCTCGCAAGCACGAATTTCCACGTCGCGCTTTCAGCATGTGTTCAAGGCAGAGGTTGGCGTTTCCTATCGCCGCTACCTCGGCTGGCTCAGGATGCGCACGGCGGTCCGCGACGTCGTCGACGGTCATAACCTGACGACGGCTGCGCATGCCGCCGGATATTACGATCAGGCGCACTTTGCGCACGAGTTCCGCCGTATCTTCGGCGCACCCGCCTCGCGCAGCCTGGCCAACGTCCGGCGCTGACCACGCCGTCTGTATCTTGTTGCTGCAACTGACGCGCTGTGGATTTCCATGGCTCAATCCGAGTCGAATGCGCGGCTGCGGTAACCATATGGCAACCGGCAGGCGTCAAGGTTACTGCGGCGGCCTTTGGCATCGGTCGAGACGGAACCCGGCGTGCGCGTAAGCAGCGGAGGCGAAGTCTAGGGACGGTCCCAAAAATCGCTCGAACGCACGAGTTCCGTGCTGCGTAAAAGAAGTACGTTCGCTGAGATGTCGCTGGATACGAGAGGGATCGATCCTCGGAGACTGCTGCCGCAGTCGTTGGAGGACCGGCTTTTAGGCTGGATGGGCCGCTTCGGCGGAGCCTTCCTGCTTGCCTCGACGCTCGTGGTCTGGGCGAGCCTCGCATCCTGGTCGGTTCTCGATCCGAGCCTCACGCATACGACTACCGTTCCAGCCCGGAACTTCGGCGGGCCGGTCGGCGCGATCATTTCAGATCTCTTGTTTCAGACGCTCGGCTTCGCGGCCGTCGTGGCGCTGATCGCGCCGTTTGTCTGGAGCATCGAACTGCTTCGCACCGAGCAGGTTGCCGGCGGCCGCTCGAAGCTCGGTTTTTATCCGATTTCCATTTTGACCTTCGCGGGGGCTATTTCGGCGCTTCCCGTTTTCGATGGCTGGCCGTTGCGGCACGGCTATGGCGGTCTGCTCGGCGACTCCCTGCTGCATCTGGCAACCAAGGTCTTCAGTGTTCTGAGCGATGAACGCGCACCCGTCGCGGCAGGGCTCGTTCTTGCGGCGGCGGCTCTCCAGACCGCCGGTAAGGCAATGGGATTCGAAGCCGAAGGCATGGTTCGGGCGATCTTCAAATCGCTCGGCGCGGCGTTCCATCAAGCGATGACGAAGCCGCGCGCCGAGATCATCAGGACAGCACCGGCCGTTGCGGTGACGTCGGCGACGGGATTGTGGGCGCGCCTGCGCGGCGTGAGGGCCGACGATCAAGAGGCTTACACCTCGCTCGAGGCTTTCGGGGCGCCGGAACCGGCAGAGCCAAGTCTCAGTCATGCCCCCGACGCGTTCGGCCGTCTCGAAATCGATAGCCGCGACGATGATTTGCGGAGCGGACCGGTTGGGTTTGCGGCGCATACGCTTGCGATGCCAGCAGCGGCACCGGCTGCGCCTGTTCGCGAGCGTCATCACGCTGAGCCGTTGGTGCTTCATGAGTCGGTCCCTCATGGTGTCGAGGACGTTGCGGCCGACGACGCGATCGATCCGATCTACGCGTTTGACGACAATATCGAAGACTCGAGCCGTGCCATCGCGGCGCGCTTTGCGCCGGCATCAGCCAAGGGCCGTGTCGCGCCGTCTTCGACTTCGCCGGCGGCTCCAAAAGCGCCCGTCGCTCCGCCGCCGATGGCGCCTGAAACTATCTTGCCGCCAAAGGCCGCGGGCGGGCTGCTCGGCGGTTTCAAAAATCGCGCGGCGCCGCAATGGAAGCGTCCATCGCTCAGCGTCTTCAAGCGTCCGACCGCCGCGAAGCCAAATCCGGAGCTATCGCAGACGGTCATGCGCGGCAACGCGCGGTTGCTGGAAGACGTGCTCGCCGACTACGGCGTCAAGGGCGAGGTCAAGGATATCCGGCCGGGGCCGGTCGTGACGCTTTATGAATTCGAACCGTCGCGCGGCACGAAGTCGTCACGTATCATCGGACTTGCGGAAGACATCGCGCGCTCGATGAGTCTCGCGAGCGTGCGCGCCGCCGTCGTTCCAGGGCGCAATGCCATTGGGCTCGAATTGCCGAACGCGCGGCGCGAAACCGTTCTGCTGCGCGAGATCCTCGAAGCCGATCCGTTCAAGTCCGATGCGCTGGCGTTGCCGATCGGGCTGGGCAAATCGATTGGTGGCGAACCTGTCGTCGCCGATCTCGCGCGCATGCCGCATCTGCTCGTCGCCGGTACGACGGGCTCGGGCAAGTCGGTCGGCATCAATGCCATGGTGCTGTCGCTGCTCTATCGTCATTCGCCCGACGACTGCCGCATGCTGATGATCGATCCGAAGATGCTGGAGTTGTCGGTTTACAACGGTATTCCGCATCTTCTGGCGCCGGTCATCACCGATCCGCACAAAGCCGTCGCCGCTCTGAATTGGGCGGTGCGCGAAATGGAAGAGCGCTACAAGCAGATGGCTGCGCTTTCGGTTCGCAACATCGACGTGTTCAACAATCGCGTGCGCAATGCCAAGAAGCGCGGCGAAATCCTATCGCGGCGCGTGCAGACGGGCTTCGACACATCCGGCCAGGCGCGCTTCGAGACTCAGAAAATGGACCTCGAGCCATTGCCGCGTATCGTGGTGATCGTCGATGAATTCGCCGATCTGATGATCGTCGCGGGCAAGGAGGTCGAGGGTTCGGTCCAGCGTCTCGCGCAAATGGCGCGCGCCGCGGGCATCCATCTGATCATGGCAACGCAACGCCCGTCTGTCGACATCATCACCGGGACGATCAAGGCCAATTTCCCGACGCGCGTGTCGTTCAAGGTCACGTCGAAGATCGACAGCCGCACGATCTTGAACGAGCAGGGCGCCGAGCAACTGCTCGGGCAAGGCGACATGCTCTATTCAACGGGTGCGGGACAATGCGTGCGCGTGCACGGCGCCTACGTGTCGGATGAGGAAGTCGTCGCGTTCGCGGACGTTCTGAGGCAGGAAGGCGTGCCCAAATATGTCGATGGGATTACAGACACGCCTCCAGCTTCCGAGCCCGCGCTCGGCGGAACCGGGACCGGCGAAGAAGATCTCTATGATCGCGCCGTCGCGATCGTCATGCGGGACGGAAAAGCCTCGACGAGCTACGTCCAGCGCCGGCTTTCGATCGGTTACAACCGTGCCGCCGATCTGATCGAGCGCATGGAACGGGAAGGCCTGATTTCGCCCGCCAACGGTGTCGGCAAGCGGGACATCCTGATGTCGCGCGGAAGCGGTGCGGATGCTGCCGCGTAACATCTGAACGCACCTTTTTTATCCCGAACGCGTCATCGCGAGCGCGTCTCAGCGCTTGCGATTCCCCTGGCGAGCGCATTACCCATAGCGCGGCAACGATTCGCCTAGTTCTGGACGCAATCTTTGTCGAAACGAGTAATCTGCGATTGGAGCCCCGTGGGGCTCAGGGGCCGTGGGGGCCGCGATGGGGAGCTACATGAGGGATTTCCAGCGCCTGCTGGCTGCTGCTGCAGTTTGTTCGTTCGCATTCGGTGGCCATGCTTTCGGCCAGGACGCGGACGGACCGTCCGCCACCATCGCCAATCCGGTTGCGGCGAAGGACAAAGCCGCCGTCAAAGGCTGGACCGGGCAAGTCGAGCCTGCGAAGAACGATGGCAGCGTCGTGCTTGATGCGGAGCAGACCAAGCTGGTCAAGTTGGTCAGCGATTATTTCGGCTCCGTGCAGGGCCTTAAAGGCGCATTCGTGCAGGTCGATGCCGACAACAAGCGCATGAAGGGCAAGTTTTTCGTCAAGCGCCCCGGCCGCTTTCGTTTCGACTACGCGCTGCCCTCCAAGCAGATCATCGTTTCGGACGGCGAGAACCTCGCCATCCAGGATCTCGATTTGAACAACGAGGATCGCGTGTCGCTCGATCAGACACCGTTCCGCATGCTTTTGCGCAAGGATGTCGATCTGCTGCGGGACGCAAAGATCACGGAAGTGCAGCAGGCTGATGATCTCATCGTGCTCGGCCTGGAAGACAAAGACCCCGATGCTCCAGGCAAGATCAAACTCTATCTCGCGACCAAGCCCAGCATCGAGTTGAAAGAATGGGTAACCACGGACGCGCAGGGTCTGAACACCCGCGTCGAGCTGCTGGGACTGGAAAAAAGCAATGATCTAGATAGTAATTTGTTTAAAATTCAATCACTTGGACCGCACCGTACGACGCCAAACTGAAGATTTTCCCGGTGAATCAATGTGTTGCGCATTTGCCCGAGGCAATGCGCAACCTGTGGGTATTTGCGGCGGCTTGTTCACATTTTCGTGATCGGCTCTCGCGGCCTCTATTGAATTTCATCGCTTTGCGCTTAACTCATAAACATGCAGGTGGCGTCACCCTGTATTCGGTAGTGCCCCCCGTCTAGCCGAAGACGCCGCCTCTGGTATCGGTTTCCCTCCCGGTACCGAGCGCGTAAAAGCGCATAGCGCCCAGTCCCTCCCCCCGGGACTGGGCGCACTCTTTTGTGGCCCGTATTGTGTGGCTCATCTTGCAGGTCTTTTAGAGCTACGCAGTCATGGCACGGCGCGCGCCGGCGTTTCTTGTTTCAACGCAAGTTGCGAATTCCAAGCGGTCGCGGCTGCGGCGGAGCCCGAGAGCAACGACTCGACCGCGACAAGATCGCCAGCGAGACTATGTAGGCGCTTCAGAATAAGCGATGAAAAGTGCGTCGCGAGTTCGACGTCCTGCTGCATCAGCTCGTGCATCTTCTCACGAGAAATTCTCAGTGCTCTGACCTGATCACGTGCAACGATCGTCGAAGGGTGAGCGATTTCAATCATCATCGCCAATTCCGCGATCAACGATCCTTCAGGCAGAAATTCTTCGCGTGTTTTCTTGGGATCGACGGCGCGCCGCACGCAGGTTCCGGAGACGATCAGGATGGCTCCGTCCGCCGATCGGCCTTCGGCCGTTATGACATCGCCGTTGCGATAGACGATGCGCTCGGCATTGCGAGCGATCTCGCTGATCTGCAGGGGCTTGAGATCACGAAAAAGCGGTAATGACAGAAACGGTCTGACGAGGGCGTCGATGGCCATCGGTCCAATTCGCAGGATGAACAAATCACGATGGGACAGATATGCGACGCGCCCATGCCGCCGGGACTGGCAGCAACACCCTTTCAATACATGAAGTCCGTATCGGCCTGAACGTGGATAAGTCATCCGCGGGCACGAGACTGTGGATGGTGGAGTTGGCGCAACGGAATGCTGAGAAGCGGTTTAAGGCGCCAGCTTGTAGCCGCCGCTTTCGGTGATCAAAAGCTCGGCGTTTGACGGGTCTTTTTCGATTTTTTGGCGCAACCGATAAATGTGCGTCTCGAGGGTGTGGGTCGTGACGCCGGCGTTGTAGCCCCAGACTTCGTGTAGGAGCACATCGCGAGAAACCACTTTGTCGCCTGAACGATAAAGATATTTGAGAATCGACGTTTCCTTTTCGGTCAGGCGGATCTTGCTTCCCGACTGGTCGATCAGAAGTTTGGATGCCGGCTTGAACGTATAGGGGCCGATCGCGAAGACGGCGTCCTCGCTTTGCTCGTGCTGGCGGAGCTGGGCGCGAACTCGCGCGAGGAACACGGCAAATTTGAAGGGTTTCAAAACGTAATCGTTGGCGCCGGCATCGAGCCCCAAGATCTGATCGGCGTCGGACGTATTTCCGGTCAGCATGACGATCGGCGTCTTGTAGCCGGACCGGCGCAAGAGCTTCACGGCCTCGCGTCCGTCCATGTCCGGCAATCCCACGTCGAAGACCACGAGATCGAAACGGCCGTTGCGCGCGGCTTCCATGCCCTTGCTCGCCGTTCCGGCCTCGTACACCTCGAATTCGTCGTGCAGTACCAGCTGATCTTTTAACGATGTACGCAAATCATCATCGTCGTCGACGAGGAGGACCTTCCGGGCCGTGCTCATGGAGATTGGCTCCAGCATTATTGGACTGCCTACGAGGCGCAGAAGACTAGCATCGCGCGCTGGGGCACCATAGGCTTTGGTGACAAACAGACAAGAGGAATGGGTGGTTCCCCGATGCTGCCAGCACGGCCGATACAACGGCATCGCGCGTCGACCACGCTCATTGTCCGGGCGTTGAATGCGGCGGCGCAGCGGGGCTATCTCGAGTTCGGCCCGTATCGGATGCCATGTGTCCTCGGACGCGCCGGGGTCAAAGCACTGAAGCGTGAAGGAGACATGGCAACGCCGCGAGGAAGGTTTCGCCTGCGCAGTGTTTTTTATAATCCCGAGCGGAGCCTTCGTCCGCGAACGCGGCTACCGTTGCGTCCTCTCCGCACGGTCGACGGGTGGTGCGACAGTCCCCTCGATCGGAACTACAATCGCCGGGTTTCGCTACCTTATGGAGCCAGTGCGGAGCGCCTTTGGCGCGATGACGATCTTTACGATCTCGTCGTCGTGCTAGGCCACAATGACGCACCTCGGGTCAGACATCGCGGCAGCGCCGTTTTCATGCACGTCGCGCGGCCGGGTTTTCTCGCGACCGAGGGATGCGTCGCGTTGCGAGCTTCCGATCTCAAGCGCGTGCTTCGGGCCGTTGCGCGGCGAAGCGAGATCGTCATCGAAATCTAGCACGCGAATAAAAAAGGCTCGGACGCGAGATGCACCGAGCCAAGTTGAGCACGTCTAGGGAGACTCGTGCCCGGGAGAGGCAGGTCATCGCTCGCAGCCGTGTTGGACCGCGAGCGATGTCAATCTCAGTAGTGGTAGGCGCGTTCGCCGTGATCGGTGATGTCGAGGCCTTCGCGCTCGCGCTCTTCCGACGGACGAAGCCCGATGACAATGTCGACCAGCTTGAAGATGATCGCCGAACCGATGCCGCTCCAAAGAAGTGTCATGCTCACTGCCTTGAACTGCGCGATCATCTGCGTCGCCATATCGTAGGTTCCGGCGACCATCTCGCCGGGCTTCGATACGTAGTCGGCGATACCGGCACCGCCCCAATCGGGATTGACCAGCAGGCCGGTTGCGAGGGCGCCGATGATGCCGCCGATGCAGTGGACGCCGAAGACATCCAGGCTGTCGTCATAGCCGAGCGCACTTTTGATCGCCGAGCAGAAGAGGAAGCAGATCGGGCTGACGACGAGGCCGAGAACGATCGAACCCATCACACCGGAAAAACCGCAGGCGGGTGTGATCGCGACGAGACCCGCCACGACGCCGGACGCAAGGCCGAGAGCCGAAGGCTTACCCTTCGAGATCCACTCGACGATCATCCAGGAGAGCGCAGCCGCCGCCGTGGCGACGAAGGTGTTGATGAACACCTGCCCGGCGAACTGGTTTGCTTCAAGGCCAGATCCGACGTTGAAGCCGAACCAGCCGACCCACAGCAGGGCGGCGCCGATCATGCAGTTGACCAGCGAGTGCGGCGGCATCTGCTCCTTGCCGTAGCCGATGCGGCGGCCGAGGATGAGAGCACCGACGAGGCCCGCGATGCCGGCGTTGATGTGCACGACGGTGCCGCCGGCAAAGTCGAGGGCTCCCCATTTGAACGAGATGCCGGCATCGTTCATCACAGCGTCATAGGCGGACTGAGCCTGTGCCTTCGTGTCGGCGGTTGCCGAGGCGAGGGCCTTGGCGGCTGATGCGAATGCATCCGGACCGCCCCAGTACCAGACCATGTGCGCGATCGGGAAATAGATGAAGGTCACCCAAAGGCCCATGAACACGAGCATGGCGGAGAACTTCAGGCGCTCTGCGACGGCGCCGAGGATCAGGGCCGGTGTGATGCAGGCGAAGGTCATCTGGAAGACGATGTAGACGTATTCCGGAATGTAGACGCCGTTGGAGAATGTTCCGGCGACCGTGGTGGCATCGACGCCTTTCAAGAAGGCTTTCGAGAAGCCGCCGACGAAGTCATTCAGCGCGCCGCCATTCGTGAAGGCCAAAGAGTAGCCGTAGAACACCCAGAGCAGCGCCACGAGACAGAGCGTCGCGAACACCTGCATGAACATCGACAGCATGTTCTTGGTACGCACGAGGCCGCCGTAAAACAGCGCGAGGCCTGGAACGGTCATCAGCAGCACGAGAACGGTTGCCGTGTACATGAACGCGGTGTCGCCCTTGTTCGGCACGGGTGTCGGGGCGGCGGTCTGGGCGAGGGCTGGATCGATGAGGAGCGCGGTTGCGCCAAGGGCCGCCAAGGCCCCCGCATACCGCGCCAAGTTTCGAAACTTCATGTTGTGTGCTCCCTGATTGAAGGAAAACAAGTGCAGGTTTGAAAGTCGCCTAGAGCGCGTCTTCGTCGGCTTCGCCGGTTCGGATGCGAACCGTGTGCTCGATGGGGGAGACGAAGATTTTGCCGTCACCGATCTGGCCGGTCTTGGCGGAGCGCTGGATGGCTGCGATGGCCTTGTCCACCTGGGCGGCGGGCACGACGACTTCGATTTTGATTTTCGGCAGGAAGCTCACGGCGTACTCGGCACCGCGATAAATCTCGGTGTGGCCCTTCTGGCGCCCGTAGCCTTTGACTTCGGTGACCGTCATGCCCTGCAACGCCAGATCCGTTAATGCTGAACGGACCTCCTCGAGCTTGAACGGTTTAATGACAGCAGTAATGAGTTTCATGGGTGCGCCCCCTCCTCTCCAAACCGGATGTCCACGACCCGCTTACGGCCTACGCCGAAGCGAGATGGTGAAAGAGAGAGTCAAGACGCGTGCCAGTTTGGACGCGAGTGCTTAATCTATTGATTTTGCGGTAGAAAATTAATTTAAGCCCAGGCATCACGAGTCTTTCGGGCCATCAAGAAGCACAGAAATTGTGCACTGAATGTTGTTTGCCTGTTATTTAATCTGGAACGCTGTCTCGCGCGGTCGCATCAAGCCTTCCTGCACCGTCGACGCCACCAAGCGGCCTTGCCGATCGAAGATGGAGCCACGGCCATAGCCGCGTGCGCCGGAAGCGCTGGGGCTGTCCTGGACGTACAGCAGCCAGTCGTCGGCGCGGAACGGGCGATGGAACCACATCGCATGATCGAGGCTCGCGAGCTGGATGTCGCTGTCGAACAGGACCTTGCCGTGGGCGATCAGGGCCGTATCGAGCAGCGTGAAATCGGACGCATAGGCGAGAATGGCCTGATGCAGGTGCGGGCTGTCGGGAAGCGGGCCGTTGGCGCGCAGCCAGACGGCTTGCGCGGGCGTCTGCGGTTTGCGGCTCGCATAGCGGGAGGCATCGACGATGCGCACGTCGATTGGATGCTCGCGGTTCCAATAGTTCCGCATGTTCTCAGGCAGATTGGCCATGACGCCGCGCATCAGCTCTTGCGCGCTCGGAAGCGTGTCCGGGGGCGGCACTGTCGGCATCGTCGATTGGTGGTCGTAGCCGTCTTCGGCTTTATGAAACGAGGCGCTCATCGAGAAGATGGCGCGGCCATGCTGGATGGCGCGCACGCGCCGGGTCGTGAAGCTGCCGCCGTCGCGGATGCGCTCGACGTCGTAGATGATTTCGCGTTCGGGATCGCCGGCGAGAAGAAAATAGCCGTGAAGCGAGTGGATCGGTCGCGAGGGATCGACAGTTAATGCCGCCGCCGCGAGCGATTGGCCGAGCACGAGGCCGCCATAGACGCGTTGCCAGCCTTCACTGGAGCGCGGGCCGCGGAACAGGTTGTCCTCCAGCGGCTCGGGGGTCAGCGTCGCAATCAGGTTCGCAAGAGCCGAAGGAGCAGCGGACTTGGCTGTCATAGGAGATTTCTCGGATCGTTTGCTAAGATGCAGGCGGGCGCAGACAAACAGGCCTCGGGCGGCCTAAGGTTCTCACGCTTAGCCTGAAAAGCAAGTTGGGGTAATTGCGGCGCGATGGACGGCCGGACAACAGCACAGAAATTCGATATCGCGGTGGCGGGCGGCAGCTTTGCCGGGCTCGCTTTGGTCCGGGGGCTGGTGCAGGCGCTCGGACCCGATTTGCGGATCGCCATTATCGACCGGACGGCGCATCGCGGCGCCGCGCCGAACGATGGCAGGGCATTTGCGATCTGGGCCGGGGCGAAGGCGGTCCTCGTCAACCTCGGCGTTTGGGATGCGATTGCGTCTGAGGCTCAGCCGATGACGTCGATCGAGATTTCGGATTCGGCCTTGTCAGACGGCATCAGGCCGACGCGGCTTACGTATGATGCGCTGACGGGCGACGGCGAGCCGGCAGCCTACATGGTTCCTGCCGCGACGCTTGCTTCGGCGCTTTTCCGCTCCATCAAGGACGAGACGTCCGTCACATGGATCGCGCCTGCGGAAGCTGAAAGTTTGGTGCTCGGCAAGCACACGGCGGATGTCGCGCTTCGTGACGGTTCTCTTATCAGCGCGTCGCTCGTCGTCGCGGCGGACGGCCGGATGTCGAAACTGCGCGACGCGGCCGGGATCAAGACGCTGCGGCGCGCCTATGATCAAACCGGCGTCGTCGCGACGGTCAAATTCAGCGAGCCGCATAATGGCGTTGCGATCCAGCACTTCCTGCCGGGCGGGCCGTTCGCGATCCTGCCTCTCAAGGATAATCGTGCGTGCATCACGTGGAGCGCCGCGCGCGAGGAAGCGGCGCGCGTCATGGGGCTCGACGACGAGGGTTTTCTAGCCGAGCTCGATCTTAGGATCGGCGGCCGGTTCGGGTCGATTTCGCTCGACGGACCACGGCAGTCGTGGCCGCTCGATATCGTTATTCCGCGCGAGCTGATTGCGTCGCGTTTCGCGTTGATCGGGGACGCGGCGCATGGCGTACATCCGATCGCCGGGCAAGGCGTCAATCTTGCGTTTCGTGATGCGGCGGCACTCGTTGAGGTCGTCGCCGACGCGGCGCGCCTCGGACTCGATATCGGGTCCGGGCCGCATCTCGAAATTTATCAGCGCTGGCGGCGGTTCGACTCGATGATGTCGGCTTCGCTCTATGACGGGATCAATCGGATCTTCTCTGTCGACGGCATCGTGCTGCGCGCGGGCCGGGGGGCCGCGCTCGGGGCTCTCGATCACGTCGGAAGCATCAAGAAACTGATCGTTGCCGAAGCCGCCGGACTGACGGGAGAGCTTCCGAAGCTCGCACGCGGCGAGGCGGTTTGATTCAGCCTTGGTCCGGTTCGCCCGCCTCGGCGTCGTCGGTCTCGTCGCCGGTTGAGGGCGGCCGTCTGATAACGACGCTGCGGGTCGCGAGGTCGACCTTCGGCACCCATTGATCCTCGAACGGAATGAATTCACTTGCCCCTGCAAGCGGTTTCAATTCGAGAAGATCGCCGGCGCCGAAGTTTTGAACCGAAACGATCTCGCCGAGATGCGTGCCGTCTTCGGCGAGCGCTTTGAGACCGACCAGATCCGAATGATAGAATTCGGACGCATCCGTTTCCGGCAATTGATCGCGCGCGATGAAGAGCTTCGTGCCGCGCAAGGCTTCAGCGGCGGTGCGATCCGAAATTCCCTCGATGCGTGCGACCACGCCCTTGTCGGTCACGCGGACGATCTTGAGCGAGAACGTTTTCGCGCCCGCCGCATCGGTCAGCGGGCCATAGCTTGCGATGGCTTCGGGCGTCGCCGTATAGGTGCGCACGAGGAGATCGCCGCGAATGCCGTGCACGCCGGCGATTTCGCCGAGTAGCACGCGCTGTGACTGTTCATTTTCTGCCATCGGCTTCTGATGCCGCGCCGTGAGCGTTACGGCAAGGGGCCGAGATAGGTTATTCTTACGGCGACGGTCCGGCTGCCGACGAGAATTTTGGTGTGCTGACTTCGCGCCATTGGGTCGATCTCGCCGGAGATCGAAACGATATTCTGCATGTCGACCGTCGTTCCGCGGCGAGGTTTTGCTCGCGGCGGCGTCTCGTAGATGGCGTCGAGGAAGCCTTTGCGGACGGCGTGCTTGGCGTAAAGCCGCAGCCGCCCCTTATAGATGCGTCCCCGCGAGTCGGCTCCGAACAGCCGTCCGGAGCGGCAAACGAGAAGCACGTGGCCCTCCGAGGCGATCGGTTGTCGATGCCGGTATAATGCGATTTCGTAGAGTCCGTCCGCGTGCATGGTTCTTACGGATTTGTATCATTTCAACTTCAGCTTGCGTCGGACGTCCAAAACTCGGGCCAGTGAGATCAGCAACACAAAGCCTCCCGGGCGATTGACCGGGAGGCTTTGTAAAATACGTTGATGTTAATGGTTTAAGCGGCGTCGCCCTGGGTGCCCTCAGCGGCCTTCGCCTTTTCGGCGGCGGCGGCAGCGCGCTCCTGAGCCTTCTTCTTCGGCTTGGCTTTTTCCGGATTGTTCGAGGCGGTGCGCTTGGCCAGACCCTTTGCGTCGAGCAGGCGAAGCACGCGGTCGGTCGGCTGCGCGCCGACGCCGAGCCAATGCTTGACGCGCTCGTCTTTGAGCTTCACGCGGTTCGGATCGTCCTTCTTCAGCATCGGATCGAACGTGCCGATCTGTTCGATGTAGCGGCCGTCACGTGGGCTGACGCTCTGGGCGACGACGACGTAATAGTAGGGACGCTTCTTGGCGCCACCGCGCGAGAGGCGAATCTTTACCGACATGCTTTCGTTCTCCTATGTGTTCGAAAAGGTGCGTTTCTCAAAGGTCATCGTTTCTTTCCGGGAAGCCCCGGGAATTTCGGCATTCCACCACCCAAGCCCGGCAGACCTTTCGGAAGGCCGCTGCCGAGACCCGGCAGGCCCCCGCGCCCGAGGGCCGGCAAGGAGCCGCCCGAGGCACCGGGCACGCCCTTGGCGATCTGCTCCTTGAGATCGGCCGGGAGCTGTTCGAGGGCTTTCGGGTCGAGGTTCGCGAGTTCGGCTTGCATGGATTGGAGATCGGCCTCGGACGGACCGCCGCCGGTGCGGCCGAGGAATTTGTTCAGCATGCCGCCGTTGCGGCCCATCGTCTTCATCATGTCCGCCATTTGGCGGTGCATTTTGATGAGCTTGTTGATGTCTTCCGGCTTGGTTCCGGAACCGGCAGCGATACGGCGCTTTCTCTTGGCGTCGAGGATCTTCGGGTTGCGCCGTTCCTTCGGCGTCATCGACGAGATGATCGCACGCTGATGCACGAGGCTTTTGTCGAGGCCGGCTTCGTTGATCTGGCCCTTGATCTTGGCGACGCCGGGCAACATGCCGAGCACGCCGCCCATGCCGCCGAGTTTTTGCATCTGCTTCAATTGCTCGGAAAGATCTTCGAGGTCGAACGACCCCTTTTTCATCTTCTCGGCGATCTTCGTCGCTTTTTCGATGTCGATCGTTTGCGCCGCTTTCTCGACGAGCGAGACGACGTCGCCCATGCCGAGGATGCGGGAGGCGATGCGGCCGGGATGGAAGTCCTCGAGCGCATCCCACTTTTCGCCGACGCCGATGAGCTTGATCGGTTTGCCGGTGACGGCTCGCATCGAAAGCGCGGCGCCGCCACGGCCGTCGCCGTCGGCGCGCGTCAGCACGATGCCTGTAACGCCGATGTGGCCGTCGAAAGCTTTTGCGGTGTTGACTGCGTCCTGGCCGGTCAGCGAGTCGGCGACGAGTAGCGTTTCATGCGGACGGATCGCGGCTTTGACGTCGCGAACCTCGTCCATCAGTTCTTCGTCGACGGTGACGCGGCCGGCGGTGTCGTAAATGATGACGTCGAAACCGCCGAGCTTGGCGGCGTCTTCAGCGCGGCGCGCAATCTGCAGCGGCGTCTGTCCGGCGACAATCGGGAGCGTCGCGACACTCGTTTGCTCGCCGAGCACGCGCAGCTGTTCCTGCGCGGCGGGGCGGCGGGTGTCGAGCGACGCCATCAGAACCTTTTTGCGATCGCGGTTCGTCAGGCGATAAGCAATCTTGGCGGTCGTCGTTGTTTTGCCCGAGCCTTGCAGGCCGACCATGAGGATGCCGACCGGTGGCGCGGCGTGCAGGTCGATCGGCTGCGCGTCCGAGCCCAGCATCGCCACGAGTTCGTCGTTGACGATTTTGACGACCATCTGGCCGGGCGTCACGGAGCGCAAGACTTCGGCGCCGACGGCCTTCGCTTTCACCTTGTCGGTGAAGTCCTTGACGACATCGAGGGCGACGTCGGCTTCGAGAAGGGCGCGACGGACCTCGCGCATCGCCTCGACGACGTCGCTCTCGGTCAGAGCGCCGCGGCGGGTGAGCTTATCGAGGACGCCTGAGAGGCGATCTGAAAGCGATTGAAACATGTATTGCGCTCGCGGCTAGGGCACTTCGTTGTGGTCGTCGAAGTGATGTCGCCGCTCGTCTCCTGCAAGTCCAAACACAAACGCACCCGGGGGCGCAACGCGCTGCCGGATGTTAACCCCCCTGCCTCCCGAACCTTTTCTCAAGGAATTGGCCATGCGCAGGGCGGCGGCTCTGAGGTCAGGGCCGTCGGAATGGGGCGTGTATGAGCGAGGGGCTTACTAAAGTCAACCGGCGCGCCCTATATCCAACCTTCGGAGGCCTGCGTTTCCAATTGGGTTCGCCAGACTGGTGCGGCAAAATTGCTCGAAGCTGAAAGAGGTAGACCACGATGGATATCAAGCGAAGCGGGGCGCAGCCGTCGGCGGCGGGATCGGTGGAGTATTTCACCGGCTCGGTCCGTATCGATCCGCTGTTTCAGGCGCCAAATCCTGCCAGGGTCGCCGGGGCCAGTGTGACGTTCGAACCGGGCGCGCGGACGGCGTGGCATACCCATCCGCTTGGTCAGACCCTGATTGTCGCGGCCGGATGTGGCTGGGCCCAGCGGGACGGCGGACCGGTCGAGGAAATCCGACCCGGCGACGTCGTTTGGTTCGCTCCTGGTGAAAAGCATTGGCACGGCGCTACGGCCACGACCGGGATGACCCACTTCGCCATTCAGGAAGCGTTGGACGGGAAAGTGGTCGAGTGGTTGGAAAAGGTCAGCGACGAGCACTATCGGCGTTAATCGATGCCTGCGCGTAGCGCTGCGGTGAGCTAGAACCTGTAGCCGTATCTGACGCCGATGCGGTCGAGGCCCTCATTGTACTTCTGCGTGTAGGCGTTCGAGGTGTGCTCGAAATAGACCGAGAGGTCGTTGTGCGCGTCGATGTGGTAGCCGACCTCGAACGGAATATGGAACAGGACTCGCGATCCGAGCCATTTCATGTCGGGGTCCGATCCGGCTCCGCCGGTCTCGCCGTCATGGATGGCCGCTCCGAGCCCTAGCCCGAAGAAGACGCCGGACGGAAGGTCGCCCTGCCAGCGGGCGTCGATATAGGCGTGGCTGGTGTCGCCGCGGGTGTTGATCGTGCCGCCGACGACGGGGCGGATCGCGCCCCAGGGGAGCGCCCAGGCGGCCGCAAATTGCGCTTCGATATTGATGTCGGCGGCGTTGTGTTCGATCTGGAAGCCGCTCCAGAGATCCGGCACGTCATGGGCCAGAACACCGATTTTCAGAGCGTAAAGGAGATCGTCAGCGAACGCTGCGTTTGTCGCGCCAACGGCCAGAACCGCTGCAAAACCGCATAAGGTGGCCGTACGGATCAAAAACTGCATGATCTGGCGATTGTCCCCGAAGCCCGGCATAAGCTCTGCGCCGTTTTGTGACGGCCGACAAGCAAGCAGGCCTTGAATTTCCGAAAGGGGTGCGGCCAAGTCACAGCCGGTACGTTCAGCCCGATTTATGGGCAATCCGTTCCAGTGCCTGCCGCCGCTGTTCCTTCTTCAGATAGTGCCCCCAGGCGCGGGCCAATCTGAACACCCGTCGTTCGTAGGCGCGCTCTTCCTTGGTTAGACAGATGCAGCCGTAGCAATAACAAGGGCGGGTCCGCGCGAAGGCGATCCGGAACAGGAGGCGATTGGGCCGCTGGCGCGGGCGCGTGCGTCGGACTGAGATATGCGTCATGAGAGATCAATGGGGGACATCAAAGGCGGGCTCTGTTCACTCTTTCGGTAAATGCCGATACGCGGCGTCTTGTTCCACCCGCGAGACTATCCCTTCGGAGCGCAATCTGTTGACTAATTGTCCCTGACCCGCTGCCGAATTGTCAATTCATGCACTTCTCGCCATATAAGGCCCCATGAACCCCGCGCCCTCGCTTCCCTTCGTCAAAATGAACGGCCTCGGCAACGAGATCGTCGTTGTCGATCTGCGAAATAGCGCGAAGGTGTTCACGGGCGAGGAAGCGGCCGCGATCGCGGCGGACGGACAATCCCATTTCGACCAGATGATGGTGCTGCATCGCGCCGAGACGCCCGGCACGGAGTCGCTGGTTCGCATCTATAATGCGGACGGCTCGGAGGCGGGGGCCTGCGGGAACGGCATGCGGTGCGTCGGCTGGGTGCTGGCGAACGATCTCGGGCGAAATCAATTCAAGGTCGAGACGCAGGCGGGCGTGCTCGATACCGTCGTCAGGGATCAGACGTCGATTACGGTCGACATGGGTGAGCCGAGGTTCGGCTGGCAGGATATTCCGCTGGCGGAAGAGTTTCGCGACACGCGCGGCATCGAATTGCAGATCGGTCCGATCGACCGGCCGGTTTTGCATTCGCCGTCGGTCGTCAATGTCGGCAATCCGCACGCGATCTTCTGGGTCGACGATGTTGAAGCTTATGATCTCGCGCGCCTTGGGCCGATGCTGGAATGCCATCCGATTTTTCCGGAGCGGGCGAACATTTCGCTCGCGCATGTGACGTCGCCGCGTTCGCTTCGTCTCAAGACTTGGGAACGCGGCGCAGGGTTGACGCGCGCCTGCGGCTCGGCGGCTTGTGCTGCAGCCGTCTCGGCGGCGCGCAAGCGTCTGACGGAGCGAACCGTCGATGTGACGCTTCCCGGCGGCGTTCTGAACGTCGCCTGGGCCGACGACAATCATATCTTGATGACCGGCCCGGTCGAATTCGAATACGAGGGCGTCATCGATCTCTCGAAACTCACTCACGTGCCGGTTTAACGAGTGCACCACGCTCGGCTATAACGGCGCTTTTGCGGAAAGTGCGATCTTCGCCCGATGTCTGAACCCGAAGTCATAACGCTCGGCTGCCGGCTCAATGCGTACGAGTCCGAGGTCATGCGGCGGCATGCTCAGGACGCCGGGCTCGACGATGCGATCATCGTCAACACCTGCGCCGTCACGGGTGAAGCGGTGCGACAGGCGGCGCAGACGATCCGTCGCCTTCGTCGCGACAAGCCCAACGCGCGCATTATCGTCACGGGCTGCGCGGCGCAGACGGAAGCGCAGCGTTTCGCCGATATGCCGGAAGTCGATCATGTCGTCGGCAACGGCGAGAAGATGCAGGCGGAAACTTTCGCCGGGCTTTCCGTCGCATCGAGCGCGCGGGTGCAGGTCAACGACATCATGGCGGTGCGCGAGCAGGCCTCGCACATGATCGACGGTTTCGGATCGCGGACACGAGCTTACGTCGCGATCCAAAATGGCTGCGATCATCGCTGCACGTTCTGTATCATTCCCTTTGGACGCGGGCCGTCGCGCTCGGTGCCGGCTGGCGAGGTCGTGACGCAAGTGCGCCATCTCGTCGAGAACGGTTACGCCGAGATCGTTCTGACGGGCGTCGATATCACATCTTACGGACGCGACCTGCCGGGTATGGCGACGCTCGGCAAACTCGTGCGACAGGTGTTGAAGCACGTGCCGAACCTGGCGCGGCTCAGACTTTCGTCCATCGATCAGGTCGAAGCGGACGAAGATCTGATGATCGTTCTGGGCGAGGAAGAACGGCTGATGCCGCATTTGCATCTGTCGATGCAGGCGGGCGATGACATGACTCTCAAGCGCATGAAGCGGCGTCACAGCCGCGCCGATGCCATCGCTTTTTGCGAGCGGGCAAGAACGCTCCGGCCCGATGTCGTTTTCGGCGCCGATCTGATTGCGGGATTTCCAACAGAAACGGACGAGATGTTCGAGAATTCACTGAAAATCGTCGATGAATGCGGCTTGACCTATCTGCACGTGTTCCCGTTCTCGCCGCGCCGCGGCACGCCGGCGGCGCGGATGCCGCAAGTTCCGGGCAACATCGTCAAGGAGCGCGCCGCGGAGCTTCGGGCGAGAGGGCAGGCCGTCCTGTCATCATATCTCGCGGCACAACAGGGACGCGCCGTCGACGTGCTTCTTGAAAGCGACGGCATGGGGCGAACACCGCAGTTCGCGGAAGTCGACATGCGCGGCGGCAACGTTGCGGCAGGCGAGATCGTGCAGGCCGTCATTACGGGCGTCAGCTCCACACGCTTGATCGGCGAGGTCCGCGCGTGAGTGATCAACGCGAAAAAGGCAAAGGTTTCTTCGCGCGGCTTCTCGGCGGCTCGCAGCCTCAACCCGTGCAGGCCGAGAAGCCAATTGAAGATACGCCGACGGCTGCGTCCACACCCGCGCCCGCTGTTGTAGATGTTGCCGCGTCGGCCGCAGCTCCCGTATCCGAAGCGGCGGCCGTGGCTGTGCCGACGCCCGTGGCGGAGCCGGAGAGCCAGCCGCGGGGATGGTTTCAAAAGCTGAAGTCCGGCCTCGGCAAGACATCGGCCAAGCTCACCTCCGGCATCACCGATCTCTTTTCCAAGCGCAAGCTCGACGCGGCGACGCTCGACGATCTCGAGGACCTGCTCATCCAGGCAGACCTCGGCATCGCCACGACCGGCCGTATTACGGACGCCATCGGCAAGGGGCGGTTCGAGAAGGGCATTTCGGCGGATGAGGTTCGCGGCATTCTCGCGACCGAAGTCGAGAGAGTGCTGACACCCGTTGCGAAGCCGCTCGTGGTCGATGCGTCACGCAAGCCGCACGTCATCTTGATGGTCGGCGTCAACGGCACCGGCAAGACGACGACGATCGGCAAACTGGCGCAGAAGTTCAAGGCGGACGGCAAGTCGGTGGTGCTTGCGGCGGGCGATACGTTCCGCGCTGCCGCAATCGATCAGCTGAAAGTCTGGGGCGAGCGCACGGGGTGTCCTGTTGTCGCGCGCCACGTCGGCGAAGATGCGTCGGGCCTTGCCTTCGATGCGCTGAAGGAGGCGCAAGGCACTGGCGCCGATGTGCTTTTGCTCGATACGGCGGGGCGGTTGCAAAACAAACAAGTCTTGATGGAAGAACTTGAAAAAGTCATACGCGTTTTAAAAAAGCTCGATTCGACTGCTCCACACGATGTGATTCTCGTGCTGGACGCGACGACCGGGCAAAATGCGCTGCAGCAAGTTGAAGTTTTTCGCGACCGCGCAGGCGTTACAGGGTTGGTGATGACGAAGCTCGACGGCACCGCGCGCGGAGGCATTCTGGTCGCGATCGCCGACAAGTTCGGATTGCCCGTGCATGCAATCGGCGTCGGGGAAGGGGCTGACGATCTGCAGCCGTTCGAGGCTGCGGAGTTCGCGCACGCGATCGCCGGCACATAAACGAGGAATTGAGGTCAGGAATGACGCAAGACGCGAACGTTGGGACTGGGGTTCGGACGCGCCCGAGAAAGCGCCTCTTCCCGTTCAATGCCGAGCAGACGATCAATCTGCTGAGTGAATTCGGTCCGCTCGTCACGATGTTCGTCGTCAATGCCATTTACGGCATCAACGTCGGGACCTGGGCGCTGATCATCACGACCGGCCTCGCGATCGTCGCGATGCTCTATATGTTTCACCGGCCGCCGGTCTTTCCGCTGATCGCATCGACCGTGACGGTCGTTTTCGGGGCGCTGACGATCATCACCGGCGATCCGATGTGGGTGCAAATCAAGGTGACGATCTTCAATGCGCTGTTCGCGCTGTTCCTGGTCGGCGGGCTTTGGGTGAAGCACAACTTCTTCAAATACGTCTTCGACAAGACGTTCCATTACACCGAGGAAGGCTGGAACAAATTCACGTGGAGCTTCGCGATCTTCTTTTTGCTGACGGCGGTCGCTAACGAGTATGTCCGGCGCGTGTATCACGATGCGGAATTCTATCGAATTTTCGGCTACTCGATGAGCGGCGTGAACGTCTGGATTCTTTTCAAGGTGGCGATCGTGTTGCCCGTCTCGGGTATCTACGCTTGGGTTGTCACGCGCCTCATGCAAAAATATCGCCTGCCGGATCCGGCTCACGATTGAAGGATTGCCATGTCGGACGAGAATAAAGTCGTTGCAGCGGAAAACACGCAGGTGTTCGACCGCAAACAGCTTATCAAACTTGTCGTCGAATTCGGACCGTTGCTGGTCTTCTTCGTCACCAACAGCCGTTTCGGCATCTACACCGGCACCGGCGCCTTCATGGTGGCAACGGTCATTTCCCTGATCGCATCGTGGACGCTGCTCGGGCGGATTGCCGTTATGCCGCTGATCACCAGCGTCTTCGTCCTTGTGTTCGGCGGTCTAACGCTGTGGTTGCAAGACGACCATTTCATCAAGATTAAACCGACGATCGTGAACGGACTATTCGCGGCGATACTTATCGGCGGGCTGGCCACGGGACGACTATTTCTCAAGATTGTCTTCGGCGAAGTCATGCGGCTTTCGGAAGACGGATGGCGTATCCTGACTCTGCGCTGGGCGTTGTTCTTCGTGTTTCTGGCGGTGCTCAATGAAGTGATGTGGCGGTTCTTTTCAACCGACACCTGGGTCGCCTTCAAAGTCTTCGGAATTATGCCGATTACCTTCGTATTTGCGCTCTGCCAGATCGGGTTATTGAAGAAGTACGAAGACACAACCTCCGAGAGCAGATAGTCAGCACAAGCACTACTAAGATAATTTCGGTAAGACGTTCAGTATACGTCAGATGAAGCATTGTTTTACGATTTGTTTTCCAGTTGAAAATTATTTTTGCTGGACGCGATGCTGTCGCCCGTGGTTTAGGGCGGCTACTTAAACTTTTCAAAAACTTCTCAAACATAACGCACGCGGCCCCGAAACTTGTGTCCATCTCATGCGGCGCAACGAGGCTTGCCGTTTTCAAAAACGGGCGGAGCGTCAGGATTCGGAATGGCACGGGAACCTGCACACAACCGTCTCGAACGGTCACCCCTTCATCTCTTACACAGGGCCGGCCAAAGCGCGGCCGAGATGTTTCAGATCGAACTTGGGAGCGATGGGCTGACGCCACGGCAATATGCCGTTTTGCTCACCGTCGCCCAGAACGAGGGTCTGAACCAGACGCAGCTTGTCGAGCTGACGGGGATCGATCGTTCAACGCTCGCCGACATCATCCGGCGGATGCTCAAAAAGGGCATGCTGCAGCGGCGGCGCACACGCACCGATGCGCGCGCCTATTCCGTCAAGGTGACGGAGCAGGGGACGCGAATTCTGAAAGCGCACGATCCGCTGGCGCGGCGTGTCGACGAACGCATTCTGGCAAGTCTCGCGGCTTCGCAGCGCGAGCGCTTTCTGCAGGACTTGAATGCGATCGTGCAGGCGCTGGCCCGTCTCAAGGCCACGAAATAAAAAGGCTGGCGTTTCCGCCAGCCCGATACCGTCGCCGATCTCTTTTGCGTGCGTGGTGGCTCAAGCGGCCTTCGGCACGAGACGCTGGTGGATCAAGGTTTCGGCGATTTGCACGGCGTTGAGCGCGGCGCCTTTCAGAAGATTGTCGGACACGATCCATATCGCCAGGCCGTTTTCGACGGTCGCGTCCTCGCGGATGCGCGAGACGAATGTCGAGAACTCGCCAGCGGCTTCGACGGGTGTCACGTAGCCGCCGGGCTCGCGCTTGTCGACGACCATGATCCCCGGCGCGGAGCGGAGAATTTCGCGCGCTTCCTCTGGGCTTATCGGCTTTTCGAACTCGATGTTGACGGCTTCCGAATGGCCGACGAACACCGGCACGCGGACGCACGTCGCCGTCAGGCGGATCTTCGGGTCGAGAATCTTCTTCGTCTCGGCCAGCATCTTCCATTCCTCTTTCGTGTAGCCGTCTTCCATGAAGACGTCGATTTGAGGAATGCAGTTGAAGGCGATCTGCTTTGGAAACTTCTTTGGCGCGACTTCCTGGCCGGGGACGTACTTGCCCTTGGTCTGGTGCCAGAGCTCGTCCATCGCGTCCTTGCCGGCGCCCGAAACGGACTGGTAGGTCGAGACGATGACGCGCGTAATTTTTGCCACGTCGTGCAACGGCTTCAGCGCCACGACGAGTTGCGCCGTCGAGCAATTCGGATTGGCGATGATGTTCTTTTTTGTAAAGCCGCGCACCGCGTCGCCGTTGACCTCGGGAACGATCAGCGGCACGTCCTGGTCGTAGCGCCAGCACGAGGAGTTATCGATGACGACGGTGCCTTGCGCACCGATCCGCGGCGACCATTCTTTCGAGACGGTGGAGCCGGCCGACATCAGGCAGAAATCGATCCCCTTGAAGTCGAACGTTTCAAGATCGCGGCATTTGAGGACTTTATCGCCGAACGAGACTTCGGTGCCGACCGAGCGGCGCGACGCCAATGGGTAAAGCTCGCTGACCGGAAACTTCCGCTCGGCGAGCACATTCAGCATTTCGCGGCCCACATTGCCGGTGGCGCCAACGATGGCGACCTTGTAGCTCATCATCCATGTCCTTGAGTTTGCCGGTGCGCGAGATTGGCTCGGCCAGCGCGGCAGATGATTACACGAAAATCACATACGCGGGCGGCCGGGCAGTTTCAAGTTTGTTCGGAGTTTTCGGGCGATCGTGGCATGTTCGGGTCATATTCTGCAGGTCATTTACGAACAGCTACTTAGCAGGACGGGCCATGCGTCTCGGACAATCCGCGTTGCTTGCCGGTTTCGTCGCGACTGCGGCATATTTTTGCGTGGGGACCCTTGGGGCTGTCCCATCGCGGCCGGTGTGGCTCAACGACGGAGAAATCCTAAGCCAATTCAAGGATGGGACCGTCGACGGCCGCTATGCGAGCGGCAAGGCGTTCACGGAACGGTATGCCGCAGACGGCAGGGTTACATACCAGGAGCCCGGCATGACGCTCGCCGGGCATTGGTCGGTGACCGAAGGGACGCTCTGTACGATCTACGATGACGATGCGTCCGGCGGGTGCTATCGCATAGTGCAGGTCGATAGCAACTGTTACGAATTCTATTTCGTCTCGCGGACCGAGGCGGCGGCGCCGGGCCCGCCCGAAGGCAAGCCCGCCTGGACGGCGAGGGGCTCGTTGCAGGGCAAACCGAGCGCGTGCCGCGATCAGCCGAGCGTATGATTGAGTCTTTGATTTGCGCCTTGCGACTCCCGGGAGCCTTTCCGATTTGGAGGAAGCTCGGAAAGGCTCCAGCGCTGGCTTGTCGTGCTTCTTACCGGAAAACCGGTGCCCACTTTTCCGGAAGCACTCCCTGGGGAGCCGGCTGCAAGGCGCTGCTTATGCAGCGAGGGCTTTGAGTTCGGTTTCGATGGCCTTGCCCATCTCGCTGGTTCCAATCTTCGTCATGCCGGGCTGCATGATGTCGCCGGTGCGCAAGCCCTTGTCGAGGACGCGGGCGATCGCCTGATCGACGAGATCGGCTTCCTTGCCCATATCGAAGGAATAGCGGAGCGCCATGCCGAATGACGCGATCGTCGCGATCGGGTTGGCGAGGCCCTGGCCCGCGATATCGGGCGCGGAGCCGTGCACCGGCTCATAGAGCGCTTTGCGGCGTCCGGTCTTGGGATCGGGTGCGCCGAGGGAGGCCGACGGCAGCATGCCGAGTGAGCCGGTCATCATCGCGGCTTCATCCGACAGCACGTCGCCGAAGAGGTTGTCGGTCACAATGACGTCGAACTGCTTCGGATTGCGGATGAGCTGCATGGCGCAGTTGTCGGCTAGGATGTGCTCGAGCTTGACGTCCGGCGCATAGGACTTGTGAACGTCGGTCGCGACCTGCTTCCACAGTACGCCGGTCCGCATGACGTTGTTCTTCTCCGCCGAATGGACGAGGTTGCGGCGCTTCTTCGCGAGATCGAAGGCGACCTTGGTGATGCGCTCGATCTCATGCGTCGTGTAGATCTGCGTATCGACGGCGCGTTTTTCGCCGTTCTCGAGGGTTACGATTTCCTTCGGCTCACCGAAGTAGACGCCGCCCGTCAGCTCGCGCACGATCATGATGTCGAGGCCTTCGACAAGCTCGCGCTTCAGGCTCGATGCATCCGCCAGCGCCGGGTAGCAGATCGCGGGCCGCAGATTTGCAAACAGGTCGAGATCCTTGCGCAGGCGGAGAAGACCTGCTTCCGGGCGATGCTGGTAGGGAACGCCAGCCCACTTCGGTCCGCCGACGGCACCGAACATCACGGCGTCGGCTTTCTGGGCCTTGCTCATGGCGTCGTCGGTCACCGCGACGCCGTGGGCGTCGTAAGCCGCGCCGCCGACGAGATCGCGCTCGACGTGAAAGCGCGCCGTGTTGCTTTTGGCGTTGAAGAATGCGATCAGCCGTTCGATCTCGGCGATCGTCTCGACGCCGATCCCGTCGCCGGGCAGAAGCAAAAGCGAATGCGTGGTCATGGCGGCCGTCCTTGCAGCAAATGTCAGGGAATTCAGTCGCCGGAGTGCTAGCGTTCCGGACGCCGGGGAGCAAGCACTCCGCCGCAAAAAGGCACTTTGGCGCAGAATAGGCCGGGTTAACGGCCCATCGTTATTGCCGGATTGCCAGGCGCCGCTCTCAACCCGCGAATGGCAAGGGGAAGGCGAGCGTAAAGCCCCCGGCCGTTGCCACGATTCCGAGTGCGCCGAGGACGAAGCTTGAGACCAGGACTAAATTTCCGCCGGAAATGATCGCGACGGACGCGAGGACGATCGCGATCTGCAGCAGAGCTTGGCCATAGTCAAAGTACGGCCCGCGCTGCAAGGATTGATCGCGTTGCGCTTCGAGCGATTTGCCCTTGTTGAACAGTTCGTCGAGTCCCTCTCCGCCTTTAGGATCGCTCGTCAGTAGCTTGTCCTGCTCCTTGTAGCCGGCGATCTTTTCTTCGATCGATTTTCTTGCGTCGTCCGGCATCGCGGGCGTCGACTTCAGCATCACGTCGAACTCGTCGGCATGTAATCGCAACGCCTGGCGGCGTGCGTTCTTCGCCTGGAAGAAAGCCCAGACGTTCGATGCGGCGATGTTCTGCTGAGTTGCGTCCTGCTGGGCGTTGCTGCCGCCGAGACTGCAGATCGCAAGGATAACGGCGAGGATTGCGATGTAGACGCCGAGCAGCTTGTCGCGGCCCTTTGAGTTCTCGCGATCGGCGTTCCGTCCGAGTTCTTCAAACGCCATGTCTACCCCCGATATACCCCTGAATAGGTGTCAGATGATGCGATCTTCCGGAGGCGCCGCAAGGGATCGCGCAGGCAAAAGGTCCTTGCGATCAATGGCCCGGCCATCGGCTCCGAGGCGATAAAGAATTGGCGCGCCGGTCGCAAGCTCGCGCTGCAGGATTTCGTCGCCGCTGAGCCCTTCGAGGATCATGATGAGGGAGCGCAGCGAATTGCCGTGCGCAACGATCATGACGTTTTTGCTCTGCGTGATCTGCGGCCAGATCGCGCTATCGTAATACGGTCTGACGCGCTCCAGCGTATCTTTCAGGCTTTCTCCGCCAGGGGGCGGGATATCGTAGGAGCGCCGCCAGTCGCGGACTTGCGACTCGCCCCATTTCTTGCGTGCTTCGTCCTTGTTGAGGCCGGACAGCTCGCCATAATCACGTTCGTTTAGGGCGGCGTCGCGCACGATCGGGACATCGGGCTGATTGAGTTCGGCGAGGATGATGTCGAGCGTGTGCTGGGCGCGTTTCAAGACGCTCGTGAAGGCGATATCGAACTTGGCGCCGTTATCACGGATCATGCGGCCGGCGACGCGGGCTTCGATCACGCCCTTCTCGGTCAGGTCGGGATTGCGCCAGCCGGTAAAAAGATTGAGCCGGTTCCATTCGCTCTCCCCGTGGCGCACGAGCACGAGAATATTATCTGTCAGCGCGTCTGTCATAGCCTCGTCGATGCGGTTGCGGTGATGCGGTGGTCAAGCGTTCAGGAAATACCGAGCACGTCGGTCATGGCATAGAGCCCGGGAGGCTTGTCCTTGCTCCAGAGTGCGGCTTTGACCGCGCCTCGCGCAAATATTCCGCGGTCGGCGGCTCGGTGGGTCAGTTCGATGCGTTCGCCATCGCCCGCGAATATCACCGTGTGATCGCCGACGACGGTGCCGCCGCGAAGCGTGGCAAAGCCGATGTCTCCCGTGTGTCGTGCTCCCGTATGTCCGTCGCGGGCGCGTACGGAATGTTCGTCGAGTTCGATGCTTCGGCCCATGGCTGCCGCATCTCCGAGCATCAATGCCGTGCCGGATGGCGCATCGATCTTCATGCGGTGATGCATTTCAACAATTTCGATGTCGAAGTCGTTCCCGAGCGCGGCGGCGATTTGGCGCGTCAGCGCGACGAGCAAATTCACGCCGAGACTCATGTTTCCGGCTTTGACGATTGCAATCTTGGTTGCGGCCTCTGCTATGGCGGCTTCCGCGTCCTTGTCGAAGCCGGTCGTTCCGATGATGTGAGCGGTTCCCGATTGCGCGGCAAGATGCGCGAATTCGACCGTCGCTTTCGGCACCGTGAAATCGACGATCGCGTCGGCGGCCGCGATGACGGCCGCGACGTCGCTTGAAACGGCGATGCCGAGATGTTCAAGGCCTGCGAGTTCGCCGATGTCCTTGCCGAGTGCAGGAGAGCCCGCGGGCTCCGTTGCGCCGCTGATCCTGGCCTCGGGCTCGGCGGCGATCGCGGCGATCAGCTGACGGCCCATGCGGCCCGCTGCGCCCATGACTGCGATCTTCATCTCGTCTCCTAGCAGGTTCGTGAACCGCCACCCCGCGCGGCCGGATATAGCAATGCCGCCAGCATAGAGGAAGGGCGCAGAGGCGGGAAATCGCCGCGCCTCTTGGCATGGTCAACGATAATCGCCGCTGAAATCCGTTGAATTCAGCCTTGGGCGCGCTTCAGCGCCTCGATGATCAGGGCCTTGGCTTCGTCGGCGTGACCCCAATGATCGATCTTGGACCATTTGTTGGGTTCGAGGTCTTTGTAGTGGGCGAAGAAATGCTCGATCTGATCGACCGAGATCTGGGGCAGGTCGGTGTAGGTCTTCACCGTGTCGTAGCGCTTCGTCAGTTTGACGGAGGGAACCGCGATGATCTTTTCGTCACCGCCGCCGTCATCTTCCATCACCAGCACGCCGACCGGACGGCAGTTGATGATTGCGCCGGGCACGATCGCGCGGGTGTTGCAGACGAGGACGTCGATCGGATCGCCGTCGCGCGACAGGGTGTGCGGAACGAAGCCGTAGTTTCCGGGATAGCGCATCGGCGTGTAGAGGAAGCGGTCGACGACAAGCGCGCCCGACGCCTTGTCCATCTCGTATTTGATGGGTTCGCCGCCGACGGGAACTTCGATGACGACGTTGATGTCTTCCGGCGGCGTGTTGCCGGGCTTGATTGCGTCAAGACGCATGGGCGACCTTCCGATTGGAACAGGACTAAAGAGGACTACTTTTGGCGCGAAAGAGCGGTCGAGACAACGCCGCTAAGGTCGAATGGGCTGGCAAAAATAAAGATACCGGGCGGGATGCCCTATCACCACTCGTAGGCGATCCGTGCATTAACTGAATTGCCGAACCGGACGCAGGCCTTGCGTGTCGGCCGGCCGCCGCAGCGAAGGTAGAATGCGCGTGCCCGTTCGTTCTCGGTGAGCGCCCAGACAATGAGCCGTTCGAGCCCAAGGCGATCGAGCGTCGCCCGGCACGCCTCGAACAGATATTCGCCGATGCCGATGCCCTGATAGACGGGCGCCAGATACAGCTCATAGATTTCGCCCGTATCACGGCGTCCACCGCGGGCGCGTCCACAGGTGGCGTAACCGGCGATATGTTCGCCATGTTCGATCACGAGCAGATTGTGTTCAGCGGCAATCGCGCGCCGCCACCACGTTGCATCCCGGCGCTGGATCTCATGTTCGAGATGTTGCGCCGGCAGAATGCCGGTATAGGCAAGACGCCAGGACTCGCGGAAAATACGTGCCAGCGCCGGAGCGTCGCTCGGACGGGCATTACGCACAGTCACTTCAAGACGCTGGTTCAACATGCGGGCAGTTTAGCGCGGCGCGGAGAAAAACGCATCAGCGTCTGTTTGGGAATTGCAAATAAAAAGCGCGAGGCTCTCGCCTCGCGCTCATGCGTATCAAAAGTGCCCCGATATTGCCGCCTTAAATAAAGGCAGCCGTCGATCAGCCGACGTTCTTGAACTGGTCGAAAGACTTCGTCGTGGCGGCGCCAACCGTCTCGAGAGCCTGCTTCGTCACCTTGTTCGAAAGCTCGAACAGCTCTTTCGACTGCGAACCGGCGACTGCGAGCTGCTGCTGCCAGTAGTTGGCCTGCAAGCGTGCGATTTCCGGGAACGTGCGCGCGCGGGCAATCGCCTGAGCGGCTTCGAAAGCTGCCTCGGTGTTGGCGAGGGTGTTGGCGACGATCTTCTCGCCGATCGACTTTGCGCCGGCCTGAGTCGTCAGAAGCACTTCCTCGGCAACCTTGGCGTTGTCTTTCGCGAGGGATGCAAACTTGTGATAGGCATCGCGCGACTTCGCGATAGCGTCTTCAGCGAATGCCGAG
>NZ_JBAYUV010000006.1:0-137247 GCF_041674905.1 Hyphomicrobium sp.
CAACTCTCAGGAAACCGCAAAGCGAGGCAGACTTATGGCCGTTGAACGTACGTTTTCAATTATTAAGCCGGACGCAACGCGCCGCAATCTGACCGGCAAGATCAATGCCGTGATCGAAGGCGCGGGCCTCCGCATCGTCGCTCAGAAGCGCGTCCGCTGGACCCGGGCGCAGGCCGAGAAATTCTACGAGGAACATAAGGCGCGTCCGTTTTACGGCGAACTCGTGGATTTTATGACCTCCGGGCCGATCGTTTTGCAGGTTCTCGAAGGCGAAAACGCGATCGCAAAATACCGCGAAGTCATGGGCGCAACCGACCCCAAGGAAGCCGCCGAGGGAACGGTGCGCAAGCTCTTCGCGGAATCGAAGGGTTCGAACTCGACACACGGGTCGGACAGCTCCGCCGCCGCCGATCGCGAGATCACGCTGAACTTCCGCCTCGAAGAAATCGTCGGCTAAACTCGTCCGTGCAGTCTTCCGGGCGGCGCTGAAAAACGGTGCCGCTCGGTCCCCGATGCGAGAAGCGAGCAATGATTTCCGCCGCCTACGTTCAGACGATGGCTCGCTACAACACGTGGCAAAATCGGAACGTCTACGATGCGGCGGGGAAACTGACCGATGCACAGCGCCGGGAAAATCGCGGCGCGTTCTTCGGCTCGATCCATGCGACGCTCAATCATATTTTATGGGCCGATCAGATGTGGCTGGCGCGCTTCGGCGCGGCTTCGCTGCCGGCCGCGCGGACGATACCGGAAGGATTGGCGGCTTTCGAGACGTGGGATGAGCTTCTAGGTGAGCGCCAGCGCTTCGACGCGCATATTCAAAGCTTCGCTGATAACATCGACGACGCGGCACTGGCGGGCGACCTGACATGGTTTTCAGCGAGTGCAGGGCGCGAGGTGACGGCTTCAAAAGCGTTGCTCATCACCCATCTCTTCAACCATCAGACACACCATCGCGGTCAGGTGAACACGCTGCTGACGGGTTTCGGCATCAATCCCGGCGTGACCGATCTTCCGTTTGGTCCGGTCGTCGCGATTGATTGACGGAGGCACAATCGTCGCTGCGAACGCGCGGTCCTGGACTTATCTCGGATTTTGCTTCTGAACTCGATCGCCGCAAGGGCCGCCGGAAACACTGTACGTCGGTCGGCCCTCGGGCGCTTCGTCCGGCTCTATGTGGGTGTGGAGGTTACGCACCTCGACGAGCCGGACGGTAATCGGCGCTTAGGCGGCCGCGACCCAACTGCCCGCGACGAACCCGAAGGCAACAGCATCGGGATTGCGGCGTGCAGTTTCTATGAGTTTTTCTGGCGCCTCGACGACAAGCGTATGCGAGTGCTTGCCTTTGAGTGTCGTTTTGCGCGATCTAGCTCCCGTGAGCAGGAATACGGGCTTGCCTAGAACTGTGGTTTTCACGGACTCCATGGCCGGGGGGTCTCCTGGAGTTGGAACACACAAAAGGTACGTACAAGGTAACTGACGCTCGAAATTCCTTGCTAAATCCATAACGTGCCGAGACTATGACAGCATTAACCCATTCCGCATACCCGCCATTCTCGCACGTGCGAGCCCTCTACAACCCAATTTGCATTTCTCTGAGCATTTCCAGGAAGCATCACCAATGATGCGGTGCGATTGGAAGCTGTGGATAACCTGCTTGCCGCCCGCGAACGCGCGCCTTCAGCGTCATCACGTTTAGGTGAGGGCTACGAAGCGAAAGGGGCGCCGAACGTCATTGGAGGCGACGTACGCCTCCAACTGCGTGGGATCAGCTCAATTCTCTGATCTTGAAAGGCAGGCCGCCCTTCGGCGTCAAAGTCACCGTTGCATTGAGCCGTGCCGGATCGCTTCCGACGTATTCCGGCCGGAAACGACGAAGCAGCAGCGATAGCGCCAGCGTGTTTTCGACTTGGCTCATTGCCCCGCCGATGCACGAGCGTTTTCCGCCGCCGAACGGAATGTAGCTGTACTTGACCTGCTTCTTCGCATTGCCCGCCATCCAGCGCTCGGGCTGGAACGACTCGGGCTCCGGCCAGAATTTCGGATTGTGGTGCGCTGCGTAGGCAAACAGCGTGACGCGATCGCCCGGATTGATCTTGACGCCGCCGATCTCGTCCTCGGCCACAGCAACGCGGATCAGGCCCCAGATGGGCGGATAGATGCGCATCGTTTCCTGAATGACGGCACGCGTATAGACGAGGCCCGAGTAGTCGGCGGCCGTCGGCTCGCGGTCGCCATAAACTTCTTCGCCTTCGCGGCGGATGCGTTCGGCAGCTTCGGGGCGCCGCGACGTTTCATAAAGCGCCCACGCAAGCGTCAGAGCCGTCGTTTCCGTGCCGGCCCAGAGATACTGCTTAAGCTCGTCGACCGCCTGTGCGGCGTCGAATTCCGGGACCGACGGATCGTCGACCGCCGCCTGGATCATCTTGAGCAGCGTGCGCTCGCGCTCCTCGCGCGGATCGGCGTCAATGACGGCCGGAGGCACGCTACCCCAGACTTCCATCGCCTTTGCTGCGTTTTCTTCCGACATCTCGAAAACTTCGCCCGCCTGCTTGCGCAGGCGAATGTCGCGATGGTTCATCACGTCGGTGTAGGTCTTCACGCACTTGAATACGACGTGCGGATTGAAAGGCATGTTGCGATCGAACAGCGCCTTGCAGATCATGTCCGCGGCAAGCGTCCAGGTCTGCTCGACCATTTCGACCGTCTCGCCGCTTTTGGCGAGATCGGCCCACAGCGCCATCTTCGTATCGATCGCCTTGAGGAAATAGGGGATGTACTCGGCGAACATATCAGGATGGAAAGCGGGCTGCTGCGGCATGCGGATTTTCTGCCAGAGCACGCCGTCGTTCGTGATCATCGACTTGCCGAAGATCGGCTTCAGGCCATCGAAGTATTTGATGTAGTTGTCGACCTTCGTAACCAGCACATGCTTGAAGTATTCGGGTTCTGAAATAAGAACGACGCGCTGGTTCGCCATGTTGACCGGCAGCACCGGCCCATAGCGATCCATCATGTGCATGAGGATGCGCATCGGGTTTTCCGGATCGCCCCGCAGCAACGGCGTGAGCTTGAACCAGATGCTCGACTCCTCGCCAAGCCCGATCGTGTGGCTGGGTGTCGTTTCCATTTTGATGCCTCCATTTCGGAGCAGCGAACCCGTGCCTCGGAGCGCAGCCGCTAGGCGCTTTTGAACAACCAGCTAAACTCGGGTCGGCACTTCAATTTCCCGGATATCCCTCTTCGGGCAACTTAAAAATACCACGCTTCGGGGGGGAGCTGTCCATGCGACCGCCAGCGCAAGGTAACTAGAAGGTAGTTTTCCACTTCAAAGACCTGGTGAATAGATCGGAGAACTCACGTTACTGTTATGAAAAATAACAGTTTTTTCTCCTTCGACACGAACTTGCCCGCCAGTCACCAGCTTTAACGATGCCGGGTACAGCCGGTGCTCTGCGGCAAGGACGCGCGCCGCGAGTGTGTCCGGATCGTCACCGCTCAGCACCGGGACGGCGGCTTGGCCGATGATCGGCCCCTCGTCCATCTTGGGCCGGACGAAGTGCACCGTGCAGCCGGCAATCTTCACGCCCGCATCTAAAGCTCGTTCGTGCGTATGCAAACCCTTGAAGCTCGGCAATAGGGACGGATGGATATTGATCATCCTGTCCCGCCAATGCTCGACGAAGTCCGCAGTCATCAGCCGCATGAAACCCGCAAGCGCGACGAGCTCCGTCTTGGCGGACGCAAGCGCATTCTGAAGCGCTTCCTCGAAGGCCTCGCGGTTCGCATAGTTTTTGTGGTCGATCGCCAAGGTCGGCAGCCCGCGAGCCTTTGCCCATTCCAGGCCCGCCGCGTCCGGGCGATTGGACGCGATCAGCACGATTTCGGCAGGATAGTCGTCGTCCCGCGCCGCATCGGCGAGGGCCTGCATGTTTGAGCCGCGGCCCGAGATCAGAATGGCGGTGCGAACTTTTTTGATCGTCATGGATGCGGCTTAGCACCCCGGAATGGAAAGCGCGAGAGCGAGCCTATGGACCCTAGACGATCGGTTTCGGACTTCGTTTGATCTGGGGCGATTTACCTTTGATTTTAACCGATCGTCCGACCGGCCTCGCGCGCCCGGTACACGTTGTCGACGAAAATCTCTGCGACACTCGACCAATCGTAGTTCATCGCTTCGGCGCGAACCTTGAGCGGATTGAGTTCGAGCGCCTGCAGGGCGGCGGCGCGCAGATCCTCCGACAATATGCCGGTGAGGCCGGGTGTGACGATGTCGATCGGTCCCATCACCGGATAAGCGGCGATCGGCAGACCGGATGCCATGGCCTCCAGCATTACGAGGCCGAAGGTGTCCGTCCGGCTTGGAAACACGAAGACGTCCGCAGCCGAATATTCGGAAGCCAGCGCATCGCCCGTTTTCGAGCCTTTGAAGTCGACGTTCGGATGCTGCCTGCGCAGCAGGTGAAGCAAGGGGCCGTCCCCCACCACAACCTTCCGTCCAGGCAGGTCGAGATTGAGGAATGCCGCGATATTCTTTTCCGGCGAAACCCGTCCGACATAGAGAAATGTCGGCGCGCAAGGCTTTTTCGTTGCGTCCGGTCGCGGGAGAAACAACGTCGTATCGACGCCCCGCGCCCAGGGCATCAGCCGTTCGAACCCGCGCCGCTCCAGTTCGGTCTTGAGCGACGGTGTCGCGACGAACGTGCCGATGCTGCGGCGGTGAAAGCGTCGTTGGACCCGATAGCTGATGGACGCGGGCAAGCCGATGTACGTTTCGAGATACTCGGGAAAGCGCGTGTGAAACGATGTCGTGAAGCGAACGCCGTGGCGCAGGCAGATCGAACGTGTCGCCCAGCCTATCGGCCCTTCCGTCGCGATATGCACGTGTTCGACGCCGTTTCTGAGAACGTGCTCGGCGATGAACGCCATGTTGGGCAGCGCCAGCCGGATCTCGCGGTATCCAGGACAGGGCAGCGTCATGAAATCGGACGGCGAGAGAACGATGACCTGATGACTCGACTCTTCCAACGCATGGCGCAGATTTTCATACGTCCGAACGACGCCGTTGATCTGCGGCCGCCAGGCATCGGTGGCGATCAGGATGCGCATCACCCGGCTCCGCTGCAGAACGCAATGTGCACGGAGACATGGATGCGGGCGGGCTCGAACGAACCCCGCTCCCGGCCAGCCACCGAGCATGAGAGCCTGTCGAATTGGGCGCGCTTCAGCAAAGGCTGTTCCGAATCTCTATCCGAACACCTCTGCTTGTGACGCCCGCCTTTTTCGTTTGTATGACAGCGGCGGCGCGAAGCCCGACGCGGGCCATTTTGATGGAAATCAGTTAACCTCGAAGCGGGCCTACGAAGGCGGCTTCGGAGCCGGGAATTCGCCGCCAAGTCATGTAGGCGCGAATGTCGGTCAGCTGCCCGTCCGCGAGGCGTGCCATGGGCGGCGCATCGTTATCGTTATGAACGATGCGAGCCGAGATCCATCGCTCAGTGAAATCAGGGGTCGTCCCATTTACCGCCAAACGCGAGATGCGGTATTTGATCTCGATAAGCTCTCCAATCATCAAATTGGAAGTTGGGGTACATGCCGTCATCGGAGACCTCGGGGGGAAGGTTGATTCGCGAGCGAAGGTTACGCGCGGAATTTTTCAGTTCGGTGGCGGACAGAAGGCGATTTTGCGCGCGTCCCCAATTGACGGCGCGTTTCGCGCCGGCTTGCGGCAATGTGGAGCAACCGCTGAAATCTTTATTGACGGGGCCGCCGCGCGATAAGCTTCGCAAGGCAATTGCGGCGGATGGCGCGGCGTGCGTTCGGAGCTTGGCATGATCGATGGCAGATGGGGCGCGCTCGCGGTGGCGATCCTTGCATATTCTCCTTGCGCCTATGCAAATCAGAACGTCATCCAACTTTCACGCAATCCGGAAAATTGGGCTATCCAGTCCGGAGATTATGCCGGTATGCGATATTCCAAGCTCGATCAGATCACGGCCGCCAACGTCGGCGATCTCAAGGTCGCGTGGAGCTTTTCGACGGGCGTGCTCCGGGGGCACGAGGGCGGCCCGCTTGTGATCGGCAATATCATGTACGTTCACACGCCCTTTCCGAATGTCGTGATGGCGCTCGATCTCAACGACGAGCAGAAAATCATCTGGAAGTACGAGCCGAAGCAGGATGCGTCCGTCATTTCGGTAATGTGCTGCGATACGATCAATCGCGGCGTGCAGTATGCTGAAGGCAAAATCCTTCTGCACACGGCCGACACGTCTTTGATCGCGCTCGACGCGAAGACGGGCACTAAATTGTGGAAGGTAATGGACGGCGATCCGAAGCTCGGCGCGACCGGAACCGGCGCTCCGCTGATCGCAAAAGATAAAGTTATCGTGGGCATATCCGGCGGCGAGTTCGGCGTGCGCGGCTATCTCACCGCCTACGACCTGAATTCGGGCAACAGAATCTGGCGCGCCTATTCGATGGGTCCAGATTCCGACATCCTGGTCGATCCTGAGAAAACCACGTCGCTCGGCAAGCCGGTCGGCGAAAATTCCTCCATCAACACCTGGAACGGCGATCAGTGGCAAATCGGCGGTGGCCCGACGTGGGGCTACATGGCCTACGATCCCGAGTTCAACCTGATCTATTACGGCACCGGCAATCCGTCGACATGGAATCCGGCGCAGCGCGCCGGGCCCGACCGCAAGCCGATCGATCAGAAATGGGCGATGGCGATGTTCGCCCGCGACGTCGACACGGGCATCGCGAAGTGGGTGTATCAGATGACGCCGTTCGACCAATGGGACTACGACGGCATCAATGAGCCGATCCTGGCGGATCTTGAGATCGACGGCCGGATGCGCAAGGCGGTTACGCATTTCGACCGCAACGGCTTCGCCTACACATGGGACCGCGTGACGGGCGAACTTCTCGTCGCCGAGAAATTCGATGCTTCGGTCAACTGGGCATCCGCGATCGACATGGACAAGACGAGCCCGACCTACGGCCGGCCGAAGCTCGTCGAGAAATACGAGCCCTTTAAAACCGGCGTCGATGAGGTCACGAAAGGCATCTGCCCGTCGTCGCTCGGCGCCAAGAATCAGCAGCCTGCGTCCTATTCGAAGTTGACCGGCCTGTTCTACGTCCCGACCAACCACCTCTGCATGGATTATGAGCCGTTCAAAGTCCGCTACACTGCCGGACAGCCCTACGTCGGCGCGACGCTCGCGATGTATCCGGCTCCCGATACGCCGGATCTTGGCAATTTCATCGCGTGGGACGGCGCGAAAGGCAAAATCGTCTGGTCGAAGCCGGAGCGCTTTTCAGTCTGGTCCGGCGCGCTGACGACGGCGGGCGGCATCGCGTTTTACGGCACGCTCGAAGGTTACTTCAAAGCCGTCGACCAGAAGGACGGCAAGGAGCTGTTCAAGTTCAAGACCCCGTCCGGAATCATCGGCAACGCGATGACGTATATGCATGGCGGCAAGCAATACGTCGCGGTGTACTCGGGAGTCGGCGGCTGGGCGGGGATCGGCCTCGCAGCCGGACTGACGAACCCGGACGACGGCTCGGGCGCCGTCGGCGGATTTGCGAACCTCTCCGCGTACACCAGCGCTGGCGGCTCGCTGACCGTATTCTCTTTGCCCTGACGCACGCTCAATCGAAGGTTCGCACGACCGCCCTGGCGCTTCAGCCGAACTGAAGCCGCCCGTCATACGCCACGGCCCAGGCTTCGCCCTTGCCCTTGGCCTCCGACTTTTCGCCGGTCGGCGGAACGATATCGCCGATGACGACAGGATCCTCACCCGCCGATTTCAGAGCCGCGATGACCTCGTCGGTGCGCGACTTGCCCACGACAACGACCATGCCGATGCCGCAGTTGAACGTGCGCAGCATTTCTGCGTCGTCGAGCTGTCCTTCTTTCGCGAGCCACCCGAAAACCGCAGGCGCCTTGAAGGCTGAAAGATCGACGCGAGCAGCGGCATCCTTCGGCATCACGCGCGGCAGATTTTCGGACAACCCGCCGCCGGTGATGTGAGACAAGGCTTTGATCGCCCCGTTCGGGCCAGATCCGCCCGTTGCGCGGATCGCGTCGAGCAGCGGTTTCACGTAGATGCGCGTCGGCGTCAGCAGCGCTTCCGCATAGGTTCGGCCATGCGCGAAGGGCGCCGCGGCGCTCCAGTCGATCCCGGCCCGCTCGGCCAGCTTACGAACCAGACTGTAGCCGTTGGAATGAACTCCCGACGATGTGAGCCCAATCAGAACGTCGCCGACCGCAATATCCGCACGCGGCAGAATTTCTCCGCGCTCGACGGCTCCGACCGAAAAGCCCGCGAGGTCATAGTCGCCCGCTTTATACATGCCTGGCATCTCGGCGGTCTCGCCGCCGATCAGGGCGCAGCCTGCTTGCTTGCAGCCCTCGGCGATGCCCGCGATGACATCGCGCGCCACATGCGTATCGAGTTTCCCGACCGCGAAGTAATCGAGAAAAAATAAGGGTTCCGCGCCCTGCACGACGAGATCGTTGACGCACATCGCAACGAGATCGATGCCGATCGTCGAGTGCTGTCCGCTATCGATCGCGATCTTGAGCTTGGTGCCAACACCGTCGTTGGCGGCAACGAGAATGGGATCGCGAAACCCCGCCCGCTTCAAATCGAACAGCCCGCCGAAACCTCCGAGGTCGACGTCGGCGCCGGCCCGGCTCGTGGCTTTGGCCAGCGGCTTGATTGCGGCGACAAGTGCGTTCCCGGCATCGATGTCCACACCGGCGTCGGCGTAGGTCATCGGCTTCTGGGATTTATCTGTGGGCGACGGCATCAATCCTCGAAAAAAGTAGAGCGAGGCAAGGGCCTCTGCATCTTTGTGGGCGACGGCAGCGTGGCGTGTCGTTAAACTCACTTTTGCCCCATTGCCAACACGTCATGGCGGTCGTAGCAGCCCAGACGAACGAGGGCAACGAAGCCTCCGCCGGCTGAGGCATTCGGGCCGGGGTATCCACGACGAAGGGGAATGCAGTGCGCGCCGGTCGCTCCTTGGCAGTTGCTTTAACCTTCTGGGCAATCGCTTCGGCTTTGACGGGCCAAGCGGCTTTCGCCGCAGGTGCCAACTTGCCCTACACGGTTGCCAACTACCCCGTCGAGGCGTCGGCAGACAACGCCGTCGCGGCCAAGCAGCAGGCGCTGGCCGATGGCCAGCAGGCCGCGTTCCGCTCCCTCCTGAAACGCATCGTGCCGGTCACCGCCTATAAGCAACTCACGCGCGTTTCGAACGTGAAAGCTGCCGATCTCGTGTCGGGCGTGACCGTCCGATCAGAGCGCAACTCGGCGACGGCCTATATCGCTAATTTGGATTTTTCGTTTCAGCCCGACGGCGTGCGGTCGCTTCTGTCGCGTGAGGGGATTCCGTTCGTCGATGAGCAGGCGGCGCCGGTAACGGTCGTGACGGCGTCGCTGCAAGGCGAGCCCGCCACCGTTGCCAACGACAATGGCATCTGGCATCGCGCCTGGACAGGGCTCGATCTCGATCACACGATCACGCCCATCAGCATCGCCGACCTCAAGCCGGATATTCAATCCGACACAGTCGCGAAAGTGCTTTCAGGCGACGACGCGGGTCTGCGCGCCTTGAACGCCGCCTACGGCGCCAAGCTGATCGTTCTCGCCGTTGCCGAGCCCGACCTTGCCGCCAAGAAGCTCACCGTGACGTTGGCGGGCCGCGATACGGTCGGGACAATTCTGCTGAAGCGCACCTACCGGCTTTCGGACGGCGACGTCGATTATGCGTCCCAGCTCGCAGCCGTCGTGGCGCTGGGTGTACTCGAGGGCCGGTGGAAGGCGTCGAAGTCCGGCGCCGTAACTGCCGCACCGCAGGCCGCCGGCGATACGCCCGTCTGGGAAGCCTCGAGCGGTGGGGGCGGCGACGATGTGACATTCGTGGCCGAGTTCTCAGGTCCCGGACAGTGGGACCAGATTCGCACTCAGCTGCTCGATACGCCCGGCATCGATAGCCTCAACATCCTGTCGGTGTCGGACCACGATGCCAATATCACATTGAAATTTGTCGGCGGGATTCGTGGTCTTGCGAACACGCTGGGCGCGCGCGGCCTTAGGTTCGCAAATACTGAGACGGGTTGGGTGCTTAGGCCCGGCTACTGATGTTCAGCTGCGCTTGCTTTGATCGAAAATGCCTCGCACGGGTGGTTTTTTTGCATCCATTTTGGCAGATGTGCTCGACGGGATGAACCCCGAGAGGCTAGGTAGGATCGCGCGGCGCGATCGAGCCGCGCACCCCCGCGCGGGGCGGCCCCGAACACAGGATCAAATTCGGCGTGAGTATCCCTAATCTTATTACGCTCGGTCGGGTCATCCTCGTGCCTGTCGTGTTCTGGTTGCTGCTGACGGGAGAACTGCAGCCCGCATTTCTCGTGTTCGTCGTCGCGGGCATTTCGGACGCTGTCGACGGATTTTTGGCGAAGCGTTTCGGCTGGGAAACCGAACTCGGAGCTTACCTCGATCCGCTGGCCGACAAGCTGCTGATCGTTTGCATATTCATCGCCTTGGGCGTCACCGCACGGCTGCCGTCCTGGCTCGTCATCCTCGTGGTTTCCCGTGACGTCCTGATCATCATCGCCGTGGTTCTGTCGTGGCTGCTCAATCGCCCGACGCCGATGAAGCCGCTGGCGATCAGCAAGATCAATACCCTCGTGCAGATCGTCCTCGCCGGCACCGTGCTCGCTGACGAAGCATTTCTTTTGAATCTTAACGGACCGGTGCAGCTCTTGATCCTGCTGACGGCCGCAACGACCGTCGCGTCGCTTGGCGTCTACTTGCGTATCTGGCTGCACCACATGACGTATTCTGAAACGACGGACCCCAAGGCTTAGTCCGTTTTCGTAAACGCCGACTGGAGGAGATAGAAGGCCATGCAGATTGAGCGGCACGCTCTGTTCTGGATCGTGACCGCCGTTGTGTTTGCGTATCTCGCGCAACTGCTCGCGCCGGTCCTGCTGCCGTTCGTCATTGGCCTCGTGCTCGCCTATTTTTTCAATCCTGTCGTGGACGCGCTCCGCCGCGTCGGGCTTCCGCGCTGGGCGTCATCCATTCTTCTCCTCGGACTGGTGGTGTTTCTGATCGTCGTCGCGCTGGTCTTCCTCGTCCCGATACTCGTGCAACAAGCGGCGGGCCTCGTCGAAGGGGCGCCCCGGCAGATCGATCGTATCAAGCTGATGATCGAGACAAGCGCCCGCGACTATCTTGGGGCCCGCTACCCGCAGGCCGAAACGACTGTTCGGTCGGCGCTCGACGCGTTCGCATCATCGATGCCGTCGCTGATGGCGGGCGTCGCGCAAAGCATCTGGAACCAGGGCGCGGCGGCTTTCAACTTCGTCTCGTTCGTCCTGATCACGCCCATCGTCTTTTTTTATACGCTGAAGGATTGGCCGATAATCGTCGCCAACGTCGATTCATGGCTGCCGCGTGACAACGCGGGCGAGCTTCGTGCGCTCGCCCTTGAAATCAACCAGCGCGTTTCCGCCTTCATTCGCGGCCAGGGCGCGGTGTGCCTCCTGCTGGCGCTGTTTTACGCTGTGGCGTTGAGCCTTGCCGGACTGGAATACGGGCTGCTCGTTGGATTGTTCACCGGGCTCGCGGCCTTCATTCCAGTCGTGGGCTGGACGCTTGGAACAGCCACCGCGATCATTCTTTCGATATTGCAATTCTGGCCCGAAACCATGCCGATCCTGATCGTCGCCGGCATCATGCTTGCGGGACAGGCGCTCGAGTCGGCCATCCTGTCGCCCAACATCATCGGCTCGGAGGTGGGGCTGCATCCGGTCTGGTTGATCTTCGCGCTGCTGACGTTCAGCTATCTGTTCGGATTTCTGGGTCTTCTCGTCGCCGTGCCTGTTTCCGCCGCAATCGGCGTGCTCGTACGCTTCGCGCTCAAGACGTATCTTTCATCTTCGGTCTACACGGGCCGCGACAGCGCTGAAGCATAAAGTATCGATACCGAATGCCGACTATGCCGGAGCAACTCGTCTTTGAACTGCCGCATCGCGCCGCGATGGGGCTGGAGGATTTTCTCGTCTCGGACTCGAACGCGGCCGCGGTCGCGCTCGTCGATAGGTGGCCGGATTGGCCTATCGGCGCAGCGATCCTCGTCGGACCGAAAGGCAGCGGTAAAACGCATCTCGCCAATGTTTGGCAACTGCGGGCTGAAGCGACGCCCCACGCCGCGTCTTCGCTGACGCGCGAAAGCGTTCCCGCCGTCGCGTCCGCGGGAGCTGTCATAATTGAGAACGTCGAGACGCTGACCGACGAAGCAGCCCTCTTTCATCTGCTCAATCTTGTTCGCGAACAGCGCCTTCAGGTTCTGTTGACGACCGATGCCGCGCCGGGGGACCTCAAAATTGCGCTTCCCGACCTGCATTCGCGGCTCAAGGCCCTGCCGCTGGCGTCGATCGAGGCGCCGGACGACGCTCTTTTACGCGCCGTTCTCGTCAAACTATTTGCCGATCGCCAATTGAGCGTCGAACCCCATATTGTTGACTATGTCCTGGTGCGGATGGAACGGTCCATGTCGGCAGCGGAACGGTTCGTTGCCGAAGCGGATCGCCAAGCCCTCGTGCTGCAGCGGCGCGTCACACGCGCGATCGCGGCTGCGGCGCTCGATTCCCTCGGATATTAGATAGTTCGGCGCTTGTTTTGCGTCGTCTTCGCATTTTAGATGTAAACCCGCGATCGGCCCTTCGGCCGAATTCAGAGTGCATCCCAATCATGGCTACGGCAAAAAGCAGAAGCGTCGCGAAGTCAGGTGCTGAGGAGGTCCCGCAAGGACCTGATCGCTTTTACAATCGCGAGTTATCCTGGCTGCAATTCAATCGTCGCGTTGTCGAGGAAGCGGCAAACACACAGCATCCGCTGCTGGAGCGTCTGCGCTTCCTGTCGATCGCTGCCGCCAATCTCGATGAGTTCTACATGGTCCGCGCGGCGGGCGTGTATGGCCAGGTGCGCGCCGGCATCACGACGCTGTCGCAAGACGGCATGACGCCGATGCAGCAGCTCGCGTCCATCAACAAATTCGCGGCCAAGCTGGTGGCTGAAGAGCAGGCTCTTTGGCAGACGATCAAATCCGAGCTCTCCCAAGCTGGGCTCTCGGTCCTGCAGGCCGAAGAACTCTCCAGCTCCGAGCGCGACTGGCTCGAGCAGCTGTTTCTGACGCGCATATTCCAGATTCTGACGCCGATCGCCGCCGACCCCGCGCACCCTTTTCCGTTCATCCCGAACAAGGCGATGGTGATTGTCGTGGAATTGGTCCGTCCGTCGGACGGCAAGGCTATGAACGGTCTGATCCCGATCCCCGGGGCGCTTGAACGCTTCATTCGGCTCGAAGCCAATCCCGCCAAGCCCAAGGACATTCGCTTCGTCCGTCTCGAAAGCGCCATCGGCCTCTTCATTGGCGAGTTGTTCTCAGGCTTCGACATCAAGAGCCAAGGCGCGTTTCGCGTGCTGCGCGACAGCGACATCGAGCTGCAGGAAGAGGCCGAAGACCTCGTGCGCTCCTACGAAAGCCAATTGAAGCGGCGTCGGCGCGGCAACGTGATCCGTCTCGAGATCGAAGCGCGCATGCCGGAGCGCCTGCAGAAATTCGTCATCGAAGAATTGGAGGTGCGCGAGGAAAGCGTGTTCGTGAAGGACGGCATTCTCGCCCTTGCCGACACCTCGCAGCTGATCATCGGCGATCGCCCCGACCTGATGTTCAAGCCGTTCCCGATCCGCTTTCCCGAACGCATCCGCGAATTCAGCGGCGACTGCTTCGCCGCTGTGCGCAAGAAAGACATCGTCGTTCATCATCCGTATGAGAGCTTCGACGTCGTCGTTCAGTATCTGCGCCAGGCCGTCGCCGACCCGAACGTGATGGCGATCAAGTGGACACTTTACAGAACGTCACGCGACAGCCCGATCATCCAGGCGCTGAAGGAGGCGGTCGAGGCCGGCAAATCCGTCACCGCCGTGGTCGAGCTGAAGGCGCGTTTCGACGAAGCCGCGAATATTCGCTGGGCGCGCGATCTCGAAAGCGCCGGCGTCCATGTCGTTTATGGTTTCACCGAACTTAAAACGCATGCCAAGCTCGGATTGATCGTCCGGCGCGAAGGCAGCGAACTGACGACGTACTGTCATATTGGTACGGGCAACTATCACCCGCAGACGGCGCGCGTTTACACCGATCTCTCGCTGTTTACGACCGATCCGGTGATCGCCCGCGACATCACGCGCATTCTGAATTTTGTGACAGGCTACGGCGAACCGATCGAACTCGAATGCATGGCGGCGAGCCCGCACGGCATCCGCAATCGGATTATGACACACATCGCGGAAGAGATTCGCCACGCCAATGCCGGCAAGCCGAGCGGCATCTGGTGGAAAATGAATTCGCTCGTCGATGCGCAGATTATTTCCGCACTTTATGACGCAAGCAACGCCGGCGTGCCGATTGATCTGATCGTGCGCGGTGTTTGCTGCCTGAAACCGGGCATTCCGGGGCTTTCAAGCAACATCCGTGTGAAAAGCATCGTCGGTCGTTTTCTGGAGCATGCCCGCATTTACTGTTTTGCAAACGGACGGCCCTTGCCTTCACCCGATGCCGCCGTCTACATCAGCTCCGCCGATATGATGCCGCGCAATCTCGACCGTCGTGTCGAGGCCTTGGCGCCGGTGAAGAATCCTACCGTCCACGAGCAGGTGCTCAACCAGATCATGGTCGCGAACTTGAGAGACAACCAGCAGAGCTGGCGGATCAACCCGGACGGAAGCGCAACGCGGATCGAGCCGGAGCCCGGAGAGGAAGCGTTCAACGCTCATAAATATTTCATGACCAATCCCTCGCTTTCAGGCCGCGGGCAATCTCTCAAAGAGAGCTTCCCGCTGCGCTTCGTTAAGCCGGGTTGAGGTTGAGGCGCCTGCTTGACGCGATGGAAGGAAATCCTGGGTGCAAATGAACGCACCGCCGAATTGGAGCCTATCGGCGTCATCGACGTCGGCTCCAACTCGGTGCGTCTTGTCGTTTATGAGGGCGCCGTCCGCGCGCTGACCCCGGTCTTTAACGAAAAAGTTCTGTGCGGGCTTGGACGTTCCGTTGCGACCACGGGAAGTCTCGGTGAAGAATCCGTCGAGCGCGCCTTGGCGGCGTTGGCGCGCTTCAAGGCCGTTGCGCGCATCCTGAGCGTCAAGAACCTGATGGTCATCGCGACCGCCGCCGTCCGCGACGCTCAGAACGGTGCTTCTTTCATCAAGCGCGGTGAGCGCATTCTCGACACCTCGATCGAGATCCTTTCGGGAGAGAAGGAAGCGCGGCTCGCGGCTCAGGGCATCATGATGGGCTTTGTCGACGAGGACGGCATCGCCGGTGATCTCGGCGGCGGCAGCCTCGAACTCGTCGATCTCGCAAAAGATCGCTTGAAGGAAGAAGCGACACTGCCGCTCGGCGGCCTTCGCCTCATCGACACCACCGGCAACAGAATTGAGCGCGCGGGCGATCCGATCGACAGCGCGATCGCAAGCCTGCCCTGGCTTGCTAACGGCGAGGGCCGGATCTTTTATGCCGTCGGCGGAACGTGGCGTTCGCTCGCCAAGCTGCACATGGAGCAAATCCGGTATCCGTTGCATGTGATGCAGGGCTACAAACTTTCGGCGCGCGAAGCGATTGATCTCTGCGAGCAGTTTCGTAAGACCAAGAAGCCACTCGAAATCCCGGGCATCGCCAGCGTCGCCCGCGCCCGTCGCGAAGTGCTGCCGTTCGGTGCTCTGGTTCTCGAACGGCTTATAAGACGGATGCAGCCGCGCCAGATCGTCTTCTCGGTATTCGGCATTCGCGAGGGGCTGATTTACGGTCTGCTGCCGCCGCACGAGCAAATGCGCGATCCATTGCTGAGCTTCTGCGAGGACTATGCGGCCCTGCGGTCGCGCTCCGTCGAGCACGCCTGGGAGCTATGCCGCTGGACCGATCGGATTTTCGCCGATCCCGCGCTTGAAGAGACGGCCGACGAGCGGCGTCTTCGCCATGCGGCCTGTCTTTTGTCGGATGTCGGATGGCGCGCCCATCCCGATTATCGCGGCGAGCAAAGCCTCAACACAGTCGCGCATGCCGGTCTCGGAGGCGTGGATCATCAGGGCCGCATTTTTCTTGCCCTGTCGGTCTTCCATCGGCACGAAACGTCGGAAGGCAACGGCGAGCAGCTGTCCGAACGGCTGCGAAGCCTCGTCAGCAAAAGGGTTCAGCGCCGGGCGCGGATTGTCGGGGCCGCCATACGGGCCGCGCATATGCTGTCGATCGGGATGGCGGGGGTCATCGATCAGATTCCCCTGAACTACGAAAATGGGCTGCTTGTCCTGACCATTCCGCGAGCCTATGCCGCGCTTGACGGCGAGCGACTTCGCCGCAGATTCGAAGCATTGGCGGATCTGCTCGGCAAAAAGCCAAAAATTAGAATAAGCGGGTAAAAGGCAGCTCGCCTCGCTTGTGACGCAAGAAATTCTGATAGAGTGCAGGCACAAGCTTGCAGGATGAAGCGGCCCTCCATGGCGGAAGACCTCTACGACATTTTGGGCGTCTCAAGACGCGCGACCGAGGAGGACATCCGCAAGGCGTTTCGCAAATTGGCGAAAGCGAACCATCCGGACGTCAATCCCAACAACGCCGCGGCGGGCGAGCGCTTCAAGAAAATCACGGCCGCGAACGACATTCTGAGCGATCCGGAAAAGCGCCGGCAATACGATGCTGGCGAGATCGACGGCAAGGGCGACCCGCGCCGGCCGTTCTGGGGACATGCCGGAGCTGGTGCCGGTCCCGGAGCGGGCGCCGGGCCTCGTCGGGGCCCTCAGGCAGCGCGCGGCGGTCAGGCCGGCGCGTTCGAGGACTTCAGCTTTTCCGATATTTTTTCCGACGTGTTCGGCGCCGGGAGTGCGGGTGCTGGCGCAGCCCGGCGCGAAGGGTTCGGCTTTGCGGCACGCGGGCAGGATCTCCGGTATTCTCTCGAGATCGATTTTCTTGAAGCGGTTCTTGGCGCCAAGAAGCGCGTCACGCTTCCCGATGGGGGCGTTCTCGATCTTGCGGTGCCCGAGGGCGTGACCGACGGACAGACCCTGCGCCTCAAGGGCAAAGGCACGTCGGGATCGCTCGGCGCCGAAGCGGGCGATGCGCTGATCGAGATCAAGGTCCGCCCGCATCCGGAATTCAAACGCGACGGCGACGACATTCTATTCGAGCTTCCGATAACGATCGATGAAGCCGTGCTTGGCGGCCGCGTCGAAGTTCCGACACCCGCCGGTCGCGTGCAACTCGCCGTTCCGAAAGGCACGAGTTCCGGCAAGACGTTCCGCCTGAAGGGCAAGGGCGTGCGGACGCGCACCGGCGCGGGCGATCAACTCGTCACGGTCAAGATTGTTCTGCCGCACGACATCGACGAAAGTCTCTCCTACTTCTTTTCCGAGTGGCGTCAGAAGCACGGCTACGACCCGGGCCGGAAATAAATGCGATTGGCGGCTCTCATTCGTAAATCCGGCCGCCTCGATTTTCGTCATCCTCACGCGCGGTGAGCCCCTGCGAGCAAGCGTGGGGATCCAGCACAAGACTGCCGAAGGCTCTTCAATCGATTTTGCCGCAAGCTTTGCGCTGGATTCCCGGCTTTCGATGCGCCTTTGGCGCACTTGGCCGAGAATGACCACACCATGCGATTGGCGGCCGGCTCACGGAACGCGTGTAGGCAATCGCCATCACACTTGTCCGCGATTGGCGGCCGGCTCTCCGAAGGAGAGTCGCCAATCGCCATCTTAAAGACTCGCTGGAACCGCGCGCACTTCGCCGTTGACGAGTGTGAGCGCAAGCTCACCACGCTTGAGCTTCAGCGCCGCTTCGCCGAACAATGCGCGGCGCCATCCTTGCAGCGCCAGAATGTCTGCCTCATTCGACATCGCGAGCTGCTCCAGGTCTTCGCTGCTCGCGATGATGCGCGGCGCCACGCCATGTTCGGCCGCGGCCGCCTTCAGCAGCACCTTCAAAAGCTCGAGTGTCGCGCTCGCTTCGGCCGACAAGGACTCGGTTCGCTCGATTTTCGGAAGCGTCTTAGGATCACGCGCCGCGCCGGCCTTGACCGCTTCCAGGATTTCCTTCGCGCGTTGCGAGCGCGCGAAACCGTCCGAGAGCGTGCGCAACTGTCCGAGCGCTTCGACGTTGACGGGAATCTGATTGGCGACGTCGTAAAGCGCATCGTCGCGCAGCACGCGCCCGCGCGGCACGTCGAGCTGTTGCGCGAGGCGTTCGCGCCAAGCCGCAAGCTCGACCAGCACGCCAAGCGATTTGCGGCCCTTGACGCGTAATCTCAGACGCTGCCACGCGTTCTCTGGCGACGTGTCGTACGTGCCGGGATTGGTGAGAACCCCCATCTCTTCCTGCAGCCACGGCGTGCGCCCGGTCTTATCGAGCGTCTGCCGAAGGTGCAGATACACGTCCCTCAAGTAGGTGACATCGGCCAACGCGTAGTCGAGCTGCTTGGGTGAAAGGGGCCGTCGGCTCCAATCCGTGAAACGCGAACTCTTGTCGAGGTCCGCGCCCGTCGTTTTCTTCACGAGGTTGACGTAGCTGATGCTGTCGCCGAAGCCGCAGACCATTGCCGCAACCTGCGAGTCGAAGACCGGCGCCGGTACAACCCCCGATTTGAGAAAAACGATTTCGATATCCTGCCGCGCGGCGTGGAAAACCTTCACCGTCGAGGTGTCGGCCATCAGCTGGTAAAACGGCGCGAGGTCGAGCCCCGGCGCGAGCGGATCGACGACCGCCTCGGCCTCGGGCCCAGCCAACTGGATCAGGCATAGCAGCGGCCAGAACGTCTGCTCGCGCAGAAATTCGGTATCAACCGCAACGTAGTCGCTTTTGGAGAGGGTTTCGCAAAGTGCGGCCAGCTCCGGCGTGGTGGTAATGGTCAGCATTTAGGGACGCCTATAGCGTATCGATTTTCGGTTGTCGCCATCAGCTTGGTCGCGGCCCGATCTGACGGCGATTCGCGGCGGTCTTGGGTTGCATCGCACCTTTAGCCGGCTCATGCGAACCGATCGACGGCAATGCGCGTCCTCTGGGGGTACTTCGGCCGCTGCCCCGTAACCTTGACTTTCGCCCGTCCCCATGCGCTTTTCCGCGGCGATTTCCATCCATACCGAGCAAAGGGTTTCCGGCAATGGCCGAGGCAAAACTGCATCGTTATCGCTCGCACACCTGCGGCGCGCTTCGGAAGGCCAATGTCGGTGAAAACGTTCGGCTGTCGGGCTGGGTGCACCGCGTCCGCGACCACGGCGGCGTGCTGTTCATCGACCTGCGCGACCACTACGGCGTGACGCAGGTCGTCGCCGATCCCGATAGCTCCGCTTTCAAGGCGGCCGAGGCCGTGCGTTCGGAGTGGGTCATCCGCATTGACGGGAAAGTCCGCAACCGGCCGGATGGTACGGTAAATAGTGATCTTCCGACCGGCGAGATCGAACTCTACGCGACCGAGATCGAGGTGCTCTCGGCCGCCAAGGAACTTCCTGTCCCGGTTTTCGGCGAGCCGGACTATCCGGAAGATCTGCGCCTGCAGTATCGCTTCCTCGACCTGCGCCGTGAATCGCTGCACGCGATCATCATGAAGCGGCTGGAGATTACGCGCGCCATTCGCGCACGCATGCATGACGTCGGCTTCAACGAGTTTCCGACCCCGATCCTGACCGCATCGAGCCCCGAAGGCGCGCGCGACTTCCTGGTGCCGAGCCGCATTCACGAGGGCAAGTTCTACGCGCTGCCGCAGGCGCCGCAGCAGTACAAGCAATTGCTGATGGTGTCGGGCTTCGACCGTTACTTCCAGATCGCGCCCTGCTTCCGCGACGAAGATCCGCGCGCCGACCGCCTACCCGGCGAATTTTACCAACTCGACGTCGAAATGAGTTTCGTCGAGCAGGAAGACGTGTTCTCGACGATGGAGCCGGTGCTCACCGGCCTCTTCGAGGAATTTGCAAACGGTAAGCCGGTGACGAACAACTGGCCGCGCATTCCTTACGACACGGCGATCGCGAAATACGGCTCCGACAAGCCGGATCTCCGCAACCCCATCGAAATGCAGGACGTGACCGAGCACTTCCGCGGCTCGGGCTTCAAGGTCTTCGCGGGCATGATCGAGAAAGACCCGAAGGTCCGCGTCTGGGCGATCCCCGCGCCGACGGGGGGCTCGCGCGCGTTTTGCGATCGCATGAATTCCTGGGCGCAGGGCGAAGGCCAGCCGGGCCTAGGTTATATTATTTGCGAGACCATTCAAGGACCCCCACCGAAATCTCTCGATGAAGCAATAGTTGCCGCAATGGATGCCAAAGGCTTTGCAGGCTACGCGAAAGAGCAGGAGAACGAATTTTACAGAGTCGGAAAAGGGCCTGTAGCCAAGAATTTGGGCGAGGTGGCAACCAGTATTCTTTTAAATGAGCTGAAGACCGAACATGGAGATGCTGTTTTCTTCGTCGCCGGCAACCCGGCGAACTTTTACAAGTTCGCTGGCGCGGCTCGCGATCGCGCTGGTCAGGAATTGAAGCTCGTCAAGGAAGACCAGTTCGCGCTCGCCTGGATCGTCGACTTCCCGTTCTACGAGTGGAACGAGGAGGAGAAAAAAATCGACTTCTCGCATAACCCCTTCTCTATGCCTCAAGGCGGAGGCGAAGCGCTCGACGCCGCGACGACGAACGAAGATCGCTTGAAGCTCAAAGCCTACCAGTACGACATCGTTTGCAACGGCTACGAGATCGCCTCGGGCGGCATCCGCAATCACAAGCCAGAGGTGATGATCAAGGCGTTCGGCATCGCCGGGCTCGGACCCGAGATCGTCGAGCAGCGCTTCGGCGGATTGTTCCGCGCCTTCCAGTACGGAGCGCCTCCGCATGGTGGCATGGCGGCCGGAATCGAACGCATCGTCATGCTGCTGACCGGCGGCAAGACCGTGCGCGAGGTGGCGCTCTTCCCGATGAACCAGCAGGCCAACGACCTGTTGATGGGCGCGCCGAGCGACGTCACGCCCAAGCAGCTTCGCGAGCTTTCGCTCCGCGTCGTCGCTCCGGAAAAGAAGGCTTAGCAGCAGCCAAAAAAAAGCGCCCGTTCGAAGCTCGAAGGGCGCCGGATGCGAGTTATTAGTTCGCGAGGTATGAGTAGGGAGAAAATGCCAGTCTAGGGATTGCGGGCGGTGGCCAACCACAACCCGTGTTGTCACCTGGATATGCGCATTTGCATGCCTTCGCCACACAACTCGCCGTGCGCAAAAGCCTCGCGTTTCGTGAACGGCCGTGAACGGCCGATCATGCGCGCGTGAGACCAGCATAACTACGGTGACGCTGTAATACGGGCGCGCCGATCGATCGCGCCCGTTGCCTGTTGGCCAACTCCATCGATCGGACTACGACAGAAACCTCGGAAGAGGTGGTCATGTCGATGCGAATTCTGATCCTCGGTGCCGGCGCAACTGGCGGTTACTTCGGTGCCTTATTGGCCAAGGCAGACGTTGACGTCACGTTTCTGGTCAGGCCGAAGAGGCGCGATCAGCTGAAACGTGACGGTCTCGCGATCAAGAGCCACCTCGGCAACGTCGCCACGCCGGTGACCGCGATCACGCGCGACGAAATCTCGAAGACGTATGATGCCGTTATTCTGAGCAGCAAGGCTTATGGTCTCGCGGATGCGATCGAGACGATCCGTCCCGCCGTCGGTGCCACGACGCTCATTCTCCCACTGCTCAATGGCATGCGCCATCTCTACGACCTCGATAAAGCGTTCGGAGCGGAGCACGTCCTCGGCGGAACATGCCACATCAGCGTGGTTCTCGACGCCGATGGGAGCATTCGCCATCTGAGTCCGTTCGGTTCGCTGACGCAGGGCCCGAGAAACGCTGCTCAGCGCGAAGGCGCCGTGCGCCTCCAAAAAGAACTCGAACGCGGCGGCTTCGACGCAAGATTTTCCGACGATATTATCGGCACGATGTGGGAGAAATGGTTCTTCCTCGCGACGCTCGCGGGCTCGACCTGCCTCATGCGCGCGACCGTCGGCGAAATCATGCGAACCGCCGAAGGCGCGCGCTTTATTTCGCGCATGCTTGATGAGTGCTCGGCCGTTGCGTCCGCGTGTGGTCACCCGCCGCAGCCCGCTGCCCAGGAGAGTGCGCGGGCGACGCTGACGGACCGACAATCGAATATTTCGGCGTCGATGTTGCGCGACATTCAGCGCGGGGCTGAGATCGAGTCGGATCATATCGTCGGCGATCTCATCCGTCGCGGCCGCGAGCAGGGCGTACCCACGCCCTTGCTGGACGTCGCCTACGTGCACCTCCAGGCCTATCAGAACAGATTCAACGCGACCGAGGAAAGCATCGTTTGATGAAGCGGATAATTACCGGACATTAATTTTCAGAGCGTTTGCCGGTCTTGTCTTTGTCAGCCAAAAGCGGGACAACTTGCTGCTGAAAACGGGATGTCCGGTATGCTGCGCTCGCTTCTCTGTGCCTTCTCACTTTTGCTTGCCGTGTCGTCGACGTCCGCTCACGCACGCCCACCCAATCATGCCGAAGACTGGAACGGCGCCGAGATCAATTGGCGAGACGCGCGCTCCGGAATTTACGAAGCCTCGCAGACCGGCCGTCCCGTCATCATGGTTTTCCATGCGACGTGGTGTTCGGTGTGCAAACGCTTTCGTCAGGTTTTCAAGGACCCGGGGATCGTCGCGGCATCGCGCGATTTTGTGATGATCCTCGTCGACGGCGACGCCGAAAAGGAACTGAACGGAGCGTTCTCGCCCGATGGCGTCTATGTGCCGAGAACGCTTTTCATCGACTCCGACGGCAACGTTTCCGACAAGCTGGTCGGGAGCGATCCGCAATATCCGCATTCTCTCGCCGTCGACAAACCCGATGAGCTTTTGTCTCTGATGAAGAAGGCGCACGGGGTTTTCGACATGGCGCCAAAGGCTTCACCTCCAGCCGCAGCCGTTGAAGACCGGACCTGACGCTCAAGTCCAAATCCCGCTCACTGTTCAGTTGCGCTTGGGGTGCCGGCCCGGCATAAGGACCGCCGGCGCGGACGTGGTGGAACCGGTAGACACACAGGACTTAAAATCCTGAGACGGTAACGTCGTGAGGGTTCGAGTCCCTCCGTCCGCACCAAATATATTCGGTGCAAAAGCCGATACCCGACGACCGATGCGGAGACGCCGTGTCTTTGGCCCTGACACCTATCGATTTTGCAAGCTGACCAGTGCCACAATCAAGAAGGCGGTCGACATCGACTGCGGGCCAGGAGCCGGGGGCATGAGGTTTTATTCCGCATGAGCCAAGCCGGACACTACGGCCGCTGGATGGGTGGTAAATGCGGCACGCTTTCCAGTTCCTTTCGGGAGAATCGACTTGTAGCAGGTCGATTCTGTTGTCGAGGGCCACGCGCTCAACTAGTTTCCAGGCCGGGATAGATTATTTTTTGGAGGGGCAAATGCGTTCCTTGAAACTCGGCTTAGCCGCCGCGGCGGCCTTCTGCGCACTTTCAGCAACGGCTCAGGCAGATTGCATTAAGGTGGGAGCGGTCGGCCAAGCTGTGACCCACGATATCGCCGAACTCTTCTCGACGCATGGCCTTGCAAACATCATCTACGGGCAGGGCCGCGTGGGGAAGGGCCCGGTCCACACAAAATGCGACGACAGCTCGAGCATGACGACGTGTCACTCATCGCAGACGGCGTGCAAAGTGACGACACCCAAAACCTGCTTGGGCGCTTGGCTTTGCTTCCCGGCGTGACGCTGCTCTTCTAGATTAGCAAACAATTCGCGAGCACTTTGGCGACGATTTTTCGCGATCGGCAAGCCAAGCAAGCGAAAGTGCGCTACGACGTTACCGGCGCCGCTCGCGCCCATGCTTTGAGCCGCTGCAGCGCTGTGATCTCGCCGTTTGGATGGCTCTGACAAGCGCAAGGCGGCGCAAATAAATTCGACCGCTGCCGACAACAGCCGATGTTGTTTTGCGCTATGCGCGCACGCGCACGGACTATCCGGCTTCTGATCCCGTCGTCACAGGGGGCGACGGCGGCAGGACTGGACCATCCTACGATCACACCAAGGCATGGCGCGCAAGCCCCTCCTAACCAACATTCGAAGCGCGCCAACCTGCCTGCTGGCGGTTAAGCCGAATACCGGCTAGGCACGTTAAATAACGACATTCTTGACGAAGTGCGCCTGCCACTCGAATAGAGCCCGGCGCCTTCCTCCATTTGAAAAGTTTTCGCAATCATGACCTTCCCATCGGTTCATCCCGCGCTCGGGCGCGCTCTTTCGGCGCGCGGCTACTCTACGCCGACCGCCGTGCAACTCGCGGTTCTCGAAGCCAATACGGTCGGGCGCGATTTGCTGGTGTCGGCCCAGACCGGCTCAGGGAAAACGGTGGCCTTTGGACTTGCGATAGCTCCAACGCTCCTTGGAGAGGCGGAACGTCTTCCGCAAGCCGCCGAGCCGCTGGCCCTGATCATCGCCCCGACGCGCGAGCTTGCCATGCAGGTGCAGCGCGAACTCGACTGGCTCTATACCGACACCGGCGCGCGTGTTGTCGCCTGCGTCGGCGGCATGGACGCGCGCGCGGAAGCCCGCCAGCTCAGCTTGGGTGCCCATATTGTGGTCGGCACGCCCGGGCGCCTGCGCGACCATCTGGAACGACGGCGGCTTGATCTGACAAAGCTCGCGGCCGTTGTGCTCGACGAGGCCGATGAGATGCTCGATCTCGGATTCCGCGAGGATTTGGAATTCATTCTCGATGCGACTCCGGAAAGCCGCCAGACGTTGCTGTTCTCAGCCACCATGCCGCGTGAGATCGAAGCACTGGCGCGCCGCTACCAGCGCGACGCCGTCCGTATCGAGACCGCAAAGCGCAACGAGCAGCATGCCGACATCGACTATCGCGCCATTCGTGTCGCGCCGGCTGACATTGAAAATGCCATCGTCAACGTGCTTCGGTTTCACGAGGCCGGCGCCGCGATTGTGTTCTGTTCGACGCGTGAAGCCGTAAAGCGGACGCACGCGCGCTTATCTGAACGAGGCTTCTCAGCCGTGGCCCTATCCGGAGAGTTGACGCAGAACGAGCGCACCCATGCGCTGCAAGCGTTACGTGATGGCCGCGCGCGCGTTCTCGTCGCGACGGACGTGGCGGCGCGCGGACTCGACTTGCCGGCTCTCGCGCTCGTCATTCACGCCGATCTGCCCAACAATACCGAGACGCTCCTTCACCGTTCGGGTCGTACGGGCCGGGCTGGCAACAAGGGCCTGTCTGTTCTGATTGTGCCGTTCAATCGGCGGCGCAAGGCCGATGCTCTGTTGGCCGGTGCGAAGCTCAAGGTCACGTGGGGTCCGGCACCAACTGCTGAGGAGATCCGCACACGCGATCAGGAACGCTTCCTCGCCAATTCTATCTTCACCGATCCCGCGACGGACGAGGATCTGAAGCTTGCGCAAGCTCTTCAGGCCAGCCGCAAGGCGGAAGAAATTGCTCTCGCCCTGGTCCGCATCCACCGTGCCCAGCTTCCCGCGCCCGAAGATCTTGCTGAGGATACGGGCCCGCCGCCGCGGCGCGATGACCGTGAGCGAGCACCACGCAGTCATGGGGCGCACGATCGAGGTGAGCGCGCGAACACGCGTTCGGGAGAGAGCCGCCCCATGCGTCCCGTGCGCGATCAGGGCCGCGAGATGGTATGGTTCCGAGTCGACATCGGCCGCGAGCGCAAAGCCGATCCCCGGTGGCTGCTACCGCTTCTCTGCCGCGCCGGCAACGTGACGAAGGCCGAGATCGGTTCCATCAAGATATTCGATCGCGACACGCGCTTCGAGATCGCCGCCGAATTTGCAGACAAGTTTGCGGATGCTGCGCGCGCCATGAAGCCCAATGAGGGGCGGATATCGCGCATCGGCGGTTCCATGGAGGGCGACGCCGGTATGCGTGGCAATCTGACCGGTGCCGTCCAGCAGCGGAAAGACGACGTGGCCAATGCCGCAACGTCCGCAGGTCCGGAGACGGGTCCGCGCGGAAAAACGCCGTGGCGGGATCGAAACAAAGAGAAAGCTGGCGCTCCTCCCCATCGAAAGCGTGACGCATCGAAAGATCATTCCAAGGGCACTGCGCCTCGCTCCGGTTCGTCGAAATCAAACGGCACATATAAGCCTGGGTCAAAATACGCGCATAAGAAGAAGGACCGCCCGGCGTCGTAGACTTAGGCATAGCTTTCTGAAAGCCGCCGTCTGCCTAATGGCACTCAGGGTCACAAGCCGACGTCGGCGCGCGACACCCATCGTCGAGACGTTGCAGATTTTGCAGCACTTTGTCGGCGGGACATCTCGCCGTCGTAATTCTTGCCGCATCAAACGACAGAAATTCCGCGCTGAGGAGTAAGCAATGCGGGCGCCAGTACGAAGCTGGCGCCAGCAGCAGTTTCACCCTGGACCGGGCTTGGCTCTAAGCCGCCCTCAGCAATCCGGTCTTGGGATGGCAGTTGATGTACTCGAAGTACTGGTTTGACGCATCGAACACCGAGACCTCGTGATAGAGCGTCAGTTTCTTGAACTTCTTCGCGAGCTTGGTGAACGTCACGAAGATCGCCAGATGCGTCGGATGCGACTCCGCCCAGGTTTCGAGCTGAGAGAGTGAGCGCCAAAGGCTATAGCCGAAGCCCTTCTCCAGAAGATTGCCGTTCTCATCCATATGGTGGAGGTACCGGTTGCAATAGCAGCCTGCTTCCAAGCCATCGTCGCGGAGATAGTTCATGCCTTCGTTCAGGACGGGCTCGATCTCGTCGAACCAGGTCCGTCGCTCATCACCTTCGGTGAAACTCCAGTCCTCTCCCGAACGGATGAGCGCAAGATTGTCATGACCGGCAACGATGACGCGACCTCCGAGCGCGGGATTTCCCTGCTTGACGGCAACCTCGCCCATCGGATCGAGCGTGTCGGTTTGCGATTTCGGCATACGATCCCGCATCGATCCCCAATAACCATGCTCGATAATGGGCTCGCTCATGCCGCCCATCAGAATGCTGACTCCCTCCAGTGGTCCATGATCATGCGTGTAGATGGTCTCGAATTGCTCCATGCGCGGCTGCAGGATCTCACGGAAATAGCCGACTCCTTCCTTCAGCCGCTTATCGGACGCCCACCAGTCCGAGATGATCGGGCTCTTGTTCCACTTTTGAAATTCGGACGGATCGATCCAGTACCCGACGGCGATCAGGTTGAGATAACCCTGGCCGTCGACGAACTGCACGAGGTCGTGACGTGCCGGGCCGTGTGGCTGCTTGAACGTCTCCAGGATTTTCTGGAACGCCGCGCAGGCTCGGCCCTTGTTCTCGTCGCCTTTCGATTGCACGCCGAAGTACGACATGACAAGCTGCTCGATGGATTCCGGTCCGCGTGCGGAATACATCGAGACAGCCGGATTCCACTTGTCGCTGACGCGCCGCGACCTTGTTCTTGGACATCGCAAATGACTAGGTATTGATGAGTCCAATGACATGCTGTCGTTCCTCCCGATTTCTTATTTGATTGTTTGACGATATGGACCGCAAAAAAAGAACGCGCAGGCTCATCGGCCCTGCATGTCACTGCGGCCTTCGCAAAGATTAGTTCGGGGGTTTCAAGTGACGCCAGAGCACGGTGCCCGCGAAATCCAGGCAAAATGCCCGCTCAGGCGCCGTTCGGGACGAGATTGTCGGACGGGATCAGTCCGGCGGCCAACGCGAGCCAGACGAGATGCGCATCGTTCTCTGCGCCGATCTTGGCTTTGACCGTATAGTGGATGTTACGCACCGTCTTGAGGCTGAGGTTCAGGAGATCCGCGATGGCCTCGCTGCCGAGGCCCGTTGCGACCAACCTCAAAACTTCCATCTCGCGCGGTGTGAGATCCTCAATAACCGGACGGCCGCCGCCAATGCGATCTGCCGCAAGGGCGCGCGAGATATCCTCGCTTATCGCCCGCCCGCCTTCGGCGATGACCTCGACGGCGCGAATGAGCTCTCCGGGGGGACTGCTCTTGGTGATGTATCCCCTGGCGCCCGCCTCAAACGCCTTCAGAGCGTAGGCCGAGCCGGAATGCATACTGAAAATGAGGACTTTCGCGTCCTTGTCGAATTCGCGTATGCGCCGGATCGCCTCGACGCCGCTGGCGCCCACCAGCGACAAATCCATGATGACCACGGAAGGCTTATGGGTCTTGTAGGCGATATAGGCGCGATTGGCGTCCTCTGCTTCCTCGCAGACCGTGAACTGAGGTCGCATTTCCAAAAGCCGACGGTAGCCTTCCCGCACGACAGGGTGGTCGTCGACAAGAAGGATGGAAATCGCCTTCATGCCGTTATCCCGTGCTCGTCGAGAGGCACCAACGCAAAGACGCGCACGCCCTTTGGAGCGTTGGAAATCGCCAAAGATCCTCCGAGCCCCGCGAGGCGTTCGCGGATACCCAGTATTCCGTGTCCTGACGATGTATGAATGCGCCTGACGTCTCCGCCGCCATCGTCTTCGACGGTAAGAATAACATGGGGATCGCGCGCGCTGTGACGTTCGACGTGGACGCGCACTTCGGAGGGCCGCCCGTGCTTGGTGGCATTGGTGAGGCATTCTTGGACGATGCGGTACAGGTCGACGGCAATACGCTTTGGAAGCCCCGCAAGTCGTCCAGCCATATGCAACCGGTAGACCGTGCCCGTTTTCGACTGTTCGTTGAAGTCGGTGATGAGCTGGCGAAGGCTCGCTTCCAGTCCCACCTCCTCGATGCTTTGAGACCGCAAACGGACAAGGGTCGTACGCAAGGCGCCCATTAAGCGTTCCTGCGTTTTGGCGATTGCTTTCGCATCGCGCGCAATATCCGGCCGGTCAGGCAAGGCGCTGCTTTCAATGACCGTGGCAAGTGCCGTCGTTGCGCTGAGAGCTTGCCCAAATTCGTCATGCAGGTCGCGCGCCAAGGATCTTCGTTCGTCCTCCTGAACCTGAAACAATCTGAGGGTGAGGGCGTTGCGCTCGGAATTGGTTTGTCGAAGCGTGGCGGCGAGGCGGTTCACTGCAGTCGCGATATGATTGAACTCGGTGCTTTTGAATTTTCCAAGCTGCAGCCCGAGTTGCCCGTCCTCTATTTTTTTGAGTGCCGTGATGATCGCCTGGGCAGGAAGCAACGCGTGACCGATCATCAGCGCTGCCAGAACGGCAATGCCCGAGGCCAGAAGAACAGCAATGTTGACGACGGTCGATATTTCGCGCCATGCGCGCCGCTGCGCCGCTTCCGGATCGGCGCCTGTCACGAGGTTGCCGGCAGTCTGGTTATGAATCGAGAGTGGCTGCGTTATCGGTTCGTAAGAGCCAAGGAGCGCGAGGTAGGCAGCCGAAAACAAAGCCGGTGCTCGTGGCCCTAACGCTTCGACCTGATTGCATAGCTTGCTGCGATCGGCGCCGGGCAAACCAAAGGTTACGCAAACGCCTGGAGCGATGAGGCTTTGGGTTTCGACGGTATCCCAGTTCGGAAGGGGGACTAACGAGCCGCGCTGAATCCCGTCGCGGAAGATCAAATGCTGCCAATAAAGGGATTGCAGCCTTTGATTGACGCGCGTTGCAGTGGACGCGACGTCCGCCTCTATGGACCGATGCGCATCCCAGACTAGACCCCCGATGGCCACGGTGAGGCAGAGCAAAACGACGGCCATGAGGCGAATAATCAACAACGTGAGAAGACGCATGACCCGCTCCGTCTTGGTTCGACTTTCTAAGTCTGCATCCTTGCGTTCCAAAAATGAAGATGCCCCGGGCATCGGCGGGCAAAATGCCCGGAGGTTCGGCGAGGTTTTATGCGCCTGTTCGGCCGGATCCCGCGAATTATAGCCATCAGGCTATCGGGCGGCCAAAAATGGCCTACCCGACGCACACCGCATTCGCACCACAAGCACGCTACGCTTAAGGCTCATTCACGAAAAAAAGCACGAGATTTCCGCGCGGCGACGGCTGGCGCAAATTCCAGCGCTCAGCCGATGGTATAGCCGCCGTCGACCACGATCTCCTGGCCGTAGATATTCTTGGCTCCTGAGGACGCGAGGAATAAAGCCGTTTCAGCGATATCGTTCGGCTCTCCGAAAGCTCCGGGCATCAGCCTGGCATTCACATTTTTTGCCACGGCGGCGAGGACATCGTCGGGGAGGCCGACCTTGCTCCATAACGGCGTGCTGATAGGTCCTGGCGCCAGGCAGTTCACACGGATGTTTCGCGGGGCAAGTTCAACCGCAAGCGTCTGCGCAAATGACTTTAACGCAGCCTTGCTAGAGTTATAGATTGCAAGCCCGGGGAAACCAACGGTCGTCAGGAACGTCGTGATGAAAAGCACGCTGCCGCCGGCGTTGATGTGGGGCAGGAATTTCCGAACTGTCTCCGTCGCGGCGACGAAATTCAGGTTGAACTGCTCGGCAATCGCTCCCGGGTCGCTGTTCTCGAACGGCACCACTTTTGCGCCACCGGCGTTGGGAATGACGACATCGACCGTCCCGTAAGACTTGACTGTTTCCGCGACCAGGCGATCGAGGTCCGCTGCGTTCGTAACGTCGCCCGGCACGACCAGAACATTTTCCGGTGACTGCTTTTTGAGTTCCAGCAAGCCATGTTCCGAGCGCGCCATGATCACAAGGCGGTATCCGGCGTCGAGAAACTTCTCGGAGATCGCGCGGCCTATTCCCGTGCTGGCTCCCGTCACGACCGCAACTTTGTGTTTCCGTTCCATGTACCGCTCATGCTGCTTGCTGGATGATGACTGTATTGAGGCTGCGCTTGTAATCCAGCCTTGATCGAGATCCAATGGCAAGACTTGTCATTGAATTCTGCGAACCGGCAAGGGCAGGGTGCCTGCGGAGTTTGGGCATGGTGCCCGGCTTGATTGGGGGGGGGCGTTCTTGCGGCAGTGCTCTGTGAGAAAGCGCTCTATCGTAGCCGGATTGCGGTTAGCATCGCGCACCGCTGCGTAAGTCGTTCAGTGAATGCCTACAGCAGCAATCCGACAGGCAACCGCGATACGGTTCAGAGATCATCACGGGTGGCTACGTCGCCAGCTGCAGCGGATTGGCATGGCGACGCGATTTTCCCTCGAAATAGCAACCGTCCTCTAGCGACAGATGCTTATGAAAAATGTTCGCGGCGACGGAGGACGCTTTCTTCAGCGTCAAATGGTTCGCAAAGATTTCTCCGGAAACCTCTCCGAGCACCGTGACCGCATCGGCCACGATCGCACCATCGACGCTGCCACGCTCGGCGATGACGACAGACGTGCAGCGTACATCACCGAGCACGGTGCCCTCGATGATGAGAGGGCCCGGAAACTCGAGTATACCTTCGATGATCGCTTTGCGGGGAATGGTTAGAGCAGCGGACAAGGAACGGCTTGCATCACTCATGGGTATGCACTCAGACTAGATATGTGACGTCCCGCTCGCGAAGGTTATCGTCGTAATCCGTGGCGAGATTGAGGACCCCGTTGATCCGTCTCCCAACGTGTCGCAAATCCAAATCTGCCGAATGATCGGCGCGCCAACGTCATTCGTGAACGACCCGCGTCGGCACGTTCAACTTATGCGCCGCCAGATAGCCGTTCGCGTTCTTTCAGCAGCGCCGCAAGCTGCGCTTCCTGTTGCGCGATGCGCTCGGACGTCAGCCCTTCATCGGCAGCCCCCGAAAAGGCAGCGGCCTGCTCGACAAGCTCACGAAGATTGTCGCGGATGAGGCCAATCCGCGTGTTGATTTCGATAAGATCGGCCGATTCAGCCATCGGAGTTCCTTTTACCGAGCGGTTGTTGCGCCAGAGACGGACGTCTCATCCGAGGATTTTCCATCGTCTGAACCAATTGGCCATTTGCTGCCAAGAGTCCTCGGCCGCTTCCTTATTGTAGCTCGGGCGATAGTCGGCATGGAAGCCGTGCCCGGCGGTGGGGTAAATTTTGAATTCAGCAGTTTTTCCCGCCGCTGCGAGGGCGGCTTTCATCTGCTCAACCTGCGCAGGCGGAATGCCCTGATCCTCCGCTCCATAAATTCCGAGCACCGGAGCTTTCATGTCCGGCGCGAGCTCCAGCGGACTTTTCGGCCAAATCTGTTTCTGTGGGGCCGGATCGATCAGCGAGCCATAGAATGCGACGCCCGCCTTTATCTCATTGCTTGCCGCACAATATTCCCAGACCGTTCGCCCGCCCCGGCAAAATCCGATAATGCCGATCCTGTCCTTGTCACCACCTTGAACTTCGGCCCAGCGAACCGTCGCGTTGAGATCCCCGATCAATTCCGCGTCCGGCTTGGCATTAACGAGCGGCATCAACTCGCGAATTTCGCTGATGCCGGCGAGCTGTCCTTGCCGGAAATAATAGTCGGGCGCGACCGCAAGCGCCCCGAGCTTGCCGAGACGACGCGTCACGTCTTTGATGTATTCGTGCAGCCCGAAAATTTCCATCGCGACGAGAATGATCGGCGGTTTCGCGACGTTCGCCGGTCGCGCGAAGTATAACGGCATCTCGCCGCCATCGACTTTGACGCTGCTCATTCCAGCATCGAGCCCGTTGGTATCCGTCTTGACCGCTTCGGCGCGAACGGGGCCCGCGGCCAGCGTGTAGCCCGCGGCAACCGCTGCCGATGCGCTCATGAAGTCGCGCCGCGAAAGAGGCGGCTTCTTCGTAAGCCCGAAGATATCAGAAGCGAGCCGCTGCCGTTCTGTCATTACGCACTCCATCCTCGACGCTCATCATGAAACGATAGCAGCGCGACGGCGTCATGTCAGGCCGCAAAGGTAGAAGACGCACGGAAGCGTGGCGAACATTCAAATCGGCGCGCACAAAAAAAAGAGGCGATGCGCTCGCACGCACCGCCTTCAGAAACACGAGCCGAAGCCGGCTTATTTCTTGACGCACGCTTTGGTGGTTTTATCCCACTTCATGTCTTTTGCTTTTTTGCAGTCTGCTTTCGTCATCGGCGCGTCGGCAGCGTTGGCGACGATCGGAGCCGAAAAAGCGACCAGCACGCCGGTAAGGACCGCGCCACGCACAAGCTTGGAAATCATCTGGATCTCTCCTCCATCGAGTTTCCTGGATGTTGTCCAGGTCTGCGCTAGATACTCCTCGGAGCCTGATGGGGTTCTTACGGCGCATATACTTTTCCGTAAGGTCGACGTATCGGCATCAGGAAATAATTTTTCTACGATCGTCTTTGCGCGGATCAGCGAAAGACAAAATTTCGCCAAATGTTTTCAGGCGAAGCACCGGCAACGCTTCCAGCAGCCGGTTGCCGATTGCGAAGATCTTTGCGCGCGCTTGCGAAGTTTCGTTAAGCCAAGCCCTGCGCGCATAAGTCCAAATTCGCCGCGCCACAGGGCGGCTCTCAATGATTGTTGCCGCATTGAGCATCGTTTAAGACACCTTGCAATGGGCCCAGCCGCCCTGTCTTTGGCAATTTCCGTCACAAGCCTAGGGGATAAAACAACAATGAAGCTCGTTCGATTTGGCGCACACGGCGCGGAAAAGCCCGGCATCGTGGATCGTGACGGAAATATTCGTGATCTCTCAGCGCATGTTCCTGATTTTTCCGGTGCGCATCTGGCGCCTGCCGCGCTCGTCAAGCTCGCCGCCATCGATCCGGCCTCTCTGCCAAAAGCGCCGGAAGGCGTCCGCCTCGGTCCCCCGGTCGCCGGTACGCGTAACTTCATCGCCATCGGGCTGAACTACGCCGACCACGCCAAGGAAACGGGTCAGGAAATTCCGACCGAGCCCATTCTTTTCAACAAGGCCACGACGTCCATCTGCGGTCCGAACGACGACGTGATGATCCCGCGCAATTCCCGCCACACCGATTGGGAATGCGAAATCGCGTTCGTGATCGGCGCCCGCGCGCGCTACGTCGAAGCGAAGGATTGGGCGAAATACATCGCCGGCTACTGCATCTGCAATGACGTCTCGGAGCGCAGCTTCCAGAGCAAGCGTGGCGGCCAGTGGGTGAAGGGCAAATCGGCGGAAACATTCGGTCCGATCGGACCCTGGCTGGTAACGCCGGACGAAATCGCCGACGTTGGAAATCTGGCGATGTCGCTCGACGTGAACGGCGCGCGCAAGCAGACCGGCTCGACCGCGACGATGATTTTCAACATTCCCTATCTGCTCGCCTACGTCACCGAATTCATGGTTCTGGAGCCTGGCGACATCATTTCCACCGGAACGCCGCCGGGAGTGGGCACCGCGCGCAATCCGAGGGAGTTCCTGAAGGCGGGCGACGTCGTCGAACTCAAGATCGACGGCCTCGGCACGCAACGCCAGAACGTCGTTCCGTTCGCGCTCTGATTAAAAGCTGAGATCAGGCGTCGTCATCGTTGGACGGCTCGTCACGGTCGTTTGATCTGTTGAAGAAATTCCGCAGATCAGGTCCGGAACGCACGGCGAGCCGCTTCCTGATTTCGTGCCAGGATTGCGGATTGTCGAGGTCCAGCCGATCGAGCGCTTCGTGCACGGATCGGAGTTGATCCTTGAGCTGCTGCTCGCCGTGAACGAGCCCGTCGTCTGGTTGCGCAGCAGCCTCAAGCTCCTCGATCAAATAGCTGACGAGACCCGTTTCCGGGAACAGCATGTAAAGAAGAAGGTCGTCGCGAACGCGCCCGTCGACGCCTTCCAGCAGCGACAGCTTGCGCTCGTCGCCATCGATTTCCCGGCGCATCTTGGAATAAACTTCGCTCAGATCGCGGTCCTGGTCGTTTTGGAAGGCACGCAAAATGACGCCGAGGCTTTCATTCTTCTTGCTCTGCGAATTGAGTGTCTTCCACGCCTCCAGGATCGCATCGCGCGACTGCAGCTGGCTCAACCGCGTGTCGACGATATCGGAACTGAGATGGATCGCGTCCAGCAGTGCCTCGCGGTAATAGGCGATGAGATGTGCGCGCTCTTCGTCCGACAGCGGACTGATGCGCGGCAGAGCGGGCCTCGGCTTCTCGATCTCGCGCGGGCGAGGTTCGAATTGAAGCTCGGGTTGCAACGCATGCAGAGTTCCACCCTCGATGGCGGGCTGGTCCCTGAAGCCTTCAGCACGCGCCCGCTCAATCCGGTACTGCGATGAGTCCGGCGCCGTCGCCCGGATCGTCAGCAGCGTTTCGTAAAGCGTCGGTCGGATGTAATAGCGATCCGCGATTTTGAGGTCTGGCGCGACAGCCTTGACGGCGGAGCCCGCATTCATCACGCGACGCACGACGCGGGAGTCGTAATCGTTCGTAATGTCGGTCAGCGTCACCATCGACGTGAAGCCTTCCGTCTCGCGGATCGGCTCCAATGTGTTGAGCACGATTTCGGAATGCTCGCGCGGATGGGGAGCAAGTGCCGCCGACACGAGCTGATCGAGGCGCGCGCGGTCCTTCGCCGAAGCATCCGTCTTGAACTGCTTGTCGACGACGCTCGACAGATACTCGCGAAGCTCGCTGCGCACCCGGTATCGTTCAGGATTGTGCGAGACGGTTTCAACGGCACCAATGTCGGCGCCTGCCGTCAGCACCATGCGCACGCGATCCGCTTGCGAGCGCTCCATCGTGCTGAGATCGGCAAGCGCCGAAAAGCCGTCTTGGTTCGTGATCGGTCTGAACGCCTTCAGCGTCAGCCATGCTGTTTCATAAGGGTGCGCGCCAAGCGCTGCGTTGATCGTCGCTTCCAGCTGTGACCCCGAGCGGGATTTGTAGCTCGGAATATCCGACAGCGGCGAACGCACGGCATTGGCGCCGAAAAGCCCGGACATGAAGATCAAGCCGTCAAGCCCGATCGCAATGGCAAGCGCAAGATAAGCGAGGCGGTTACCGTCCTGGAACGCATTAATCGTCACGACGAAGCGATGCGCCTTGTCATCGCGTGACAGCTCGATGCGATTGATCTTCGAGCGTAGCGCGGCGGTATCATCGCTCGGCAAGGCGCTGTCTGACAGGCAGCGGCGCGCGAAAGCATACAGATCGTCGGTTGACTTGTTCTCGACGAGCCTATCGCCGCCGACGCAACTCTCCTGGAAAACCTTGGTGCCGGACTGCAATGCAAAGAGCCCGGACGCCGCATCCGAGACGGCTTTCGGATCGCAGTCGATGCCATTGAGAAGCGGCTTCGTTTCCGGCGTTGCGGACAACGCGCCGTAGATGTCGTTACAGAACCGCTGCACCGTCGCGAGGCGTGCGGTGTTCGGCTCCGCGCGAAACTCGGACTTGGCACGATCGAAGGCGGGCATGATTTTCGCCGGATCGATCTTCGGTCCGCTGTCGTCCTTCGCTGAATCATCGGAGAGCGCGATCCGCTGCTTCGCCGTATCGGCTTCACCCTTGTATTTCGCGAGGTCGCCGTCGAGCGTCGCCAGTTCCGCATCGATGGCGGCAAGCCGCGACTCGATCGTGCTGAGCCGCTTCTGCGCGTCTTTCGTCCGCTCGCCCGCGATCTGCGCGGCGCCCTGTGACATCGCAAGTTCGCTCATACGCTGTCGGTAGATCGGACCACGGCCCGCTTTCAGTGTCCCCTCGACGCCCTTGTCTTCGGCGAGCGCTTCGACGCGTTTGGCGCCGACGTCCTTCATTTTCAGATCATATTCGGCTTTCTTCGTTGCGTAGTCGGCGGCAAGCTCCGGACGCTGAGCTGCAAGCCGGGATTTCTCATCCGTCAGCGAAGTCTTGCGCCCGGCGAGTCCGGCTTGACCGGCTTCCGCCGATGCAATCCGCTCCTGCTGCTCTTTGACGGCCCGGCTGCGCGCCTCGATCTGTGCATTAACATAACGCTCGATCGCGCCCTGCGATTGCGCGGCGGCTTCCGTGATGGCGCTGAGCTGTTGCTCGTAGCCTTTCCAGGCCTCGGTCGTGAAAACCTCCGCCGCTAAGCTATTGCTGCGCGACCCGAGCGCCTGCTCGATATCGGAGAGAATGCCCGACACCTGGTTCTGCGCGCGAAGCTCCGCCGCGCGAACGCGCTCCGATTGCGGAAAGATTGAGGTGAAGAAGCTGTCGAACGAAAAGAACACGCTCGTCGCCATGCAGGCGAGAAACATCAGCCACAGCATCGAATTGCGGATGATGACGCGCGCGACCTGCAGATACGGACGCACCAAATCGTTGGCTGCGTAGAGCGCGATCAGCGCCACCATCAGCAGCCCGGCGCCGACCATCAGAAACTTATCGCCGGCGTTCGCCCAGCCAAGGTCCTCGACATTGGCGTGCTTGACGTCGGCCTGTCCGGTCCACTGCAGGAACAGCACGAACCCGGTGACGAAAAGAAGAAGTCCAATGGCGCTGCCGAGCCAAGGCTGTACCGCAGAACCGACCAGTGACGAGTCGGTAGGACGGGCGCGCGAGTTCATGCCCGTCGCAAAGCTCTCGCCGATCAGCCACGCGACGATCAGCATGATGCCTTGGATGCCGAACGTCACCATGCCGGAAAGCAGCGGCTCGCCGGTGAAATTGTACATTCCCTCCCAGGTCCGCCATCCGGCGGCCGCCGAGAGCACGATGCCGGTGGTGCCGAGGAGCGCCAGCCGCCAGTTCGTGAAAACCGTGTCCTCGATCGTGTCGCGCAAACGCCGCGCAATGCGCGTCCTGAGCAGCAGGGCGATGGCCGCCGTGAGGAAAATCGCAGTGCCGATCGGCCGGGCGTTTTCACTTATCAGGTCAATCAGATGCTTGACGTCCATCGGGGGTAAGATCCCAGCTACGGCACAGGCGAATCACTGGCCGCTATTTTGCGCAAAACACGCGGCTGATTGGCGGCAGACCATCTTTTAGGTAACGCACCCCGAGCGAAAATCTTTGAAAGTTGGCAAATCCTCGGGGGAGGACATGCAACCGCATGTGGTCGATCCGCGGGTAAGGTCAAGTTGCAGGACGCAAAAAAGCGATGCAAGCCTGGAACGGAATAGCCGCCAGTCGCGACATGTTATATTGTCCGACCGGCCAAAACGGACCATTGTGGCTGAGTTCGCGGTCCGGAGGACTGTTCATGACGGCAGATGCAGGCGAGGAGCAACGGTCACGGGAAAAGGTCAAGCTGTCCGTGGATCAGGCGACTGCAATCTTCGCCGAGAAGAACATTCGGTTTACAGACCTTCGGCGCAAGGTCTTCGAGGAGATTGCCTCGACCCAGGCGAGCGTCGGAGCTTACGAGGTTCTGGATCGCCTTGCGAAGAAGGGGACGCGGCTGGCGCCCATCTCGATTTACCGGGCGCTCGACGCGCTGCTGGAAGCTGGTGTCGTTCATCGCCTCGAGAGCAAGAACGCGTATTTCGCCTGCCGGCAACTTCACCGTCCCCGAACGGGCCGCCGTCCGATGTTCCTGAGCTGCGAGAAATGCGGCATAGTCCAGGAAGTTGATGGCGACGATATCTTTCGTGCGATCGACTCTGCCGCGCACGCCGCGAAATTCGAACCAAGGGTCCGGTTCGCCGAAGTCTCCGGCATGTGTCACGAGTGCGCGGGACGTCGCAAGGTTTGAACTCGGCATCCGAGCCGATGGAGAAATCTTTTTTGTCTTTATCCCAACAGACCGGATACGGCTCGCCACGCCCCGCTGCGAGTTGCGACCATGACCACAGCCACGATGGTGCGCCGGTCGAGAATGCGCTGATCTCGGCACGCGATCTTTGGCTTCGCCGTGGCGGCCGCGATATCATTGCGGGCGTCAATCTCGACGTTCTACCCGGCGAGATCGTCACCCTGATCGGACCGAACGGCGCAGGAAAAACGACGCTGGTGCGCCTTGTTCTCGGCATTGAGAAACCCGACAGCGGCCGGATCATACGCCCCGCTTCGACACGCATCGGCTACGTGCCGCAACGCTTCGAGGTCGATGCGGCGATCCCGATGACGGTTGAAGGTTTTCTCGCCCTCGGCGGCTCGGCGTCCGCGAAAGAGATTGCAAATACGCTGGACGAAGTCGGAGCGCGCCGCACCGGACACCAGCAATTGTCGAAACTGTCGGGCGGCGAGACGCAACGTGTGCTGATCGCGCGGGCGCTCTTGCGGCGGCCAAACCTGCTGATCCTCGACGAGCCTGCGAGCGGCGTCGACTTCGCGGGCGAAGCGGAACTCTACGAGTTGGTCGGCAAGCTGCGCGACGAGCGCCATCTCGGAATTCTGCTCGTTTCGCACGATCTCCACGTCGTGATGGCGAAAAGCGACCGCGTCATCTGCCTGAACGGTCACGTCTGCTGCTCGGGCGAGCCGGAGCATGTATCTCAGCACTCCGAATATGCGCGTATCTTCGGGCCGAAGGGGGCGTCGTCGTTGAGCGTCTACCGGCATCACCACGATCATGCCCACGATTTGACAGGCGAACCGAAGCCGCTCGCCCCCGACGATACGCATGGACGAGGTTCCTAAGTGTTGTCCTGGCCTGAGCCGTTCGTCTGGCGCGCGTTGTTCGCAGCCATCGGTCTCGCGGTGATCGCGGCGCCCCTCGGCTGCATCGTCGTGTGGCGGCGGATGTCCTACGTCGGAGAAACGCTGGCCCAAGCCGGCCTTCTCGGTGTGGCGCTGGGATTGGCTCTCCACATCGACCTGACGCTCGCCGTCGTCGTCGCTGCGATTGCGGCCGTCGGCGTGCTGACACTGCTCGGCCGCCAGCGCGTCGTCCCCCTCGATTCCGCTCTTGGCCTTACGCATCACGCGACGCTGGCTCTCGGCATTACCGCCATCGCGCTGGCGAAAGGCCCGGGCATCGATCTGATGAGCTATCTTTTCGGCGATGTTTTCGCCGTCACCTCGACCGACCTGATCTGGGTGTATGCCGGTGGGGCGGTGGTCCTGGCGGTAATTTTCTACCTCTGGGAGCCGCTCGTCCGGCTCTCCTTGCACGAAGACCTGGCGACGGCCGAGGGGATAAATCCACGCCTGCCGCGCGCGGCGTTCGACCTTCTGCTCGCTATCGTCATTGCGGTCGCGATGAAGATCGTCGGCATTTTGCTGGTCATGGCATTTTTGGTCGTTCCCGCTGTGGCAGCCAGGCCTCTATCGCGAACACCGGTCGGCATGGTTTTACTGGCTGCGGCAATCGCCGTTGCGAGCACGATTTTCGGGCTTTGGCTGTCGCTTTCGAGCGATTTGCCGGGCGGGCCGAGCATCGTCATCGCGATGTGCACAGTCGCAGCCATATCCCTTCTGGCGGGAAGCCGCAGACAAGGCTAGAACGTCGCCAGTGGGGCAGGGAAAGGTTTGCTGATGTCGCTCAGCGACAGCATCTCGATGAAGCCGCGTCATGAAACTGTCGCGGTCAACGTTGGCGGCGTGATCGTCGGCGGCGGCGCGCCTGTCGTCGTCCAATCGATGACGAATACCGACACAGCCGACATCGCGTCGACGGTCAAGCAGGTCGCCGACTTGGCCCGCGCCGGTTCGGAACTCGTGCGCATCACGGTTGATCGTGACGAAGCCGCGAAAGCCGTCCCGCACATTCGCGACCAGTTGCGCAAGCGCGGCGTGACCGTGCCTCTGATCGGCGACTTCCACTACATCGGGCACAAGCTGCTGGGCGAAAATCCGGACTGCGCCGAAGCGCTCGACAAGTATCGCATCAATCCCGGCAACGTCGGTTTCAAGGACAAGCGCGACCGCCAGTTCGGCGCCATCATCGAGACCGCGATGCGCCACGGCAAGCCGGTGCGCATCGGCGTCAACTGGGGTTCGCTCGATGCCGAGCTTCTGACGCACTTGATGGATGAGAACGCGAAGTCTGCAAACCCGAAACCGGCCCGCGCCGTCATGCATGAAGCGATGGTGCAATCCGCGCTGATGTCGGCCGAACGCGCCGAGGAAATGGGCCTCGGTGCCGATCGCATCATCGTCTCCGGCAAGGTCTCGTCCGTCCAGGATCTGATCGCCGTCTATCACATGCTCGCGCAACGCAGCCGCTATGCGCTGCATCTCGGATTGACCGAAGCCGGAATGGGCTCGAAAGGCATCGTCGCCTCATCCGCCGCCATCGGCATCCTGCTGCAAAACGGCATCGGCGACACGATCCGCTTTTCCCTGACGCCGGAGCCGGGCGGAGATCGCGCCCAGGAAGTGCGCACCGCGCAGGAACTCCTGCAGACGATGGGCCTTCGCTCGTTCGTCCCGGTCGTCGCAGCGTGCCCCGGCTGCGGACGCACGACGTCCACCGTGTTCCAGGAACTTGCGCGCGACATACAAGACATGATCCGCGACCGCATGCCGGATTGGAAAACGCAGTATCCCGGCGTCGAAACGCTAAACTTCGCCGTCATGGGCTGCATCGTGAACGGCCCCGGCGAGAGCAAGCATGCCGACGTCGGAATTTCATTGCCGGGCACCGGAGAATCCCCGGCTGCCCCCGTCTTCATCGACGGCAAGAAGGCGATGACGTTGCGCGGTCCGAACATCGCGACCGATTTCAAGTCCATCGTCGAGGATTACATTGCCCGCCGCTTCGCCGCCCCCGGCCTGGCAAAAAGCGACGCGGCCGAATAGACCCGGCAGCGTCGATATCGCGTAAATTAACATTTATAATTCAATCTCTTAATTGACATTAACGGCTGTCCTGATCGCGATTTGCGACCATCCTTCGCTCGCGCCGTTTCGCGTCCCGCGCTAAGTATTAGCCGGCGATTACCACTTCTGAAGATGAACCCTCGCAGTCCCTTTGAGGTTTGCTAGAGGGTGCGTCTTGTCAAACAGCCACGAAGGATTTCATCCGGAATGAGCGACAGAAGCAGCACCTCCGAACGCCACCTCGTCATCGGCGCCGGTCCGGTCGGGCTCGCTATGGGCGCCGCGTTGAAGCACCGGGGTATTCCATTCGATATCGTCGATGCCGGATCGGGCGTCGGAGGCAACTGGCTGCACGGCGTCTATCGCTCCGCACACATCGTGTCTTCGAAGAAGGCGACCGAATACGCCGATTATCCGATGCCTGACGATTTTCCGGATTTCCCGTCGGCCGACCAGATGCTGTCCTATCTCAATGCGTTCGCGCGGGATCGCGGGCTTCTTCCCGAGTGCGAGTTCAACAAAAGCGTTGCCTCCGTCGTCCCCGAGGACGCGAGCCGCTGGACCGTGACATTCGCCGACGGCGAAACGCGAACGTACAAAGGCGTCGTCGTCTGCAACGGCCATCACTGGGATAAACGCTATCCCGAATTGCGCGGCACGTTCGCGGGAGAAATCCTTCATTCAAAGGATTATCGCGATGTCTCGCAGGTTCAAGGAAAGCGCGTGCTCGTCATCGGCGGCGGCAATTCCGGCGTCGACATGGCGTGCGATGCGGGCCGCTTCGGAGAGAGCTGCGACATCAGCCTCAAGTCCGGCTATTGGTATCTGCCCAAGACATTTTTCGGCCGCCCGCTGACCGACGTTCCGATTTGGCGGCTGCCGATCTTCATGCAGCGCGCGATTTTAAAGACAATCGTCAAATTGAGCATCGGCGATTATCGCCGCTACGGACTCGAGCGGCCGACCCACAAATTGTTCGATCGTCATCCTGCATTCGGAACCGACCTCTTGAGCGCCATTCGATTGGGTCGTGTGAAGCCGCGCCTCGCGATCGATCATGTCGACGGCAACACCGTGACGTTTGTCGACGGATCGACCGGCACCTATGACCTGATTATCGCCGCAACCGGATTTCACGCCTCTTATCCCTTCCTTCCCGAGGGTCTGATCGCGGTGAAAGACAATGTCGTGCAAGTCTACGGCGGCGCGTTCCCCGCTGGAATTCGCGGGCTTTACATTGTCGGATGGGCGCAGGCGCGAAACGGCTTTGGCCGCCTCGTCACGCCGCTATCCGATCTCTACGCGCGCATGATCGCCATGCAGGACGAGCTGGAGTTTCCAATTGGCACACTGATGGAGCAATCGTTTACACAGCGCCTGCCGACGACACATCTCGTCGATCCGGAAAAATCGCGGCGAGAAATTCGCCTCGCGCATTTGGTTTTGCCGCTGCTGAAACTTCGCGACAAGCGCATGGCTCGGAAAGAGGCTTTTGCGGCAGAAAAAGGCCGCATTCCGGTTAGGGCTTAGTGCTGACGAATGTAAAAGCCATAATTAAAGGGCGAAGAATAATACTCACGGAATAGCAATTATTTTACGGCATGACAGATACTCAGTTAGCGCATCCGCATTGCCTAAATGGAACCCTATATTCTGCTAGGCATTGTCGGGGGCAAGCAGGCCCACGAGGCTGTTCTTACAGGGTAAACACTATGAAAGCGTGGAATTTGAAGTCGCTGCTGCTTGGCAGCGCGACGGCTTTGGCAGCTGCGAGCGGCAGCGCCATGGCCGCTGATCTGGGGCCGTATCAGCCCTACAATCCGCCTGAGGCGGCACCGATTTATCAGCCCGCGATCTGGGATGGCGCATACATCGGTATTAACGGCGGCTACGGTTGGTCGAATGCAAAGCCGACGGAAGCTGAAGGCGGATTTGGTGGCGGCCAGATCGGCTACAATTGGCAGCGTGATCGCATCGTCTTCGGCTTGGAAGGCGACTTCCAGGGCGCCGACATCAGCGGCCGCACCTACACCTTTGACGGCGATACTGCACGCAGCGACATGAATTGGTTCTCGACGGTTCGTGGTCGCCTCGGCGTCGCAAGCGGTCCGTGGCTGTTCTATGCGACAGCCGGTCTCGCGGTAGCCGACGTTGATCACCGCGCCAACCTTGACGGCGAAAGCTTTCGCGCCAACGATACGCTGACGGGTTATGCCGTCGGTGGTGGTCTCGAGTGGAAATTCTCGCAGAACTGGAGCGCGAAGGCTGAGTATCTGTATCTCGGCCTGGGCGACTCCAAGCTGAAAGCTGCCGACGGCGACTTCGTGCGTATCAACAATGACGTTCAGACCGTACGCGTCGGTCTCAACTACCACTTCTAGTAGACTGCGATTGCGTTGAGCCCTTGATCAGCTGTCACGTCGACCCATGTGGCGCGCGGCAGCGATCAAGGGCTCTGCTTTTGCGCCGAACGGGTTGAGCGCCGCGATAGCAGCGTCGATCGTGCGATCGAGATGTTGCCGCGCTTCCCGAATGCCCAGAAGGCCGATGAGCGTCGCCTTGCCCGCCGCTGCGTCCTTGCCGGTCGCCTTGCCGACATCGGCCGCGCTGCCTTCCGCATCGAGAAGATCGTCGCTGATCTGAAATGCCGAGCCGAGATGCTCGCCATAGGTCTTGAGTGCTGCCCTGTCACTTGGCTTGGCGCGCCCGAGAATAGCCCCCATCTCGCAAGCCGCCGTAATCAGCCGTCCGGTTTTCATCGCCTGGAGCCGCGTGATGCCAGCAATCGTCGCGGCGGCCTGCTCCGGCAATCGTCCGGCTTCGAGATCGAGCATCTGTCCGCCGACCATGCCGACAGCTCCGGATGCGACCGCAAGCGCATGAGTGAGCTCTGCCCTAACCTCGGCGACGTCATGCCGTCTGGGCTCGCTCGTGAGCTCGAAGGCGAACGCCTGCAGGGCGTCACCGACGAGGATCGCAGTCCACTCGTCATATGCCTTCCAAACGGTCGGCTGACCGCGCCGCAGTTCGTCGTTGTCCATCGCGGGAAGGTCGTCGTGGACGAGGGAATAGCAATGGATGCATTCGAGCGCGGCGGCTGCCGGAAGCGCCGCGTCACGCGTCACGCCGAAAAGCCCGGCGCTCTCGAAAACCAGGAACGGCCGGAACCGCTTGCCGCCGGCGAGCACGGCATGGCGAAGCGCGTCGGCGAGGCGAGGGGGCGTCCCATTGGCCTGTTGTTCCGCCAGGCATTCCGCGAGAAAACCTTCGACGGCCGTTGCGGCATTGCCAAGCTGGGCAAGAAATTGTGACACTACCCTCAACCTTCCTCGTATGGCCGCCCCGGCACTCAACATGGCCATTGTTCAATGTTACCGGCCGTCGCGGTATCGCACTGCAATCAGAATAAGCAAAGCATGGATCGGTCGCAGGAGACATCAGAGCGAACTGCCGCGCCGCCTGTCGAAACGTCGGCGGAGGAGAGGCTGATTGCGCCGGCAGGCGAGACTGCTGCGCGTGTCGCCGTGGACGGCGGATGCGAGGTGTTGGAACTTGCGCCGCCGCGACCTTTGCCACCGCTGGCGTTTCGAGGTCCGGCCGATCCGGCCCCGCAGGCTGTTGTCCCGCCATTGCCAGTGCCAGTGCCGATACTAGCGCCAGTTCCGATGCCGGCGCGCATTTTCCAGCGTTCTGGCCCCGCGTTCGAGGCGGTCGCCTACGACCGTTCCGCGCCGTCGGCCGAGGTGCAAGGCGACGAGCACACTCTTCCCGTCGATGCGGTGTTCTCTGAAATCGACGCGGAAGCAGCCGCGCGTTCTCTGACCGCCGTCTCGGGACAGGCGCCGGAACCGCCCGAAAACATTTACGAGTCTCCGCCACCAATTTCGAAGGCCAGCATCGAGACGCCTCCGAACCTCGGAAGCCTCATTCCTGGCGCGCCGAGGTTCGAAATGCCGGCGCATCGGCAGGACGCTCAGTTTGGCGGGCTTCAGGCCGACCTTGCCGCCAGGCCAAGCCTCAGCGAAATAAATACCGGCTCTCCGGCAACGGAGGTCGTTGGTCATCGCTCTCTCTTTCGCCACTTGCTCCACATCGCCGTGTGGCTCGTCGTCGGCTGGCTCGCCGTTGTACTCGTGCTGATGGTCGCGTACCGTTTCATCAATCCTCCGGGATCGATGCTGATGCTGCAGCAATGGCTTTCCGGCCAAAGCATCGAGACGACCTGGGTGCCCATTGAGGAGATTTCCCCGAACGTCGTTCGCGCCGTCATCGCCAGCGAAGACAGTCGCTTCTGCGATCACTACGGCGTCGATTTCGAAGCCCTCGCGGGCGCGGTCACCGACGTCGGGAGTGGAGCGGCGCGCGGCGCCAGCACGATCTCGATGCAGGTCGTGAAAAATCTCTTCCTCTGGTCGTCGAGAAGCTACACGCGCAAAGCCGTGGAGCTGCCGCTGACGTTCGTCATGGAAATGCTCTGGCCCAAACGGCGCATCATGGAGGTCTATCTCAACATTGCGGAATGGGGGCCGGGCATCTTCGGCATCGAAGCGGCGGCTGAGGCCCGCTTTCATAAGCCGGCAAGCAGCCTGAGCGCCGGAGAGGCGTCCCGGCTTGCCGTGGCGCTCCCCAATCCGAGGGTGCGAAATCCCGCGAAACCCGGTCCGGGCATGCAGCGTCTGGCCCGCATCGTCCAAATGCGGATGCGGATCGCCGCGAGCGTTCAAACGAGTTGCGTCCTGCCAAGACGTCGCAACTGACCGGATTACTGGCCCTTCCAGCCGGATTTTATGGGGGGACTGGCGTTTCTCATCTAATTTGCGTATAAGCCGCGCCCTGGGTTCTGAGCGTCGCCCAAGTCCGGCGTTGCCAGGCTGATCCACAATCAATATAGCGTTCGGCATTCCCCGCCACGTAACCGGCGGCTCCGCAGCATTGGCGCGGGGGTAAATTGGAGCAAGACAATGGCAGTTCCGCGCAAGAAGACGTCCCCGATGAAACGGGGTCAGCGGCGTTCTCATGACGCCCTGACGGCCCCGGCTTACGTCGAGGACAAGGAGAGCGGCGAGCGCCGCCGTCCGCATCATATCGACCTCAAGTCAGGCAAATACCGCGGCCGCCAGATCCTGCCGCCGGCCTCCGACGAATAAGCACTGCTCCGGTTGCCTTAAATTGGACTAGGCTGGCGTCCTTGATGCCGGCCTTGTTGATTTTTGAACACGCTCTCTTGCTTGGCAAATCAGAGGGAGCATGCCAAAAAGCCGAGCGCGTTGGGGCGTCAAATGTCAGGAGAGACTTATGTCTGTTAGAGCCATTCCGCTCTTGGTCCTTGCTTTCGTCCTCTACAACGCCATCGTCCTGACGTTGGGACTGGAAGCCCTGACAAAACAAATTTTCCACCTCCGGCTTTTGAGTGGTGGCGATTGGGCGTTCACGTGGGGCGATTTCATCCTGCTCGTCACGCTGATTTTGCTTTTTGTTGAAATCGTCAAATCCACGTTCACGACGACGTCGACGCTGATCGATCATGCGCTTTCGATGGTCGTGTTCATCGCGGTTGGCGTCGAATTTCTCACCGTGCCGCAGGCCGCGACATCCATCTTTTTCCTGATCTTGATTGCGACGATGATCGACGTCATTGGCGGTTACACCATCGGTATTCGCGTCGCTCGCCGTGACCTCAACATCGGTGCCGACCAATAATTACATTGCATGGCTTCGAAAGGTCTGTCCGCTCCGCGTGGCAAGACTGATCTATTTTCTGGCGATACTTCAGGTATTGTTAAGTCATCTGCTTTCGAGATCTGTTTTGTCGCGAGAATGCAACGATATTGAACCACGTTTGCGTGTTGTTCGCTGAGAGACTTGATTTGAGGTTGTAAATTGACCTCCCAGACCATCGTCCAAGGGAACGAACCTGAGGCTGATCCAGGTGCGGACCAGAAGCGCGACGCGCTGGCTGAATCCGACAACCTCGATCTGGTCGGGATACTTTCGTCGATTGAAGAGACCGCTTACGCCTGGGACCTCGGTTCGGGGCGCATTGAATGGGGCAGTAACGCGGCCGCCATCCTCGGCGTCGCCGACCTGACTAGGATTGCGACGGGAGCCGCCTACCACGCTCTCATCGCGCCGGAAAACCTGAAGGATCGACTGGAAGTGTTTTCGCGTGGCGTTGCGACCGATCGCGTTCGTGGCGTTCCCTACCGCGTCCAGTACCGGATAACCCCCGGAGGTCCGCGAAGCTGGAAGACAATCCGCGTCGAAGATCATGGCCGCTGGTGGCCGGGTGCCGACGGGCATCCGCGACACGCGCGCGGCGTCATCAGGATCATCCACGATCAATACCTTGAGCAACAGCGCCAGCTCGTTCGCAACGACTTCGACGAACTGACCGGACAACTCAATCGCATCCGCCTGACCGAGGCATTAAGTTCCGTTCTGCACCGGATCGAGCGCGAGCCTCAGTCGTGCGGGTTCTTGATGGCATCGGTGAATAATCTGGCGGTGATCAACGATACGTTCGGCATCTCGATCGGCGATGAAGCGATCGCCGAAGTCGCGCGCCGCATCCGCGGCAAGCTGCGTGGCGGCGACATCCTCGGCCGCTACTCGTCGAATAAGTTCGGCATCGTGATGATGAAATGCGGGCCTGAAGCACTACGCGTCGCCGCCGAGCGCTTCTTGAAGGTGGTCCGAGATTCCACGATCAAGACATCCGGCGGGCAGCTTTCGGCGACGATCTCGATGGGCGCCGTCATTATTCCGGAACAGGCGAATTCGGTACAGGACGCCGTGAATTTTGCACTTCGTGCACTCGATGCGGCGCGCTCGCAGCGGATCGATTGTTTCGTGCTTTATGAGCCGGTCGCGGGCGGCGAAAGCGTCCGCGTGCGCAACAGGACGATCGCCAATAACGTCATCGAAGCGCTTGACGACAACCGTATGCGCCTCGTCTTGCAGCCGATGGTTTCCGCCAAGTCCGGCAAGGCGGAAATCTACGAATGTCTACTTCGCATGCAGAAGCCCGACGGGCATATCGTGTCGGCGGGCGAATTCGTCCCCGTCGCCGAGCAGCTCGGACTGTCGCGTCTGATCGATCGCCGAACCCTGGAATTGACGATCGCGCTTTTGAAAAAGCATCCCGATCTCGTGCTCTCGCTCAACGTGTCGGGGTTGACGTGCTCCGATAAGGAATGGGTCGCAGCCCTTCGTCGCCTCAGCGATGGCCGCAGAGATATCCTGAGCCGGTTGATCGTCGAAATCACCGAAACGGTCGCGATCGAGGATCTCGATCAGACCATCAACTTCGTCGACACGTTGAAGGAATTCGGCTGCCGCGTTGCGATCGACGACTTCGGCGCAGGGTATACGTCATTCAAGAATTTGAAGTTGCTCAACGTCGATATCGTCAAGATCGACGGCGTTTTCGTCAAAAATCTCGCGAACGACACGAGCGACCGGATCTTCATCAAGACGATGATCGATCTCGCCCGCATGTTCGGTATGGAAACCGTTGCCGAATGGGTCGGCGACGAGCACTCGGTCAAGCATTTGACCGAAGCCGGGATCGACTTCATGCAAGGCTTTTACTACGGCCTGCCGATCGAGGCCGCCGACTACGTTTCGAGGAAAGCCTGAAGTCGCTTTCGTTCAATCGGCGGCCCTCGAAATCAGGGCCGCGATTGAGAAAGCTTCTCGATCTTCTGCTGCATGGCCGACAGTTGCGATTTGAGCTCGCTGAGCTCGTCGCGGCCGCTAGCAGAGGATTCGCCCTGTGCCGGCGTTTGCTGCTGCGCCGCGTCGGGCATTTTACCGTCGCCGCGCTGACCGCTGGCCGCCGAGCCGAACGAAGCCCACATCGACATCGCCTGCTCGAACATCGCCATGTTCTGCCGCGCCTGTTGCTGGTAGAACTCGAAAGCCGCTGCGGGATTGGAAAACGCCGAGGCGAACTGTTCGCGGAACCGCACTTGCTCTTTCGCCAGATGCTCAAGGCTGAACTGCAGGTAGCTCGGCACCATCCGCGCGATGCTGTCATCGTAAAAACGAATGAGCTGGCGGAGAAACGGGATCGGCAGCAGCGCCTGTCCGCCTTCGCGGCTTTCCTGCTCGACGATGATCTGCGTCAGCACTGCGTGGGTTAGGTCGTCGCCATTCTTGGCATCGTAAACGACGAAGTCTCGATCCCCGCGCACCATCTTTGCGAGATCCTCGAGCGTGACGTATGTACTCGTCTCGGTGTTATAAAGACGCCGGTTCGCATATTTCTTGACGACGACGGCTTCGCGTTTGGGAGCCTGGGCTTGCGGTTCTGGGTTGCTCAGCATCGCGTTAGCGTTCTCTTTTCGAAGGTTTGGGCGCCTGTTGCTGCACTGCGGCAGCGTACCACACCGAGGGGGTCAGCCGCCAGCCGTTTCTGTCACTCTTTTGGGCAGGGTGGAAACACTACGATTGGGCAGTCTAGCCAAGAGGTCGCAATTGCTGAAAATATCTACGCACTGCAAAGTACCCTCGCCTTATGCCTGATGCCCAGAACGCTTCGGCGTCGCGCGAGACATTCGATAAATTTAAAGAACTGTGCCCAGGGAGGGGCCGCCAATGAGCGAAGATTCTTCCACGATTGTGATTGCAAGCGCAGCCCGAACGCCAGTCGGCTCGTTTAACGGCGCGCTGGCGTCCCTGCCGGCTTCCAAACTTGGCGAAATCGCGATCAAAGCCGCCCTCAAGCGCGCCAACGTTCAGCCTGGAGACGTTTCCGAGGTCATCCTCGGCCAGGTTCTGACGGCGGCTCAGGGCCAAGGCCCGGCGCGTCAGGCATCCGTCGGCGCTGGGGTGCCGGTGGATTCTCCCGCGTGGAGCATCAATCAGATTTGCGGCTCGGGCCTCAGAGCCGTCGCGCTGGGCATGCAGCAGATCAAGACCGGAGACGCCAAGATCGTCGTCGCCGGCGGTCAGGAAAGCATGAGCCAGTCGGCGCACGCCGGACACATGCGTGATGGCACCAAGATGGGCGACTTCAAGCTCGTCGACACGATGGTGAAAGACGGCCTCTGGGACGCCTTCAACAACTACCACATGGGCGTGACGGCTGAGAACGTCGCACGCCAGTGGCAGATCACGCGCGAGGATCAGGACAAGTTCGCCGTCGCCTCGCAGAACAAAGCCGAAGCCGCGCGCAAGGCCGGCAAGTTCAAGGACGAAATCGTCCCGGTCACGATCAAGACCAAGAAGGGCGAGACGGTCGTCGATCAGGACGAATACATCAAGGACGGCGTGACGATCGATAGCATCGCAAAGCTTCGTCCGGCTTTCGATCCGAAGGAAGGCACGGTCACGGCGGCGAACGCATCGGGCATCAACGACGGTGCAGCTGTCGTCGTTTTGATGACCGCCGAGGAAGCCAAGAAGCGCGGGATCAAGCCGCTCGCTCGCATCGTGTCGTGGGCGACGACCGGCGTCGATCCGTCGATCATGGGCACCGGACCGATCTCGGCGTCGAAGAAAGCGCTTGAAAAAGCCGGATGGACGATCGCCGATCTCGATCTCATCGAGGCCAACGAAGCGTTCGCGGCGCAAGCGCTTGCGGTCAACAAAGGCCTCGGCTGGGATACGGACAAGGTCAACGTCAACGGCGGCGCGATTGCCATCGGCCATCCGATCGGCGCTTCCGGCGCGCGTATCCTCAACACGCTTTTGTTCGAAATGCAGCGCCGCGATGCGAAGAAGGGCCTAGCCACGCTTTGCATCGGCGGCGGCATGGGCGTCGCCCTGTGCGTCGCCCGCGACTGATACACGTCTCATTCGCGGCCGGATCGCAATGATCCGGCCGCGTCACCTCATCCACGTTTTCCGATAAAAAAATCCAGGGAGAAAAAGTATGGCACGGGTAGCCCTCGTTACCGGAGGCACGCGCGGCATTGGACACGCGATTTCAATTGCCTTGAAAAATAGCGGCTATCGGGTCGCGGCAAGCTATGCAGGAAACGATGCGGCGGCTCAGGCTTTTCAGGTCGAGACCGGCATTCCTGTCTACAAATTCGACGTCGGCAACTACGAGACGACGGAGAAGGCGGTCAAGCAGATTGAAAAGGATCTCGGCCCGATCGAGGTGCTCGTCAATAACGCCGGCATCACGCGCGATACGATGTTCCACAAGATGACCAAGCAGCAGTGGGACGAAGTCATCGGCACCAACCTGAACGGACTGTTCAACGTCACGCGCCAGGTTTGGGAAGGCATGCGCTCGCGCAAGTTCGGCCGCGTCGTCAACATTTCCTCCATCAACGGCCAGAAGGGCCAGATGGGCCAAGTCAACTATTCCGCGTCGAAGGCGGGCGACATTGGCTTCACGAAGGCGCTGGCTCAGGAAGGCGCGCGTGCCGGCATCACCGTCAACGTGATTTGCCCGGGCTACATCGCAACCGAGATGGTCAAGGCGATCCCGCAGGACGTTCTCGACAAGGCGATCTTGCCGCAAATTCCGGTTGGTCGTCTCGGCGAGCCGAACGAGATCGCGCGCGCCGTCGTGTTCCTCGCGTCCGACGAAGCCGGATTCATCACCGGTTCGACACTGTCGGCCAACGGCGGCCAGTACTTCGCCTGATCGCCCCCGCGCAAGCATTAAGCTCTAAGCATCAAATTGAAATGGCCGCCCTTTGAGGCGGCCATTTTTATATCTGCATTCTCTAAGGCGAATTGAGCGAAGCGCTCCTTCAACCCCGGAAGCGCGACCGGACGATGCGCGGAAATTCTTCTTCGCTCTGGTTCTGAGCGTAAGGGTTAAGCTCCTTCTGCTCCGCGTCGCGCTGCTCGACGATATGCTGACGGCCTTCTTCGAGGCTCCACCATTGTTCGCCGGCGTTCGGTGCCGGGGCGTGCGGTTTGGAAATCGGAGCGGACGGGGCGGGGGGTGCGGGAGCGCGCCCGCCATACGGCAATGCGCGCGTCGCCGCTGGCGGCTGCGGTGCGGAGAACCACGCCTCGACGAGATCGAGCTCATCGGCCGAAAGGCTCAAGCCCTGGCTACGGCAGCGGGCCACGACGAAATTGCGAAACCGACTCGCAAACAGCGTCGCGCTCGTGCCTTGCTCGAACCACGGATCGCTCTCGCTGACGACGTCGTAGATGAAGCGCAGGTCGTCGCGCTTGACGTCGAGACCGAACTCGCGTGCCCGTTGCGTGATGTTTACCAGCGTCTGAGCGCCCTGAAGTCCGTTTGCCGTGATTTCCTGCGCCATGACGTCGAACAGCACGCGATATTCTGCCGGCGCCAGAGCCGGAGCCTGGCAAGCCTCGTGGATGCGTGCGATCGATTGCTGGATCTGCGTCGCCTGTTCGCCGCTGCGTGGCGCGCCTGACATCGGAGGCGGAGGTGTCTGCGAAGCCGAAGGCCGCTGCGCTTCGCGGGCGCGCTCCGGCTGATAGCCTGACCCCTGTCCCGGCGGCGGCATCGATGGCCGTTGCTGGCCGAGCGGCTGACGCGACATCTGCGGTGTGGGCACCGGAGAAATTTCAGGACCGCGAGCCGCCGGCAGTGGCGGGGCGGGCGGCACGGGCGCCGAAGGTGCTGGCGCCGCATACCGCTGCTGCGGCACAGGCTGCTGGAAGGTGGTCTGCATCGGCTGCTGAAGCGACATCTGTTGCTGCGCGACCTTCGGGATGCTCGGCATCGCGGGGCGCGCGATCGCTTTTGCCTCCGAAGCGGAAATCTCGGCCGAAATCTCGCGACTACGGAGCTCGGGCGTCGGCGCCGCAAGCTGCGGGGCAATCAGTCCGGCAGCCGAAATGTGCCGGTTCGCATCGAACACGGTGTAGGGCGGCGTGTCGCTGAGATGGATGTCGTCGGGAAGATCGGCGAGCAACAGATCGCGGAATGTGCCGTATCCGCCCCAGTTCGTCCCGACGGTCTTGTCGCGTCCGATGACGCGCACCGAACGGTCGGCGAGCGTCTCGAGCGGCACCGCTTGCGGCGCGCTGCGCACGAAATCCACGACTTCCGCCAGGATCGACTTGCGCGCGGCTTCGACGTCGATCACCGGAACCGTGGCTGTGATTTCGCGCGGGCTTTCGCCTGCGATCGCGCGGCCGCTCGTCAGCAGCGCCAGAAGATCGGATTCCTTGATCTCGCCGTCGCTGATCGCGGTGTAAGGCAGAGCCGTGTGATCGTTGGCATAAACGACGGTGCGGCGCGCATGCGCCCTCAGCCGGTGCAGCACCGGAGTAAAGTCGGCATCGCCCGACAGAATGACGAACTCGTCGAAGAATGTCGGATGATTGAGGATATCGCTGACATCCATGACGATGCGAATGTCGGCCGAGTTCTTCAGCTGCTGCGTTAGCGGCGGGCAGTCGATGACTTCAAACCCTGAGCGCTGGAAGTGATGCCGGATGAACGGAAACGAGCACATGTCCGTCGAGTTATCATGTGCGTTCCGGCGCGGCTGCGAGTTTCCATAGCATCGGTTCATGACGATGCGCCGTTCGGCAGGGACGCCCAGGACCGTCTTGGATGTAATGAGTTCACCCGACGCGATGCCCTGCAGCCAGATGCTGCTGTCTTTCGCGAAGCGCTTCGCGGCATCTTCGTTTTTGCGCTTCAAAGAAAGATAGACGTTGTCGTAATCGACAAACACCGTAGTTAGGACGGGTCCTGAGGACTCGCGTTTCATGGACTACAACCCCCGTGTGAATCCGAACGTGATTCGGACTTCACTGTTGACGAGTCTCGAGCCGCCAGCAAGAAGCGCCAGCTAACCCGCTATCCAAAGAGACAAATAAGCCGTGGATGGACTGCGGATACGCCACGCGCTTGTCGAACGACTCTGGGGATGACGTGTGGACAGTCATCGAAAGGCTTTGATCTGTTGCAGCTTCGCCGCTCAATCGAGCGGTGAGAAATCCGGCCCCGCCAGTCTAAAGCCAGAAAAATCGAATCCCGGCGCGACCGTGCAGCCAACCAGCGTCCAATCGCCGAGACTGCGCGCGCGCTGCCAGAAATCCTTTGCCACCACGGCCTGCGGACGTTCCCCGGCGGCGAGATCAGAACCGAGCCGAACCGCCGTGAGCGGCCCTCCGCCGGGTGCGATTTCGAGCATCAGCGGCGCCCCCGCGTAATAGTGCCAGGCCTCGGCCGCGTCGACGGCGTGCCAGTGCGATTGCTCACCCGCTTTCAGCAGAAAATAAATCGCCGTCGAGGCGGAGCGTCCGTTCGCCTCGCTGACGTCGCGGTACGTCTCTCGAAAATGGCCGCCTTCCGGATGCGGCGACAATTCCAAAAGCTTGATGACGTCATCGGCGGATAGATTGCGCTGCATCCGGATTTCTCGCTTAGGATTTTACGCTTTGTTCTTGAGCTGTCGCAGCAGCGCAAAGACTTCCCAATCCGGCGCGCCCTCGAGGCCGAGCCGCGCGCGGATCATGCGCGATTGGGGGCGGAGGAACGGGTTCGTCGCCTTTTCCAGATCGATGGTTGTCGGGATCGTCGCGTCTCCGGCAGCGCGCCGCGCGTCCACCTCCGCGACACGCGCCTTGAGCGCCTCGTTCTCCGGCTCGACGTTCATCGCGAAGCGGGCGTTTCCGAGCGTATACTCGTGGCCGCAATAGATGCGCGTATCCCCCGGAAGCGCGGCGATCTTGGAGACGGAATTCCACATCATCTGCGGGTCGCCTTCGAAGATCCGGCCGCATCCGAGGGAGAACAGCGTGTCGCCGGTGAAGACCAGGCCATCGTCAGGCAAACAGAAGGTCACGTGGCCGAGCGTGTGGCCGGGCGTTTCGAGGACTTGAATGGGATGACCGGCAAATTCGAGGCGCGTCCCCTCCGTAACGCCGCGCGTCAGCCCGGGAATGCGGTCCGCCTCGGCTTCCGGTCCCGTGACGCTTGCGCCATAATGGCCTTTGAGTTCCGCGATACCCGCCGTGTGATCGGTATGATGATGTGTGATGAATAGGTGATTGAGACGCCAGTTGCGCGCGTCGAGCGCCGCCCTGATCGTCGCGGCCTGCGGCGCATCGATCGCTGCAGTCTCACCGGAGCCGGGATCGTGCAGGAGAACGCAATAGTTATCCGCGAGACAAGGTAAAAGAACGATTTGGAAGGTTGTCATGCAGAGAGTCTGGTAGGGCTCAAAGCCCATGTCAAACAAAACGGGACGACGAAGCCGTTCTCCCAAAGTATGCCTTCCGAAGCCCGATGGGGCTGGACCGTTCGGTCCGGCGTCGGCAACATTGGATAAGCGCGGCCGTTAAGACGCATGCCGATGGATGCAACAAACCTGAGAGATTTCTACCGGACGTCCCTTGGCAGGCTCGCGCGCCGCCAGCTGTCGCTTGTCATCCGGCAGCGCTGGAAGAACCTCGAGGGCTTGAGCGTTGCGGGCGCGGGCTTCGCGTCGCCGTTTTTGGGCGCCTTCCGGACAGAGGCCGCGCGCCTCGCCTGTCTGATGCCGGAACGCCAGGGCGCGCTCGTCTGGCCGCATTCAAGTCAATGTCATTCCGTGCTCGTCGGCGAGGCGCAGTGGCCGTTGCCCGACAATTCGATCGACCGTTTGCTGGCGATCCATTGCCTTGAGCAGGCCGAGCGCGCCGGACCGCTACTGCGCGAGATGTGGCGCGTCCTGAAGCCCTCTGGCCGCATGCTCATCGTAGTCCCCAATCGTCGTGGGCTGTGGTCGCGTGTCGACGCGACGCCGTTCGGATATGGCCTTCCCTTCAGTCGCGGGCAGCTTGAGACGCAATTGACCGACGCGCTGTTCGCGCCCGACCAATGGGGCGAAGCGCTCTATTTTCCGCCGCTCAACAATCGTCTGATGCTGCGCATGGCGCCGACGCTCGAGCGCGTCGGCTCGAGCATGTCGATAGGCGTCGCGGGCGTCATTATCGTCGAAGCGCACAAGGAGGTCATGTCGCCCATCAGTGGCAGCGCGAAGCGAGTTACCGCGCAGCCAGTATTGAAGCCGGTCAATACAACGAGGCCGGTCGGCTTACGCCGCCACTAGAGTGTCGCGCGCTTCGGACCGTGCAGCAGGAACACGGCTTTCTCGCCGAACAGGTTCTGCATCGACAACGACCATTTGATCGGCAGCTGCCGATCATAATCGTTGAAAGCGACGGCCCGCTCGACCGTGGCGTCGACCCGTTCGCAAAGGTCGGCGAAATCGCGGATCGTGCACAGGTGCGCGTTCGGCGTCAGATACCAGAGGTCCGGCAGGTTGGCCGTCACCGGCATCCGGCCACCGATCAAAAGCCCTGTCCGCACGCGCCAATGCCCGAAGTTCGGAAACGACACGATCGCGCGCCGCCCGATGCGCAGGAGATTTTCAAGCACGGTTTTGGGTTGCCGCGTCGCCTGGATGGTGAGCGACAGAATGGCATAGTCGAAAGCCTGGTCGGGATAATTGTCGAGGTCGCGATCGGCGTCACCCTGAATGACCGACAGCCCGCGCGCAACGGCTTGGTTGACCTTGTCGCGCTGCAATTCGACTCCACGTCCGTCGACGCCCCGCCGCTCAGCCAGAAGCTGCAGGAGTTCGCCGTCGCCACAGCCGACGTCGAGAACGCGCGCTCCGGCTTCGACCATCTCGGCGATCAGGACATGGTCGACGCGCGGAGTTTTGGCCTTGGCAACCGAACGGTCCGGTGCGTTCATGCCCCATTCCCCACCGCTTCGAGGCCGCGTTTCAGCGCCGCCGCATTGAGAAAACCGCGAACCGTCGCGTGAAACGTCGGCTCGTCGAGAAGGAAAGCGTCGTGGCCTTTATCGCTCTCGATTTCGACGAACGACACGTTGGCCGCAACCGCATTCAACGCCTGCACGATGCGCCGGCTTTCGCGCGTCGGATAGAGCCAGTCCGATGTGAACGAAACGACGCAGAAGCGTGTCTGCGTCCCGCGAAATGCGTCGGCCAGCACGCTGCCGCGTCCCTCGCGCAGGTCGAAGTAATCCATCGCGCGCGTGATGTAGAGATAGCTGTTCGCATCGAAGCGGTCGACGAACGACGACCCCTGATGGCGCAAGTAGCTTTCGACCTGGAAATCCGCGTTGAACGAGAAGGTTTTTTCCGACCTGTCCTGCAGGCTGCGGCCAAACTTCCGATGCAGCGCTTCTTCCGAAAGGTATGTGATATGCGCGGCCATGCGCGCCACCGCGAGCCCGTTCCTCGGCACGTTGTCGCTCGCATAGTAGTTGCCGCCCGCCCAGTTGGGATCGGCCATCACGGCCTGCCGCCCGACTTCATGAAATGCGATGTTCTGCGAGGAGTGCCACGCCGTCGTCGCGATCGGCACCGCCGCGAAAACGCGATCCTTGAACCGCGACGCCCATTCGACCACCTGCATGCCGCCCATCGATCCGCCAACGACCGCGAAAAGCTGGTCGATGCCGAGATAGTCGATCAGGCGTGCCTGCGCTTCCACCATGTCTCCGACGGTGATCACCGGGAAATCGAGGCCATAAGGCGTGCCTGTCTTCGGATTGATTGATGCCGGGCCGGTCGATCCCATGCAGCCGCCGAGCACGTTCGAGCAGATGACGAAAAATCGCTCCGTGTCGATCGGTTTCCCGGGTCCGATCATGATGTTCCACCACCCCGGCTTGCCGGTGATCGGATGCTGGGTTGCGACGTACTGATCCGCGGTCAGCGCATGGCAAATGAGAATAGCGTTGGATTTCGCCGAATTGAGGGTCCCATAGGTCTGATATGCGACCGAAAATGGTGCGAGGTCCTGCTGGCAGGCGAGATGCAGCGGCGTGCCGACGTCGAAATGCACGACCTGGCTCGACGGTGCGTCAATCTCTGACTGTCGCCGTGCGACGGAGGCAATAATGTCAGACGGGGCGACGGTCATCGAGTCGGCCGAAATCCGGAATTAAGGGTTTGGCGGCTTGCTAGGCCTGCTGCAATGAAAGTCAACTTTAAACTTTGATTTCAACTGGTGAAGACCCTATCAATGCGCCCGCTAACGGCAAATCCTTCAAATAGCTTGAGAAGAATATGGTAACGACGGCGCCCATTGCACGCCCAGGTATCCTGAGCATTGAGGCCTATGTCCCCGGCGAGAGCAAGGCACTCGGCAACATCAAGCCGGCGAAGCTGTCGTCGAACGAGACGCCTCTCGGCCCAAGCCCGCACGCCATCGCGGCCTTCAAGGCCGCCGCCTCCGAGCTTGAACGATACCCCGACGGTCAGGCGACGCTGTTGCGTAATGCCTTGGCACGCCGCTACGGCCTCGATGCCGCACGGATCGTCTGCGGCTCGGGCTCCGACGAGCTTCTGGGTCTGCTCGCGCGCGGCTACCTCGGTCCGGGCGACGAAGCCATCTACACCGAGCATGGCTTCCTCGTTTATCGCATCGCCATTCTGACGAACGGCGCAACGCCGGTCGTCGCGCCCGAACGCGGCCTCAAGACCGACGTCGATGCGATCCTTGAACGCGTCACGCCAAAAACGCGCGTCGTGTTCGTCGCCAACCCGAACAATCCGACCGGCACCTACATCCCGATCGACGAAGTCCGCCGCCTGCGTGCCGGGCTGCGCGCCGACATCCTGCTCGTGCTCGACGCCGCCTATGCCGAGTACGTCAGCCGCAACGACTACGAAGCGGGCCTCGAGCTTGTCGCGACCACGACGAACACCGTGATGACGCGGACGTTCTCGAAAATCCACGGACTTGCAGCGTTGCGCATCGGCTGGGCCTATTGCCCGGCGAACGTCGCCGACGTGCTCAATCGCATTCGCGGACCGTTCAATCTGTCGGCGCCCGCTATCGCCAGTGGTGCAGCCGCCATCGACGATGTCGAGCATATGGAACGCGCGCTGCGTCACAACGACGAGTGGCTGCCGTGGGTCGTCGCGGAGCTGACAAAACTCGGCTTCGACGTGACGCCGAGCGTCGCCAATTTCGTGTTGTTCCATTTCAAGGACGATGGCAAAAAAACCGCGTCGGCGGCGGACGAATACTTGAAATCTCAAGGCGTCATCGTCCGCAGGGTCGGCGCTTACGGCTTCCCCAATGCGCTGCGCATGACTATCGGCTCGGAGGACGACAACAAGCGCGCCATCGCGGCGCTGGCGCAGTTTCTGAAGGGCGCGGCGTGATGGAAAATGCTGTGACCGGCGCGCGCGGGCCGATGTTCAAGCGCCTGGCGTTGATCGGCGTCGGCTTGATCGGCTCGTCGATCAGTCACGCCGCCCGCCGTGCCGGATTGGCCGGTGAAATCGTCGGCTCGTCCCCGACACCCGCAACACGCGAGCGCGCCGAAGAGCTTGGCCTCGTTGCGAAGATGTACGCCGATCCGGCCGATGCCGTGCGCGGCGCCGATCTCGTCATCCTGTGCTCGCCCGTCGGAACCTACGAGGCCATCGCGAAGGCCATCGGCCCGCAGCTGGAGAAAGGCGCGATCGTCTCGGACGTTGGCTCGGTCAAGGCCGCCGCCGTGCGCGATATCGCGCCTCATATGCCGGAAGGCGTCCACTTCATCGCCGGGCATCCGGTTGCTGGCACCGAGCAGTCGGGACCGGACGCTGGGTTCGCTGAGCTCTTTGACGGGCGCTGGTGCATTCTGACGCCCACCGAGGACACTGATAAGAACGCGCTCGCAAAGCTTCAGGAGTTCTGGCAGCGGCTCGGTTCCGAGGTCGAAGTCATGTCGCCGGATCATCACGACATGGTGCTCGCGATCACGAGCCACGTTCCCCATCTCATCGCCTACAACATCGTCAACACGGCCGCGCATCTCGAGCGGGTGACGGACAAGGAAGTCATCAAGTTTTCCGCAGGCGGCTTCCGCGATTTCACGCGTATCGCGGCGTCCGATCCCGTCATGTGGCGCGACGTATTCTTGAACAATAAGGAAGCGGTGCTCGAAATGCTCGGCCGCTTCTCGGAGGATTTGACGGCGCTTCAGCGCGCCATTCGTTTCGGAGACGGCGCGACGCTGGAAAAGTTGTTCACCGACGCTCGCGCGATCCGGCGCGGCGTGATCCACGCTAACCAGGATACGCCGCAGCCCGATTTCGGCCGTCGCGCCAAGGGCGACGCGAAAGGTCCGCAGCGTTAACGTGGCTCGACTTACGCCGAGCGCGGTCCGGCCGAAAATTGCGCCGTGATGAGATCTTCTTCCACGGCGAGCGCTTCCTGCTCCGAAGCCGCGAGCAGATGGACGTGCACTTCATCGGCGCCAAGAGCCGACGCATGCTGACGAATTTCCGCCAGGTTCAACGATGCGTTCTGATTGCGCAGGCGGCCGATGGCAAGCACGGTGCGGGCCGACTTGTTTGTGCGGCGAACGAGAATGTAGTTGGCGTCCTCGATCGCCGGGCAGTCGAAAAGGCTGTAGACGGTGTGCACGTAGCGCTTGCCCGATGCGCCGGTCCAGAAATGAAACCGGGGCGGATTATCCGAAACTGTCGGCGCCGCGTCCTCGAACGTCTGGCTGGCTTCTTTGCTGGTGCGACGCGTACGGACGTCGGCAAGCCAGATGATCTCGGCACTCATAACGCACACCCCTGATCGGCGAACCTCGCCGTAGATTTCCTTGCGCCTGTCATACCCCGCTGGGATGTGAGGAATCGTGAACTTTGGATCGAAAATTTGACGGGACGGCCTTGCCCAAGCACGCTTGGTCAATGAAGTGTTGAGAACCACGCGGATTACGCACACTCCACCTGAGCATTGGCCGGACGCGAGCCTGCAAATATCAACATTTGCTAACGGACGGGATATTGCGGCGAACCGGCGGCAGCGGACCGGCCACGCCGTCATGGTCACGGCAGTCCGTTAACAGACGAAATCATCCGCAATGGGAATAGGCGCAGATCGCACACGTCCAGCAGCCTTCGACGCGCCGCAAGGCGCGCTCCCCGCACTTGGGACAAACCCGCGCTCCGGGGATCGGTGCGGAATGCAGGCGGTCGTCTTCCCGCGACGGCTCAGCGGATCGCCCGCCGCCGCCCTGTGCCGAGCCCCGCGCGATGGCGACCGGGCGCCGCTGAGCAGCGTCATCATCATCGGCGCGGTCCAGCTCGTCGCGGTTCAAAAAGCCGATGCGCAGCATGTGCTCCTCGATGACGTCGCCGATGGCCGCCAGCAGGCTCGGAACGTAACGCCCGCTCATCCAGCGCCCGCCTTCCGGATCGAAAACGGCCTTTAATTCTTCGGCAACAAATGCGACGTCGCCGCCGCGTCGGAACACGGCGCTGATCATCCGCGTCAAGGCAACCGTCCAGGCATAGTGCTCGAGGTTCTTCGTATTGATGAAGACCTCGAACGGACGCCTGCGCCCGTCGCGCACGATGTCGTTGATCGTGACATAGAGCGCGTGCGCACTTGCCGGCCATTTGATCTTATAGGTGACACCTTCGAGCGCCGCGTCGCGCTCGAGCGGTTTCGTCATGTAGACGACGCCGGGCGTCGACGGATCTTCAAGCGGCGTGCCGGTTGCAGACGGCTTGTTGATCGCGAACGCCTCGACCTTGCTCCCCGCCTCGTTGACGGCCCCGCCCGCCGGAGCTTCGCGCGACAGAACCGCCCCCGTTACCGCATTCGGACGATACGTCGTGCAGCCTTTGAGGCCCGAGTCGTAAGCCTCGAGATAGATGTCGCGGAAACTTTCGAAGCTGATGTCTTCCGGGCAGTTGATCGTTTTCGAAATCGCGCTGTCGACATAAGGCTGCAGCGCCGCCTGCATCGCGATGTGCTCCGGCGGTGCCAGCGTCTCAGCCGTCACGAAAGCCTCCGGGAGCGCCACGTCGTCTCCGAAGGCGTCTCGGAACGTGCGGTGCGCGAAATCCTCGACCGTCTCTTCGCCCGCTCCACCGCTGTCGCCCAGCACGCGCCGCCGGAAAACGAAGTCGAACACCGGCTCGACGCCGCTCGACACGTTACCGGCGAGCAGCGAGATCGTGCCCGTCGGCGCGATCGACGTGAGGCAGCCGTTGCGCAGCCCGTTCGCCGCGATCGCCTCGCGCACGTCCTGATCGAGGCGCGCAACGTTCGGCCGCGCCAGAAATGCATCCCGGTCGTAAAGGGGAAATGGCCCCTTCTCTGCGGCAAGCGCCGCACTCGCCCGATAAGCGGCGTTCTGAATGATCGCCATCCACCGCGCCGCCTGTTCGCGCGCCGCCACGCTGCCATAAGGCAAGCCAAGGAAAATGAGTGCGTCCGCGAGCCCGGTGACGCCGAGGCCGATACGCCGCTTCGCACGCGCTTCCTGCGCTTGCTGCGGCAGGGGATAGCGCGAAATGTCGATGACGTTATCGAGCAAGCGAATGGCTGTCGCAACGCGCGCTTCGAGTTTCGCGATATCGATGCGCGCCGTCCCGGTAAACGGCTCTTCGACGAGACGCGCCAGATTGATCGAGCCGAGAAGACACGCGCCATAAGGCGGCAGCGGCTGCTCTCCGCATGGGTTGGTCGCCGAAATCGTCTCGCAGTACTGAAGATTGTTGGCGGCGTTGACGCGATCGATGAAGATCACGCCCGGTTCGGCATAATCGAATGTCGCGCGCATGATCTGGTCCCACAACGCCCGCGCGGGAATTGTCTTGTAGACCTTGCCTGCGAAGACGAGATCCCACGCAGCGTCCCGCCGCACGGCATCCATGAAGGCATCGGTAACGAGTACCGACAGGTTGAAATTCCGCAGGCGCTGCGAGTCCGCTTTTGCCGCGACGAACGCTTCGATGTCCGGGTGATCGCAGCGGAGCGTCGCCATCATCGCGCCGCGCCGTTGCCCGGCCGACATGATCGTCCGGCACATGGCGTCCCAAACGTCCATGAAGCTGACGGGCCCCGAGGCGTCCGCGCCGATGCTCTTGACCGGTGCGCCGCTCGGCCTGAGCGTCGAGAAATCGTGCCCGATGCCGCCGCCGGCTTGCATCGTCAGCGCCGCTTCTTTGACGCTCTCGAAAATGCTCGAAAGATCGTCTCCGATTTCGCCCAGCACGAAGCAGTTGAACAGCGTGACGTTACGGTCCGTGCCCGCTCCGGCTAAAATGCGCCCAGCTGGCTGAAAGCCGAAGTCGGCCATCGCCTCGTAGAATGAGCCTGCCCATTTCTGCTGCTGGCGTTTGCCGCCCTTTTCAGCGCTTGCCGCCGCCGCAGCCACACGCCGGAACGTGTCCTCGAGCGTCTGATCGGCCGCGACGCTCGGCGATCCGCCAAAGCGATACTTGCGCCGCCAGATGGCGTCGGAAATTGCGGGCAGACCTGAAAAAATCGCGCTCATGGGGATGACTGGGATCAGGAGCGTCTATTTTCAACTCATGTTCATGATATGTTCCATGAACAATTCCGTCAAGCGATTTTCTGGTCCGGGCCGTGTTTAAGTTTGAATTTTTGACGCGTACATCGCCGGTAGTTCGGTGATCAGACGGTGAGTCACTGCAGCCAATTCGTTCCAGCCAAGTCGGCAGCAATCCGTTGGTCGAAATATTCGATCACATGCTCGTTAAAGTCTCGAAGGGATTTGATATCTTCTCTGAATGACTTGAATCGGTAATCCCGGTGGTACTTGCCCCTCTTAACGCTCACAACACGGGCGATCTGGATGGCGCGGCCGATGACGTCGGGGGGCGTTTCCAGCCGCGAGGGCCTTTAGGTACTCTTTCCGTCCTCCAAGTCGTGGTCGCGAAGCTCCTTGAGAGCTTCAACGAGCATGGCCTCGCCATCGGCCTGAGTTCGGACGGGTATCTCGCTGACGACTGTTCCAGATTCATCCGTGACCACGGCGATGAACGGGAAGTCTTCGTTGGGGCTCGGGATGACGGCCGTCGTGTAGGTGGGCATAGCCTGCTCCTGCTTTTCACTAAGCATAGCATGGCGTTCCACGGGCAGAGATTTTATCAACGCCAATTATTTGCAAACTGAGACACGGGCCGCATCCGGGTTCGTGTCTCAATTGCAAACGCGAGCCCGCCTAAACACTCTGGAAAGCGCCAAAGCTTGAAATGACGCCCGAAGCGGCTCCGGAGCTTTGAAACGGCCGTCGAAGCAGGCTATCAAAAGTAAGGGAAGACGACCTCCCCATCCTCACATCAGCGACCGGGACGACCCGGCTCTCAAAAGGAGGCCGGTCATGGCTTGGGTATTACTCATTTCCGCGGGACTGCTCGAAACCGTCTGGGCGTTCTACATGAAGAAGTCCGATGGCTTCACCTTGCTTTGGCCGACGGTCATCACTGCGGTCACGATGTTCGCCAGCATTGCGCTCTTATCGCTATCGATGAAGACGCTGCCGCTGAACAGCGCATACGTCGTCTGGACCGGCATCGGCTCCGTCGGTGCATTCATCATCGGTGTGGCGATTCTGGGCGAGGAGGCGACAGCAATGCGCTTTCTCGCAGCCGTGCTCATCGTCGGCGGCATCGTCTTAATGAAAGTATCGAGTTCCGACTGACGCCCGCGGGCAGTGTCAAGCCGACGAGCGCGCAGCCTCGCGCGCCAGGGGCGGTGGTGACGGAGCCATCGCCGCTTCCTTGATGAGCCGCCGGCTCGCCTCTTCGATCGCCGTCTCGATGCGGGTACGGAATTCGGCGCGCGGCAATCCGGGCGGCAGGGACGGCAGGAACTCGACGACGATCGTTCCGGGATAGCGCCACAGGCTTCGCCGCGGCCAGAACAGGCCCGAGTTCAAAGCCATTGGAACGGTGACGACGTTGAGTGCTTCGTAAAGCGCGATGTAACCCGGCTTATAGTCGGGAGGCGCGCCCGGCACGGTCCGCGTTCCTTCCGGAAAAATCACGACCTCGCGCCGGATCCCGACGCGCTGCCGGGCGTCGCGGATCAGCGCCTTCAAGGCCGCCGAGGCCTTCCCGCGTTTGACCAGGATGTGCTCGAACTTGACGCAGAACCAGCCGTAGAAGGGGATCCACTTGAGCTCGTCTTTCAGCACGATCGCGGGATCGCGAAAGAGCGAAATAAGCCCGAACGTGTCCCACGCTGATTGGTGCTTGGCGATGACGAGGCAGCCGCTTTTTGGGAGATATTTCTGCCCCCGCACTTGGAGCTTCGTGCCGCAGATCAGGCGGAGCAGCCAGACGCAGGTTCGCCCATGCAATTCGAGTCCCTTCATCGCCCACCGCCGCGGCCCGACAAGCAGCCAGGAGCCGAGTACGAGGTAGAGGGCCGTCACGACGTAGAACACCGCGAAATAGATCAGCGAGCGAACGATGACGAGAGCCCCCGGGCGCGGCTTTGCGATGTCGTCAGCCATCGGAGCGTTTCGATCCTGCCGCTGCAACGGAGCTGTCGTCGCGCCAATTCAAAACGCGTTGCGCCACGAGACGCGCGACTGCCGGTAAATATTTCAGATATTCCGAGACGAGAACGCGGGTCGTCGTCGTGTGCAGCCACCAGGCTGTCTCGGGGAAATGCCTCGGCGTCACCGGATAGGGAATGAGTGTCACCTTCGGCATGACGAGCGCCAGTTCGGCGAGGCTGCGCGGCATGTGATAGCGCGACGTCACGATGATCAGCTTGCTGTAGCCGTTGTTTTTGGCCCACGTGCGCGTTTCATCCGCGTTGCCGACGGTGTCGAGCGCCTCGTAGCCGAGATCGACGCAGCAGTTGAAAATCTTCGCGTCGAGCCCGAGCAGGCGTTGCATCTCTTCGCGCCGGACTTTCCGGTTGACGCCCGAGATCAGCAGCCGTTTGGCACGGCCTTCGTTCATCAGCTTGGCGCCCGCTTCGACCCGAAGATCGCCGCCGGTCAGCACCACGATGCCGTCAGCCTTGTCCCAGCCGTTGACGTCGTCGCGCGTCACGGAAACCGAGAAAAGCACGAAGCCGAAAACCAGCGCTCCGATCCCAAGCGCCAGCAGCAGAACGAAGATTTTCGATAGGCTCTTCATTGCGGATCGCGATTGCGGATGAGGCGAAAACTGCGTTGTCTACGGCCTAACCGGAATTCAGCCGTCAAATCGGCTGGGATGCCCCGGCAAGCTGGCATTCTCATTTCGCATTTCGCCGGTTGCCGCAAGTCCTCCGGTCATACGCCGCGAAAGATATCAGTGCTTGCCATTCAGGATACGGTGAACGCCGACCCGCGAGGTCCCCGTGCAAAGGCCTGCAATAATAATAACAACAAGACCGAGGATGAGGTAGCCGAGCGCGTCCAGCGACCCGGTGCCGACAAGGCGTTGCATTTCGACGGCGCCGACTGGTCCGCCGCCGAGCAGCTCGGTCAACCAGGGCATGAACATAAAGACAACCATCGCCGAGGTCGCGCCGACGATTCCCGCCTTTATGCCAAGGCGCAGAAAATGCTTTTCGAATTCTCGGGAAATGAATTTGTCAGTTGCCCCGACGAAGTGCAGCACTTCGACGATCTCGCGGTTTGACGCCATGGCGCTGCGCGTCGCCGACACGATGATCGCGGTGGTCGCGGCAGCGACGAGCGCCAGAATGGCGAGCCCGCCCAACGCGAGAGAGCGGGTCACGGCGCGGATTTGCTGCTGCCACCGGCGATGATCGTCGAGGGACACGCCTTTGAAATCGCGGCCGAGCGCCTGTCCGACTCCGGCGAGGTCCGGCGGCTGCGTGCGGTCCACCTCAACCGCGATGAGGCGCGGGACGGGAAGCGATTTGAGCACATCGCCTGAGCCGAGCCAGGGCTGCAGGAGATCGGCCGATTCGGATAGGGCGAGAGCGCGGACGTTGGCGATCCCGCGCTGCTTCTCGAGATAGCTCACCACGTCAGCGACCGCCTTGTCCGTATCGCCACTCTCTTGTGGTGTGACCTGCACGGTCACCTCGCTCGAGATGTCATTCAGCCACGCATCCGACGATTCCTTGATCATCCAGACGGCGCCGGCCGTGAGGCAGGCGAGAAAGCACATGATCGCGATGACGAGCGTCAGCGAGCGGCCGGTGACCGAGCCGGGCGGAACGACGGGCGCCATGACCTTCATCTTGCGTCCGCGATCGCTGCCGCGTGCCGGAACGTAAAGGTCGCTCGCCGGCTCGTGCGCCGGAGGGACGTGAGCACCGGCGGAGCCTTGGTGCGCAAAAGGCGGCGGCTCCGTCGACGGCACCATCGTCGTCGGTTCGTCATAGGGATCGTAGCTGCCCGGCATCGGCATGGCGGGCTCAGCGCGTCCGGGAAAGCGGCTAGATGATCCGGACATGGCCCCTGTGCACCTCAATGCGCGGCGCCTTGAACTGCCGCATGAGTTGATGATCGTGCGTCGCAATGACGACGGAGGTGCCGAGCCTGTTCAATTCAACGAACAAGCGCAGCAGTCGCCGTGCCATCTGGGGATCGACGTTACCGGTCGGTTCGTCCGCAAGCAGCACTTCCGGCTTGCCGATAACCGCCCTGGCGATGGCGGCGCGCTGCTTTTCCCCACCCGACAGCACCGAAGGGTTAGCATACATCCGGTCCCCGAGACCCACCCACTGTAAAAGGTCGGTCACGTCCTCGCGGTAATCGGCGGGCCTTTTGCCAACCACCTGTAGCGGCAACGCGACGTTTTCCCAGACGGTCAGATGATCGAGTAGCCGGAAGTCCTGGAAGACGATGCCGATGCGCCGGCGCATCTGGGCGCGTTTCTGCGGCTTTACAGCGGTTATGTCTTCATTGAACATGCGAATTTCGCCGCGACTAGGGTGCAGCGACATGAACATCAGACGCAGAAGCGACGTCTTACCGGCTCCCGATTCGCCATGCAGGAAGTGGAACGAGCCAGGGCGCAAATGAAACGTGACATCGGTCAAAACATCCGGACCGCTGTCGTATTTCAATCCGACGTTCGTCAAGCGAATCACGGGGTTTAACCTTGGCAGGAAAGGATTGCGTCACGTCTTTGAAGCCTAGACGCGTATAGACACGTCAAAGCCGGATCGATCAATCGATTACGATTGTGGCGCAGTCGTGTACACAGGAAGCTGAGCGAGCCGTCGAGGCTGAGTGCGCCGCGAGATTATGCAGGATCTAAGCATGTCGAATACCGGGACCGAACATTCCATCGAAACGATTTATTCCGCTGAGGAAATCCTCGCCCGGCTGCAAGTGCTGGCGGAGGAAATTGCCTTAAAGCGGCCTGAAAATCTGCTTGTTGTCCCGATACTCAAGGGCAGCTTCGTCTTCGCGGCCGATCTGCTGCGGGCGATGCATGCTGCAGGGCTTGCTCCGGAAGTCGATTTCCTGACATTGTCGAGCTACCGGAAGAGCCGTTCGTCGTCCGGCCAAGTCTCCATCCTTCGCGACCTCGATCTCGATGTGCAGCAGCGTCACGTGATCCTGATCGATGACGTCCTCGATTCAGGCCGCACCCTGGCTTTCGCAAAAGATCTGATTTCGGCGCGGGGCGCGGCGAAGATCGAAACCTGCGTGCTGCTCGATAAGCGGGCGGCGCGCGCTGTTTCGATTGAGCCGGATTATTGCGCGTTCACCTGTCCCGACGTGTTTGTCGTCGGTTACGGAATGGACGTCGGGCATCGCTACAGAGAGCTGCCGTTCGTCGGACGGCTCGCTGATTGATGCGACCATTGGGTCGCGCGTAAGGGGTGTGGTGAGATGGCGACGATTCTGCTTGCGGATGATGACGCCGCCGTGCGCGATCTCGTCCGGCGCGCCTTGAGCGCCGAGGGGCATACCGTGCACGTCACCCAGGACGGTTTGGAAGCCCTTGATTTTTTCAACGCCAACGAAAGTCCGATCGATCTGCTCGTGACCGACGTTGACATGCCTCAGCTCGATGGCATCTCGCTCGCGGAAAAGGCCTTGAAGACAAAGAGCGACCTCGCGGTGGTTCTGATGTCCGGATTTTCCGATCAGCTCGAACGCGCCGCTGGGCTGCGCGCACGCCGTCTACTGTCGATCGCTAAGCCGTTCACGCTCGATCAGATCAAGCAGGTTGTCAGGGCGGTGCTCGCCTAGAGCGCCTCCGGAAAAGTGGGAACCGGTTTTCCGCTAAGAAGCACGACAAAGCAAAGAGCTAGAGCGCTTTCCACGATTCCGCAAACATCGGAAAGGCTAGCCGCCCGTGACACTCATATGACGCGCAAGGGAAGGCGTCTTCGTGCCCCGGTCGATGACGAAATCGTGCCCTTTCGGCTTTCGCGCGATGGCCTCGGTAATCGCGGCATCGAGCAGCGTCTCGTCCGTCGAAGCGCGCAGCGGCGCCCGAAGGTCGGCGGCATCGTTCTGGCCCAGACACATGAACAGCGTTCCGGTGCAGGTCAGGCGGACGCGATTGCAGCTTTCGCAGAAATTGTGCGTCAGCGGCGTAATGAACCCGAGCCGGCCGCCGGTTTCCTCAACCCTGACGTAGCGCGCCGGTCCGCCCGTGCGATACGGGCTTTCCTGCATCGTAAAGTGATCCATCAGCCGCGCTCTGACGATCGACAACGGCAGGTATTGGGCGGTGCGGTCTTCGCCGATGTCGCCGAGCGGCATCGTTTCGATCAGCGTCAGGTCAGCACCGCGCCCATGCGCAAAGCGAACGAGATCGGGAATCTCGTCCTCGTTGACGCCCTTCAGCGCCACCGTATTGATCTTGATCTTGATACCGGCCTTGTCCGCCGCGTCGAGGCCTCTGAGAACGGTCGCCAGATTGCCCCACCGCGTGATCGCCTTGAACTTATCGGGATCGATGGTGTCGATCGATACGTTGATGCGCTCGACGCCTGCGGCCTTGAGATCGCCCGCGTATTTCTCGAGCTGGCTGCCGTTCGTCGTCAGCGTAAGCTCTTTGAGGTCGCCACTTTCGAGGTGCCGCCCGAGGGCTCCGAAAAGCCACATGATGTTCTTGCGAACGAGCGGCTCGCCGCCGGTGATGCGAAGCTTCTTGACGCCGCGCCGAACGAAGGCCGCGCACAGCCGGTCGAGTTCTTCCAGCGACAGGAGGTCGCGCTTGGGAAGAAACGTCATATGCTCCGACATGCAGTACACGCAGCGGAAATCACATCTATCGGTAACCGATACACGCAGATACTCGATCTCCCGCCCGAAGGGGTCGACAAGATGCCTCCCGCGCGGGGCCGGCTGATCGGACATCGATGCCTGTGCCAAGCCTGCTGTCATCCCATTAATATCGGAGGTTGCGGCCGCTGCCGCAAGGGTATGCCAAGCCGCATGGTTGTCAGGCTCTCTGGCGCAGATCTTCGCTCAAACCCAGCTTTTTCTCGATGAGCGCGGCGATCCCGGCGATGTCGTCGAGGTTAAAAACGGGTTTCCCTTGTCCGTCGACTTCGTAGTCGGAGGCAATCGCCAGGACGGACGCGTCGTTGGCCGCCAGCAGCTTTTCCGGTGCGACGGCGGCGCGGCGCACTTCGATTTTCGGAATGGCCGCCGACTTGTAGCCTTCGACCAGAATGACGTTCGCTGGTTTGAGACGGGCCGCGACGGTTTCGAGCGCCGGCTCTCCCGCCGCCTCGATCTCCTCGATGATCGCGACGCGTGAGCCCGATACGATGGCCGTTTCCGCCGCTCCGGCCGCGCGATGCCGCTGCGTGTCGCTACCCGGCGCATCGATGTCGAACTTGTGGTGCGTATGCTTGATCGTCGCGACGCGCAGGCCCTTGTCCGCGAAATGCCGCGCCAGCTTTTCGATGAGCGTCGTCTTGCCGGAATTCGACCAACCCGCGACTCCGAAGAGCGGAAGCGCGGAATTACCGGAGTGCAAATCTGAGCTCATGTGCATCTTTCATGCTTTGCCGACGAATGCGCGTGCAGTGGTGAGATCATCCAGCGTGTTGACGTTGAGAAACGGGTCTAACGCCGTACCATCAATGTTACGCATCGCGAACGGCACCGCAACTGCGTTCAGCTGTTTCGTCAGCGCGTTGACGCTGAGCAAGCGTTGTTGCAGCGCATCAGCGATGGCAGCCCTGGAAGTCACCGGCCAGATTGCGATGGTCGGATGACGCTGGCCGTCCGACGTTGCAACCGCAATGCCGCCGCCGCGCTCGCCATCGAGCCTCTGAACGAGATCGCGAGGCAGAAAAGGCACGTCCGTCGAGACCGTCGCGAGCGCCGTGCAATCGTTTGCGTACTGATTTTGCCAGTCCAGCGCCGCGAGAAGCCCGCTCAGCGGGCCAAGCTCGGCATTTTCTTGGTCGATAATGGTTGGAAGATCGAAGCGCTGGAAGCGCTGCGGGTCGCCGTTGATGCTGAGAATCAGCCGCCCGACCTGCGGACGAAAGCGCGCGATGACGTGCTCGAGCACGGTCTCGCCGCCAAGATCGGCCAAGCCTTTATCCCCGCCGCCGAAGCGGCGCGATTTCCCGCCTGCGAGGATGACTCCGAGTATGCGATCGCGGTCCGCCATGGACGACGCTTTAGCATTCCTCCCGCGCCTCGCAAGTTGCGCGGCGGCAAACCGGACCCGGCCCATTGGCCGCGTGCGTCTGGCTTCCATCCTTTCCCGCATCGATTTATACCGGTTCCAAACAGGTCCGTTTCGCGCAGCGCCTCGCCGCGCCCAGGAGACTCCCCACATGGCGATTGAAAAAGCCGAGGTGCTCGCTGCACTTCGCCGGGTCAAAGGCCCCGATCTGAGCAGCAATATCGTCGATCTTGGCCTTGTCTCCGAAATCCTGATTAAGGACAATCGCGCCTATTTTTCGATTACCGTTCCGGCCGAGCGCGCCGACGAACTGGAGCAATTGCGCCTCGCGGCAGAGGCTGTCGTTGCTGAAATCAAGGACATTCAGGGCGTCACCGCCGTTCTGACGGCGGAAGCGACCGAAGGCGCGCCCAAGCCGCCGAAGCGGACGGTTTTGCCGATCGGGCGTGTCGAGCATCCGCGCGTCCAGGCGGCGCGCGCCAAGGGCGCCACCGGCGACGGAGCGGCGCCACGTCAGGCAGCGGCCGCGGCGGCAACCGGGCAGGGCGTCAAGGCCCAGGGCATCCCAGGCGTCAAACAGATCATCGCCGTGGCGTCCGGCAAAGGCGGCGTCGGCAAATCGACGATCGCCGTCAACCTGGCGCTCGGACTGCAGGCCATCGGCTTGAAGGTCGGCATCATCGACGCCGACATTTACGGGCCGTCACAGCCGCGCCTTCTCGGTGTTTCCGGCAAACCGCAGGTCGCGCACGGCAAAGTCATCAAGCCGCTTGAAGGGTGGGGCCTGAAAGTCATGTCGATGGGCTTCCTCGTCGACGAGGATACCCCAGTCGTCTGGCGCGGCCCGATGGTCGTCTCCGCATTGAGCCAGATGCTCCGCGAGACCGAATGGGCCGGTGACGGCGCCGAACTCGATGCGCTGATCATCGACATGCCGCCCGGCACCGGCGACATCCAGCTGTCCATTTCGCAAGGCGTGCCGCTATCGGGCGCGGTCATCGTCTCGACGCCGCAAGACTTGGCTCTCATCGATGCCCGCAAAGGCATCGCGATGTTCAAGCGCGTCGAAGTGCCGATCCTCGGCATCGTCGAAAACATGAGCTACTTCCTCTGCCCGAAGTGCGGCGAGCGCTCGGACATCTTCGGACACGGCGGCGCGCGCGAAGAAGCGCGAAAACTCGGCGTGCCGTTCCTCGGCGAAGTTCCCCTGCGCATGGAAATCCGTGAGGCGTCGGACGCCGGCAAGCCGGTGACGGCCGCCGAGCCGGAAAGCAAATACGCGCAGATCTTCCGTGATCTTGCCGGTCAGGTCTGGACCGAAGTCGAGCGCGCCAAGGGTACGCTGACGCCGCCTCCGCATCTCGAAGTGGCCGATGACGGAAAACTTTTAAAGGCGGCTTTTCCGGACGGTCGCTCGTTCGAAATGTCGGCGGAATTCTTGCGGGTCGTCAGCCCGTCGGCCGAAGTTCAGGGCCATTCGCCGTCGCAGCGGATCACGGTGCCGAAAAAGAAGCACGTCAAGATCAAGGCCCTGACGCCGGTCGGCAACTACGCCACGCGCATCGCCTTCGACGACGGCCATAACTCCGGACTTTACACCTGGGGTTATCTGCATCTACTCGGCCGCGAGAAAGACGAACGCTGGGGCAAATACCTCGAGGAGCTCGCCGCCAAAGGCTTGACCAGAGAGTAGGTGGAACGTGATGTTGGCGCTGCTGGCATCGGTGCCATTGCTGTCGTTGGTAATCTGGCTTGCGCTTGGCCTCGTCACTCTACGCGGAAGGCGCTACTTATGCGCGGCTTCCAGAAGTTTTAGTTTCGCAACGGCCGCTTTGATCGGCGAGAACGGCCCGAGCTTGTGCTGCTCTATCGAAAAGCCATCGGCATAAGGCCCATACGGCGCGTCGACCGGCTTTTCCAGCTTATCCGGATAATCGCGATCGAGGTTCGGCAGTGCCGGACGGGCTTGCGCATTGATGTAGGCGGCAACGTCCCAGGCGTCGTTGGGTGAAAGCGCCGGCTGCTTCCAAGTCGTGCCCGCCGGCATGTTGCTATGAATGAAATTTGCGGACGTGATCAGCCGGTTCATGCCGGCTCCGTCGTTGAAACTATCGGCGCCCCATAGCGGCGGAAACATGTAGCCCTTGGCGTCTCCCACTTTGCCGTTGCGTTGGCCTTGTCCGGTGTTGCCGTGACAGGCCGCGCACGTTGTGGCGTAGACTTGCCGTCCCTTCTGAGGATCCGCCGCACGATCGAGTTCCGGCATGGTGCCGCTGTCGCGCCCCTCGATCGCGCCGCCGGCCGGATGGCCGGTCGCAAGGAATTTGAGATAAGAAACGAGCGCCGTTATTTCCGGTCCTTCAGGCGGCAGCGGCTTGCCGTTCATGCTGCGCTCCATGCAGTTTTGAATGCGCTCCTCGATCGTTTCGACGCTTCCGATCCGCGCCGCATAAGCGGGAAACGCCGCATAGACTCCCACAAGCGGAATCCCAAACTCTTGCGTCCCCGCGTTGATATGGCAGCTCTGACAATCAAGGTTGTTTCCCGCGAGGCGTTTTGTAGCGTCCGCCACTTCAGGCCCGATCAACGACGACGTCTTGCTGATGAGATTGCGGCCATACCGCACCGTTCGTCCTGCGGTGTCGTCCGGCAGCTTGTCGATGTCGGGAACAGACCACGCCGGACTCGATGGCGGACTCGATTGAGAAACCGCGGTGTCCGCTAGGCACGTCGGAGACGTCGCGAGAGCGAACACAAGGAAAGTGGCGCTGAAAGCTGCGGTTTTACGACTGATCATGGTTCGGCACCCGATACACCGAGGCCAAGGTACAGGAGCCCATCGCTTTTGTAAGCGGGGCTCCCGGACTTGGTTTGCCGTTTATGCGGTCCTGAGACCTGATTTGATGCGAATTTGCGCGCTTAGGCAAAGTAAGTAGCGCAGAGCGCCGCGACCTATTCCGCCGCGGTCGCTTCTTCGAGAGATGCAGCCGCGTCCTTGGCGCTCTCGAACACGCGTGTCTGCAATCCGCGACGCCGCAAGGCATCCTGCAACTTCTGCCGGGTCAGGGTGCTCGTCGCATAGCGTGCGGTTCGCGCATAATAAGTCTTCGACAAATACGCCACCATGTCGGCATAGGCATCGTAAAGGTCCTCAGCGATCCGGCATCGATCCTGATTGATCAGGGTGTTGACGCGACGGCCTGCCTTTTCGCATGCCTCCGCGATCGCCTTCTGCAGATCGGTAATATCGCTTTTTTTGCGCACGCTCCACGCGCTGAGATCGACGGAAAGGACGTTGCGCTCCGCGTCGTAAGACATGCGCTCACCGAGTTTCTGATTGAGAAGATCGGAAAGAAGATCCATCGGCCCTTCGCGGAAGATCGCCGGATTCATCGGGATCGGGTTGTGAATGTGCGGCTTGAACGCCATGTGCGGAAGAATATCGCGCTCGATGTCGATGCCCGGCGCGACTTCGATCAGCTCAAGTCCGTGGTCGGTGAGCTGGAACACGCAGCGCTCCGTTACGTAGATCACCGGCTGCGATTTCTGCGCCGCATACTTGCCCGAGAACGTGACCTGCTCGACTTGATTTACGAACTTCCTGGCGCGGCCCTCTTTCACAATTTTGAGCTTGCCGTCCTCGATCGCAACCTCGAGTCCTCCCGCTGTGAACGTGCCCGCGAAGACAACCGCGCGCGCGTTCTGCGAGATGTCGATAAAGCCGCCGCAGCCGTTGAGCCGTCCGCCGAACTTGCTCGTGTTGACGTTGCCCATGCTGTCGCATTCCGCCATGCCGAGGCACGTGAGCGCGAGACCGCCGCCATGGTAGAAATCGAACATCTGGTTCTGGTCGAGGATCGAATGCGCGTTCGCGGATGAGCCGAAGCTCGATCCGCCCGCCAGCACGCCGCCGACCGCGCCCGCTTCCGTCGTCATCACGAGATAGGGCGTAACCTTCTCTTCGTTGGCGACGTTGGCGACGCCGTCAGGCGCACCGACGCCGAGATTGATGACGCCGTTCGGCGGCAATTCGAACGACGCGCGCCGGGCGATGATCTTGCGCTCGTCGAGCTTCATGGTCGGCAAGTTGTCGACGGTGACGCGCACTTCACCGGCCAGCGCCGGATCGTACATGACGCCGTAATTCATGCGGTGCATCTCGGACGTTTCAGCGACAACCACGCAGTCGACGAGAATGCCCGGAACTTTCACGTCCTTCGGTTTGATCGAGCCGTCCGCGACGAGACGTTCGACCTGCGCGATCACGACTCCGCCGTTGTTGTGCGCGGCCATCGCCTGCGCCAGAACATCGAGCGTCAGCGCTTCCTTTTCCATGCTGAGATTGCCGAGCGAGTCGGCGCTCGTCGCGCGAATGAGTGCAACGTTGATGGGCGTCGCCTTGTAGAATAGCCACTCCTTGCCTTCGACCTCGACCAGCCGCACGAGATCTTCCTTCGTCACCGAATTGACCTTGCCGCCGCCGAGACGCGGATCGACGTAGGTGTGCAAACCGACTTTGGTGAAGAGGCCCGGGCTTCCCGAAGCGCAGCTCCGGTAGAGTTTGGAAATCACGCCCTGCGGAAGATTGTAGCCTTGAATCTTGTCTTCTTGCGCGGCGACGGCAACCTTCGGCATGCGCCCGAAATTGGCCGCGATCACGCGCTTCAGCAAACCTTCGTGATGCAGCCGCCCGGTGCCGAGGCCTTTGCTGTCGCCCGCGCCCGCGCACATGATCAGCGTCAGATCGCGCGGCGCGCCCGTCTCGACGAACCGCTTTTCGAGCGCCGCATGCAGCGATTCAGGAATGCAGCTCTGGACAAAGCCGGTGGTCGCAATGACATCACCCGGGCGGATACGTGCGATGGCTTCATCAGCCGAAACGACTTTGTTGATGGGCATGTTGGCGTTTCCCAGGGTGCTCCCCCGCTCGGCTTCGGCGGATTTTCATCCTGCGAAAACCGGGAGGTGTTGTTGCTTTGTTCGTATTCGGCAGACTGCTGATGAGCCCACATGAGCGCAATAGCTTTTCTCGGGTGTCGGCGCACCACTCAACCGGGTAACGCCGCACTATCCGGCCGCATTTCAGAGGTTTTTGCCGCACCCTGGCGCACGGCTGCCATGTCGCCGGAATGCGGGCTCATGCGCGTTTGATGCGTGGTAGAGAGCCCAGATGACCGAAGTCCTGCGCCGCAATCTTATCCCGCTGATCGTCGCCACGGCTCTCTTCATGGAGAACATGGACGCGACGGTGCTCGCGACCTCGCTGCCGGCGATCGCGAAGGACCTCAGCGTCAACCCCATTAACCTCAAGCTGGCGCTTACGACGTACCTTCTTGCGCTCGCTGTTTTCATTCCGGCGTCGGGATGGATGGCGGACCGCTTCGGCGCCAAGAACATCTTTCGCGCCGCCATGGTCGTGTTCGCCATCGGCTCCATTGCCTGCGCGCTGTCGACCGGCCTCTTGAGCCTCGTCGCCGCGCGCGTGCTCCAAGGCATGGGCGGCGCCATGATGACCCCGGTCGGCCGTCTGATCGTCCTGCGGACGGTGCCGCGTGCGGAAATCATCGGCGCGATTGCATGGCTTTCCATTCCCGCGCTCGTCGGCCCCGTCGTCGGGCCTCCGCTCGGCGGCTTCATCACGACGTATTTCAACTGGCGCTGGATTTTCTGGATCAACATTCCGGTGGCGCTACTCGGCCTCGCGCTGATTACGCGCTTCATTCCGGACGTGCGCGAGGATGCGCCATCGCGCTTCGATCTGCGTGGCTTCCTCTTGATCGGCCCGGGCTTGTCGCTGTTCCTCACCGGCGTCACGCTGATAGGCGTTGGCTTGGCGACGCCCGAGACGATCGGAGCCCTCATCTTGCTCGGAGCAGCGCTGCTGGCTGCCTATGTCTGGCACGCGATGGGCGTTCCCGAGCCGCTGATCGATCTCAATCTGCTATCGATCCCGACCTATCGCGCCGGTGTCGTCGGCGGCTTCCTGTTCCGTGTCGGGCTCGGCGCCGGGCCGTTTTTGCTGCCGCTGCTGTTTCAGGCGGGCTTTGGCCTGACGGCTTTTCAGTCCGGCATGCTGACCTTCGCGACGGGCGTCGGCGCGCTGTTCATGAAAACGCAGGTCGCGACGATTCTGGCGCGCTTCGGGTTTCGCCGTGTGCTGCTCATCAATGCGATCGTATCGAGTTTGTTCGCATTGCTGCCCGCCGTCTTCACGATCGACACGCCCGCGCTGATGATCATTCTGCTGTTCCTCGCCGGAGGACTGTCGCGCTCGCTGCAGTTCACGAGCCTCAACACGCTCGCCTACGCCGACATTCCGCCTGAGCTTCTGAGTCGAGCGACGAGCTTCGCCGCCGTCTGCCAGAACCTGTCGGGCTCGGTTGGAGTCACCATCGCGGCAATTGGGCTGGAACTCGTGCAGAAGGTCGAAGGCGGTACAGCCATCGAGGCCGCGCACTTCCCGCCCGTCTTTCTGCTGATCGCCGCGATCTCGGCGTCGTCGGTCTTTATGTTTATCCAGCTTTCGAAATCGGCGGGTGCGTCCCTGCTACCGACCGAAGCGATGAAAGCCGCCGAACCCGCCAAGGACGCCGCCCGCCTTAGCGAGCCTTTCTAGCTGCGGGGTGGCGGGATGACCCGGAGAAATCGCGAGGCGGATCGATGTCCTCTGAACTCATAGACGCCAAGATCAAGGCGCTGGGCGACTGGCGCGGCCAGACGCTCGCCCGAATCCGTAGCCTCATCAAAGAGGCCGATCCCGATGTGATCGAAGAGGTGAAATGGAGAAAGCCGTCCAATCCGGCTGGCGTTCCGGTCTGGGAGCACGATGGCATCGTCTGCACGGGCGAGACGTATAAGTCGCTCGTAAAGCTGACCTTCGCCAGTGGCGCGTCGCTACAGGATACCTCGCACCTGTTCAACGCGAGTCTCGAAGGCAGCACGAGGCGCGCCATCGACATCCCTGAAGGCGGCAAGATCGATGAAAAAGCATTCAAGGCGCTCGTTCGCGCCGCCGTGGCGTTGAACACATCCAAAGCCGCCGTCCGTGCATCTCGCCCACGGAAGAAACCAAAGAGCTCCTAAGCTCGCTAGTAAGTCCGATCATCCAACGCCGCCCTTGCAGACAGCACGAAAGCCGCGACCGGGAAACCCGATCGCGGCGCCTGTCACTGTATGAAGAAAGCCAAGGCGACTACGCGCTTAGCGGCCAGTTCCCGGAGGGGAGTCGCTAGGCGCAAAGACAACTTCCGCGCCGGGCGGCCGGCTCCCCGAAGGGGAGTCGCCCGGCGCAAAAGACAGAAGTCTTTCTTTATTAAGCCGCCTTCGCCTGGGCCCGCTGACGCTGAGTCTTGCGTGGCGCTTTCGCGATCACACGCAAAGCCGGCACGTCGAGGTCCGCCTGCGCCCGCTTGCGCTGGATGACTGCCTCGCGCGCCCCGAAGGCGTCCGCGAGAGCGAGCAAAGCCACTTCCGGCTTTACGCCCGCACATCCACGCGCGTCGACGGCCGCAAAGCCCGTCCGCGAGCATGCCTGCAGAGAGAGGTGCCCGGAACTCAGGAGCGCGACACCCGACACGCCGCCACCGGCGACGCGGTCAAGGTGGAGACTCTTGAGCTTGAGACCCAGGGTCTCGACGGCACGCTTCGTCGCACGCTCGGCCGACTTGATGTCGTCGAGGCGCTTGGCGCCGTGGAGATCGATAAAGATCGTAGTCCCTGCAGTGTTTACGCTTCGATCGACGATCGGACTCGGATTCGAGTCTTGAACTTCCGCGTTGAACTCAGCGCGCGAGTGATCTTCCTTTTGGGCGGTGCTTGAACGAGTCAAGTCCATCCCCAATTGGAAGAGGGTGTCATTAAAGGCCATATGACCCTCCCCAACCAGTAGACAGGTTTGACTCGCCCGCTCCTTACCTCATTGGTTCTGGAAAACCTCGACCATGTTGGCAGGTGGACAGACGAGAGAGCGTGCATATGAGGCCTATGCCCCCCCTACGCAAGATTTTTTTTGCCCCATGCCGAATTTTTTTTCGTCGTGGCGGCCCAGGAGCTTAACGGGATGTTTCGCAATTCGTGTCACGCGTCGTTTTGACGGATGAAGCGTGCGCTTTTGACGTCAAATCCGCGTCAAAAATGACGCCCGCTAGTCGTTCTGTTTACCGAAAAGCTTATTCAGCAAATTCTTCGCCGCCTTCTTCGTGTTGGCCTTGTCTCCGGTGGCGTCGTCGTCGGTCTTGCCGAGCAGGTCGTCGGCGATCTCGTTGACGCTTTTGCCTTTGTACTTCTTCCCAAGCTCCTTGATCGTATCGACCGCCTTGCCTGGGTCGGAGAGCACGCCTTTGAGGTCGGGCCGGTAGCTCGGACGATCCCACGAGCCCGTGATTCTCACCGGCACTTCGATGCCCGATTCCGTCGCGTTGCCGTTCTGGCCTTCAAGGGAAGCCACGAGCTTCGGCTTGACGGTATAGTCGACCGTCCTCTCGGGCATGTGGACGGACCCCGCGCCACTCACGCGCAGCAGTGGGCTGAGCAGCTGCAGATCCTGATTTTGCGCCACGCCATTGGTGACGGTGAAGGACGCGGCAAGCGCGCTAAAGTCAGTCTTCTCCGACGGCGATTTCCTGAACCCGGAAAAATCGCCCTTCGCGAGGCCGTGCAGCGCGCCGGGTAGGTTGAAGCCGACGACCGCCCCATCGGCAAACCGGAATGCCGCGTTGCCATTGAGGCTTTCGACGAGCTGCAACTGGCTCTGGCCGTTGGCGGCGAGGTTCAGCGCCACGTTGGCTTTGCCGGAAAGCCATTCGAAATTGGCGGCGTCGCGGAGGAACGGCAGCGCCGAGACACCTTGCAGGTTGACGTTCGCGGCGAGGTTGGCCGAGCCCGCCGAGCCGTCGAGCGTTACGCTGCCTTTGCCGTGGCCCTGATATAGCGCCACGTCGTCGAAGTCGGCCCGCATCGCGGCGTCCTTCACAGTGATCGCAACCGACGACCGCCCGAGCGTCATGTTCTTGAAATGAATTTTTCCAGCGTTGGCGCGCACGTTGCCATCGGCGACGCCGAGAAGCGTCAGATTGAGCTTCTCGCTCGACCATCCGGCGCGCTGGACGGCGCCGTAGACTTTCGCAGCCGAGTTCGATGCCGGGTTCGATGCTGGAGCGTTGAGCAACTTTTCGATCTCGTCCGGCTGCTTTGCGCCGCCTTGCAAGCTTGGACTGGCCGGAGGCGCAGCGGCAGGAGGAGTTCTGGTATCGCCACCGCCCTCGGTTGCAATCTCGCCGGTGACCGCGCTCGTCAGATAGTGATTGAGATCGAGTTCGGAGATCGAAAGATCGGCCTCGACGAACGGGCGCACGCCGCCGGTCGTGACCCGGATCGTTCCTTTTGCGGCGGCGCCGTCGAGCCCGAACTGAGCATCTTGGAAATCGGTGACGTTGCCGTTCGTTTTCAACGTGCCTTGGATCGACAGCAGACCGAAGCCCGAAACCGGCGGTAGCCGCGTCCCAAACCATTGCGCAAGCGCGCGAGCGGAATCGGATTGGGCTTTGACCTGACCGTCGAGCGCGACGCCTTCGTCCAGCAGAACGCTGCCATCATAGGACGCCGACAGCACGTCGTTCTTCGCATTGAAGGTCAGACGCGCCGCCTGCTGCCGGTTGAAATTGGCAAGGTCGGTGACTGTGCCGTCGAAATCGAGCTGCTTGTCGCGCCATGCAAAATTGCCGGTCGCGGACAGTGGCTTGCTGAGCGAGGGAAGCCCGAGCCTAGCGTTGATACCATGCACCTGCTCGGTTCTGCCGGTCCGCTCGTCGGTGAAACGGAACGTCCCGCCTTCGATCCGCACATCCTCGAGCTTCAGGTCATGCATCGCGATGCGGGCGGATGCGGCGGGTGCAGCATCGGCGGAAGCCATCACGATCGGCGCGACGTCGCGGCGCGTGTCGGATTCCTGAAGCTCGGCATAGCGGACTGGCTCCGCGCCGGAAGCAAATCGCCAGTTCTTCCGGCCGTCCTTGCCGATGCGGAAATCGAATGTCGGATTCCTCAGAACCAGCGAATGGATTTCAGCTCGCCGCGACAATAGCGCCGATGCATTGATGCTGACATCCAACGCCTGCATCTCGGCGAGCTTGCCGTCCATGCCGGGTGGTCCCGACAGCGACACGTCTTTGAGCGAGATGCCGATCGCCGGATAGAACGTGAACGACGCCGGTCCCGCCATCACGAGTTCGCGCCCGGTCCTCGAGCGAACTTCGTCGGCAATCCGCTGCCGGATGAAGTCGCTCGGCGGATTGAAGGCGAGATACGCGACGCCCGCGCCGCCGATGACGATCACGAACAGAAAAAAATATACGATGCCGAGCAAGAGACCGCTGCGTCGGCGCGGCGGAGGTGGCGGCGGCCCCCGGCGCGGACCGGAACCGAGCGGCGCCCGCACGTAGTTTCCCCTCGAACCGGGAAGCTGCGGTGGTGGCCCAGGGGGTTGCGGTCCCATTCAAATCCTCGACATGCGGTTAGCGGCTGGTACGTAGAACTTCAGGCCATTATATGATCCGTCGCCTGGGCGTCGGACGTTTTTTGTGTCGCGGAGGACGAATGTCGGTTCGGCGGAAAGCAATATTGTGGATGATTGTCTGCTTCGCGGCGATCCCCGGCGCCCGCGCCGCCGACATGACCGCGCGACAGGTGACGGCGTTCCTCTTTGCTGTGCCCTCGGGACGAACACCCAATCTCTCGAACAAGGATCTATCAGGCCTCGATCTGAGTGGCCTCGATTTCAAAAAGGCGAAGCTCGACGGCGCCAATCTCTATGGTTCCGATCTCGCCGGGGCCAATCTCTCCGGCGCAAGCCTGAAATCGGCGCGGCTCGATCGCGCGACGCTGATCGGAGCGGATCTGTCGGGTGCCGACCTCTCCGGCGCCAGTATTCTAAGGCCAAATGTCTTTGTCGATATGGAGGCGCCGCGACAGCCGATTCTATCTTTCAGGAACGCGCGCTTGGTAGGTGCCCATCTGAACGGCCGGTTTGATGCCGTCGATTTCAGCAACGCAGATCTGACGTCGGCGATCTTTGGTCCGCGAGATCCCCGCGAGGAAGTCTTGATCACCCCAATGGCAAGCCTCGCTGCCGCGAATTTCAGCGGTGCCAATCTGCGCGAAGCCAACCTCAGCATGAACAGCCTCGAGAACGCGAATTTTACCGGAGCCGATTTGACGCGAGCGAATCTGCGAGACGCTCGCCTCGGCGGCGCAAATTTTGCGGACGCCAATCTCGACGGAGCCGACCTGACGGGAACGACGACGCGCGGCGCCAACCTGACCGACGCGCGCGGCCTGCAATCCGCGATCGGACTATCTGCAACCAGATAATCTCGCAGCTCTGCGTCCGGTTGTTATTGCAATATAAGATTGCATACCAAGGCCACGAGTCCGCCCAGGTTGTGCCACACGACTCACTGAGTCTCGTCGCTCATGAATGTTGTGGCGTCCGTCCTATCCGCAAAACTGAGCCGCACCGGTCGAAAGACCGGTGCGTTTTTCGCTGTGCTCGCGACTTTGCTTCTTGTCCCGGCTATCGCCGCTGCCGTGACGGGACCGGCCGCGAACAATGATCCGGCGATCATCACGGGGCAGGCGCGCGTCATCGACGGCGATACGCTCGATGTCGGCCCGACGCGCATCCGCCTCGAAGGCATCGACGCGCCGGAGCTGGCACAGACGTGCCGCACGGCGTCGGGTGAAAGCTGGGACTGCGGCAAGGCCGCCGCCGCGTTCTTGCGCGCCATGGTGCAACAGAAAGACCTCGACTGCGACCGCACCGGTAGCGACGTCTATCATCGCACGCTCGCCCTGTGCGTCGAGGACGGTATCGATATCAACGAAGCCATGGTCCGCGCCGGCATGGCGTGGGCGTTCGTCAAATACTCACGCGCCTACGTTGACGTCGAAGCCGATGCTCGGGCGAAAAAGGTCGGTGTCTGGCAGGGCGCCGCCGAAGCGCCTTGGGACTTCAGACATGCCGGATGGCAGGTCGCGCAAGCGACCTCCCCGGGCGGCTGCGCGATCAAGGGCAACATCTCATCGCACGGGCATATCTATCATATGCCGTGGAGCCCATGGTACGGCCGTGTGAAGATCGACACGGCGCGCGGCGAGCGATGGTTCTGCTCCGAAGCTGAGGCTCTCGCAGCCGGCTGGCGTCCCGCGTTCCCCAACTAATCGCCACGAACTCTGCCGCTCACGAACTGGTCGTCGCGACTTTGCGCGCTTCAGTCGGGTCGGCAGACGTCAAGGCTTGTGCGGCTGTGACTTTGGGTTCGAGCCAGCCTCTGTAGTGCGCGATCTGGCCGATGAGCGGCACGCTGATCGCCACGTCGAAACAGAACCGCCCGCGATCGTCGACAAATTCGCGCGTGTCCGATCTTGGTGCCAGCGCACGCGGAAGCACGATTGGGCCTATCCGCCAGCCAATGACTGGCATTTCGATCCGCTCGCCAACGGCATTGATGCGAAGCAGGATCTGGAACGGCCCGAAGCGCTCCGAGACGACGTCACTGCTTTCATGCGTCAAGTGAGATGCAAAACGCCGCCCCGCGAAGTTTCGCGTCCAGGTTTCCCGCCCCGCACGCCGGTCGACGCTGACGGTTATTGGAACGTCGCGTCCGGCGGGCGGAAACCAGAATGCGAAACGCACAAACCGCGCAAGCGGATTCCGCGCCACGTCGACGTCGGCTTCTCCCGACCAGACGGCAGCGCCGTCATTATCGTGGAATGCACGTAGCGGGCGAAGCAGCGCGCGATAGGCGTCCGCTCCGCACGCTTCCGCAAAAAGGCTCGACTCCCGGCTGCTAACGGCGCTTGATCGCGATGTACGGAGCGACGGCGCAAGCATTTCCGCTTCGATCGCGTCCAAGGAGAGAATGCCAACCGCCGCACCTGCGCCTGCTGCAACCCCACCCCTGAGAAGCGCGCGAACCAGAGCTAACGCCGGCAAAACCGGTACATCCGGCCCCGCTCCTTTTTCGGCGATCAGCTTCCACTGCGAGCAAATCTGGCGGCCATCCTGATCGACACCCGCGCAGTCGACGGTCATGCCCCCGCGATCTGAGGCCGCAAGGCTCGTCAACTTCCGCGCCGATCGGAGAAGCGGCGCAAGCGGCCGCAAATTTCCGACGATGCCGAGCTGTCTCAGTTTCGCGAGGCAGAGCAGCCCGAACTGCTCGACGCGCGATTCAAGCCCGGCATGGAACGCAACGCGCGACGTGATCGCAAACCGCGCTGGAAGCAAATCCGCGTCCGCCGTCTCGACGGGCGAGAGATAGCGAACGCCAAGCCCATCGATGCGTGAGCGTTGCACGCTGCCCCACCCCGAAGTTTCCGCGCGCTGACCTTGCGAAAAAATCGTGATGGGCGATCCGGCGTAGCTCAGGATCGCACTGATGACCGCTTCACCGACGTCGCCTGCTCCTCCCGGCGTGATGGCGATATCGACGGTATCGACGCGCCGCCAGCCGCGCGTCAGGCTCGCGACGACGGCATCCGAGAGCGCGGGCGTGGAGCTTGCCCCTGCGCGCGCCACCAATCCGCGACCGCGCGCAAGCCCATCAAGCTCCGCTTCGAAACCGAGGAGATAGTCGCGTGCGTCGGCAAGATCGATCCAGTGCGCGCCCATGTCGAGGACAGCCCGCGCCAGACGATAATCCGCCGATTGAAATGGTCCCGACGCATCGATGACGAGCCAGGGAGAGAACCGCCGCAAGCGCTCGAGACTTGCCGGATCGTTGCATTCGAATGCAAGGAAACTCACGGTCGACGACGCGTGTGCTCTCTCAATCGCATCCGCCGCATGTCGCGCCCGCGTCTCATCGCGCGACGTCACGACGAGAGAAATTTCGGGAATGGCCGCTAGCCGGTCGGCCAGCCGCCGCCCAAAAAATCCCGTTGCGCCGATCAGCACGACGCGACGCATCGGCTCTTCCTGCATCCCGCACACCGAATGGAAAAAGGCGCACCGTTGAGATGCGCCTTTTTATTTTGATCAATACCTATCGGGTCCGCCTGGTCCTGGCCCCGGCCCACGATCATTGGGACCGCGATCATCCGGACCCTGATCGTACCGTTCGTCGTCGCGGCGCGGTGGCGGCACCGCCCGGCCCGGCGGTTCGTCTCCGCGTGCCAGCAGCGGCGTGATACGTCGGACCGCAACGCGCCGGTTCAGACGTTCCGCCGCCTGCGTCGGCACTTTGAGATAGTCCTCGCCGTAGCCCTGCGTGACGAGGTTCTCGAACGGAACCTGGAACTCTTCGGTCAGGACTTCCGCAACCGATTCCGCGCGCCGATCGGAAAGCGACAGGTTGTCTTCCTGCGAGCCGACCGCATCCGTGTAGCCTTCGATCATGAAGACCTCGTTGGGGTTGCGTGCGATCACGCGTTTCATGCCGCGAGCCACGCGCTCGAGCTTGCGGTATTCGCCCGGATCCACTTCCCAAGAGCCGAACTCAAAGTTGATGTCATCGAGGTCGATGCGGCGCATGCGGTCGCGCAGCGTTGCCGTCGCGCGGATTTCGTCCAGCGTGTAGCGATCGCTGAACTCGTCCACAGGAGGCGCGCTCAGCGCGTCATAGACGGCCTCGTCGCTCGCGCCTTCGTACTCGACGATGTACTGGTCACGCGGAATGCGGACGCGCGGCGGCGGCACATCGAGAACGGAGTTGAGGATTGCCGCTCCGGCCACGACGCCGATGCCGATCCCGACACCCGCTGCGATATCGCGACCTCTGACGCCACGGCGGTCCCTGCGGCGGTTGTCGATGATGATCACATCGCGGCCGTCAGGCCCGCGCCGGTAGCGCCGGAGCAGACGTCCGTCCGCATCCGTCTCGGAATAGATTTTCATATTCCCTGGCCGGTCGATGACGGCGATGTTCGTGCCGCTCCGGCCCTTCTCGAAGCGCGCATTCGGAGCGACGCGCCGCAGCCGTTCCGTCTCGTCATGCTGAATCACGAAACGGTTGTTCTGCTTGAAGATCGTCCGGTTGCCCGGCTCCTTGATCATGACGCCGCCGCCTGCGATGGTTTTCTCGGTCCGCTGCTTGCGCAGATTTTCGAAGCGCACGCGTGCGTCAGCTGCCGACGGCGGCTTCGGAAGATTTCTCGCCCGATCCGCAGCTCCACCGAAACCGCCGACCGATGGCCTCGGCCGTCCGTTCGGCCCAGCGTCCGGTCTGTTACCGGCCCTATCACCGGCTGGCGAAACATCGTTCGGAGCCGCACCGGGATTGGAATCCGGCCGCCGATCGCCGAAGCGTTTGCCGTCACGCTGGCCATGATCTCCGGTCTTGGGCTGGTCCTGCGCCCGGTCCTTGGAAAACGTATTCGGAGGCACCGTCTCCTTCGGAGCGGCGTTGATGACGGGAGGAGATTCCTGCTGTTTTGGCTGTTTCGTGAACGACGGCCGGTTGCCGTCTTCGTTCCTGCCCGGTGCAAAAGCCGGCTTGTTCGGCTGCGGTCGCGGCTGCTGTTCTGACTGTCCTTGCGGTTTAGATTCCTGCTGGCCGCCGCCGCGCTTGTTCTCGCGAGGCTCCTGCGCCTGCCGGTCTCCGCCGCGTTTGTTCTCGCGAGGATCTTTCCCTTGCCAGCCTGCGCCGCCGCCACCACCGCTGCGACCGTCCTCGCGCGGCGCCCGCCGCTCGCCGCCATCGCGTCCGCGCTTCTTGTTGTCTTTCTCCGTTGCGGAGTCGCCTTGGGGTGGCTTGTCATCCGCGAAAGTTACGGTCGGTACCACGATAAAGGCCGACAGGAGGGAAGCCGCTGCAACAGCCGCCTTTCGGTGCGAGATCATAAAGTTCCTCTCGAAATCTGACGTCGTCGCGCGTCACCGATGCGAATCGGCGCGCGGGGCGCTTACATCGGGAGCAAAAGCGCGGCCGGTACGGCAATTCTGCGGCAGAGAGCTGTCCCTGGCCTGAATAATCGATATTAACTTAAGCTCGCACTCACGTGGCGAGCACCGCCCGATGCGCGACCTTGATATCGAAAGCAGCCGCCAGCAGCGCCTTCGTATAGTCGTCCTTCGGATGATCGAAGATTTCCCGCGACGGACCTTCCTCGACGACTTTGCCGTTTCTCATCACGATGACGTAGTTGCACAGTGCCCTGACGACTTTGAGGTCATGGCTGATGAACAGATACGCGAGATCGCGCTTTCTCTGCAGGTCGCGCAAGAGATCGACGATCTGCGCCTGCACGCTCATGTCGAGCGCGCTCGTCGGCTCATCCAGCATGACGAACTTCGGCTTCAGGACCATGGCGCGCGCGATTGCGATGCGCTGCCGCTGTCCGCCCGAAAATTCGTGCGGATAGCGATCGCGGGTTGCGGGATCGAGCCCGACTTCCTGTAGCGCCGTCGCGACCCGCTCTTTGCGGCCGTCTTCGTCGAGTTCCGGATTTTGGATCAGCAGCCCTTCCTCGATGATCTGCTCGATCGTCAGACGCGGTGACAACGACCCATAGGGGTCCTGGAAAACGATCTGCATTTCCTTGCGCAACGGCCGCATCTGCTTGTTGTTGAGGCCGTCGATGCGCTTGCCGACATAGGCGATCGGACCCTCGGACGAGAGCAGCCGCAAGAGCGCCAGCCCGAGCGTCGTCTTGCCCGAACCCGATTCTCCGACGACGCCGAGCGTTTCACCCGCCCGCACTTTCATCGAAAGCCCGTCGACCGCTTTGACGTAATCGACCGTCCGCTGCAGCCAGCCGCGTTTGATCGGAAACCAAACCTTGAGATTGTCCGCTTCGACGACGACGGGCCGCGAAGCGTCAACGGCGGGCGGTTCGCCCTTCGGCTCGGCTTCGATCAGATGCCGCGTGTAAGGATGCTTCGGCGCGGTGAAAACGTCTTCCGTATTTCCGGTTTCGACGATCTCACCGTTCTTCATCACGTACACGCGCTCGGCCATGCGCCGCACGATTCCGAGATCGTGCGTGATGAGCAGCATCGCCATGCCCATTTCTTTTTGCAGCGCTTTGAGCAGCTCCAGGATTTGCGCCTGGATCGTGACGTCCAGCGCCGTCGTCGGTTCATCCGCGATCAGAATATCCGGCTGGTTTGCGAGTGCGATCGCGATCATCACGCGCTGCCGCTGACCGCCGGAAAGCTGGTGCGGATAGGCCGACAGGCGCTTTTCCGCATCGCGAATGCCGACCTTGGTCAGAAGCTCGACGACCCGCGTGCGCGTATCGTTGTCGGAAAGCTTCTGGTGCAGCTTGATGATCTCGCCCACCTGCACCTCGATCGTGTGCAGTGGATTGAGCGTCGTCATCGGCTCTTGGAAGATGATCGAAATACGCTTGCCCCGGATGGCGCGAAGCTGCGCTTCGTTGGCTTTCAGAATATCCTTGCCCTCGAACAGGATTTCTCCCGTCGGATACGAGGCGGACGCCGGGAGAAGCTGCAAGATCGACATCGCGGAAACGGTTTTGCCCGATCCGGACTCTCCGACGAGCGCGACGATCTCGCTCGTGTCGATATGGAAAGAGACGCCGTTGACGACGCGCGTCGCGTCCGCGCCGTCGCCGAAAGCGACGGAGAGATTGCGCACGTCGACGAGCGGGGCAGTGTCGGCCATCATTCTTTCCCCTGCATCCGGAACGTCTTGCGCGGATCGAGCGCGTCGCGCACCGCTTCACCCATGAAGATCGCGAGCGATAGGATGATCGACACGGCGACGAAGCCAGAGATGCCGAGCCACGGCGCCTCGAGATGCTTCTTGCCTTCGAGCAGAAGCTCGCCCAGCGACGGCGACCCGGGCGGCATGCCGAGGCCCAGGAAGTCGAGCGCCGTCAGCGCCGCGATGCCGCCAGACAGCTTGAACGGCAGGAACGTCAGCGTTGCGACCGTCGCATTCGGCAACAGATGCTTGAAGATGATCTGCCAGTCTGAAAGCCCGAGCGCCCGCGCCGCGCGCACGTATTCGAGATTGCGCCCGCGCAGGAATTCGGCGCGCACGAGCCCGACCAGCGACGTCCAGCTGAAGATCATCAGAATGCCGAGCAGCGTCCAGAAGCCTGGAATGAACAGAGACGACAGGATCAGCAGCACGAACAGTTCCGGGATCGAATTCCAGATTTCAAGCAGCCGTTGGAAGATGAGATCGACCTTGCCGCCGAAGTAGCCTTGCACGGCGCCTGCGATGATGCCGAGCGCCGACGACACGATTGTCAGGATGAGTCCGAAGAGAACCGAAATCCGGAATCCGTAAATGACACGCGCGACGACATCGCGCCCCTGGCTGTCGAGGCCGAGCCAATTGGTATTTCCAAGCTCATGGAAGCGCGCCAATTGATCGGCCGGCGCATCGCAAAGCTTCATTGAGGATGACCACGGCGGCGGCGATGGATAGCCGAGGCAGATACCACCCGTTCCGATGCGTCCCGGATAATCCTTGTTGATCGTATCGTAGGAATATCGGATCGGCGGCCAGATCATCCACCCGTTGGCGTTGATCTCGTTGGCGATGTCGGGAGTTCGGTAGTCCGTTATCGCAAGAAACCCGCCGAATTTCTCTTCCGGATAGTCGACGAGAACCGGAAACAGGATTTCGCCCTTGTAGCTGATCATCAGCGGCCGGTCGTTGGCGATGAATTCCGCGAACAGCGAAACCAGAAACAGTCCGGCGAACAGCAGGAACGAGCGATAGCCGAGCTTGTGTGCCTTGAAGCGCGCAAGCCGCCGGCGATTGACTGGCGACAGATGGAAACGCCGTTTGAAGCGTTGCCAGCGTGTCGTCTGCGCGGGCGAGGTGGTCTCAATCCGTTCGCTGTCGGTTTTCTGATCCATCCGGCTCAAACCTCGCGCGTCTCGAAATCGATGCGCGGATCGACAAGGGTGTAGACGAAGTCGGAGAGAATGCCGACGAACAGCCCGACCAGCGAGAAAATGAACAGAGACGCGAATACGACGGGATAGTCGCGCTTCTCGATGCTTTCAAACGACAGAAGCCCTAGTCCGTCCAGAGAGAAAATCGTTTCGATCAACAGCGCACCGGAGAAGAAGGCGCTGATGAACGCCGACGGGAAGCCGGAAATCACGAGCAGCATCGCGTTGCGGAAGACGTGCCCGTAGAGCACCTGATTTTCGGTGAGCCCCTTGGCGCGCGCCGCGACGACGTACTGCTTGCGGATTTCATCAAGAAACGAGTTCTTGGTCAGGAAGGTCATCGCCGTGAATGATCCGACCGCCATGGCGATGATCGGAAGCGTCAGGTGCCATAGATAGTCGGTGATTTTTCCGAACAGCGAGAGCTGGTCCCAGTTGTCGGAGAACAGTCCGCGCGACGGAAACCATTGGAAGAACGACGAGCCCGCGAACAGAATGAGCAGCAGAACCGCGAACAGAAATCCGGGAATGGCGTAGCCAACGACCAGAACGGCGCTCGACCAAGTGTCGAACGGTTCGCCGTCCTTCACCGCCTTGCGGATGCCGAGCGGGATCGAGATCAGATACGTCAGCAGCGTCATCCATATTCCGAGCGAAATCGAAACCGGCAGCTTCTCCTTGATCAGCTCAAGAACCGAAACGTCGCGGAAATAGCTCTTGCCGAAATCGAACGTGGCATAGTTCTTCATCATCAGGAAAAAGCGTTCGTGTGCAGGCTTGTCGAAGCCGAACTGCTTTTCAAGGCTCTTGATGAAGGCGGGGTCGAGCCCCTGCGCGCCGCGATACTTCGATGTGATCGCATCGGCGCCTTGTCCGAGTTGCGCCGTCGCGGAGTTGCCGCCGCCCAAGGCATCGCCGCCTCCGCCGCCCATGCGGCTGATGATCGAGGATGAATTTCCGGTCAGTTGCGCGATCATCTGTTCCACCGGTCCACCCGGTGCGAACTGGATGATGACGAAGGAAAACAGCATGATGCCGAACAGCGTCGGTATGACGAGCAGCACCCGTTTCAAAAGATAGATGGCCATCAGGGCTTCGCCGGTTGCTGTTGCGGTTGGGTTGCGGGCTTGCCGGAAGCGAGCGCCTCGGCCTTCTTCGGGTCGAACCACCACGTATCGAGCACGCCCGCATCATACTTCGGCTGCACGTCCGGATGCGAATACTTGTTCCAATAAGCGATTCCGTACGACGCCTTGTACCAGTGCGGAACCCAGTAATGCCCGGCGCGAAGTACGCGGTCGATGGCGTTCGTCGCTGTAACGAGTTCGGCGCGCGATTTGGCCGCCGTCACCTTGTCGATCAATCCGTCGATGGCCGGATCTGAAATACCCGCGAGATTGAACGACCCGTCGAGCTTGGCAGCCTCCGAGCCCCAATAGCTGCGCATCTCGATGCCGGGAGTAAGCCGAAGCGAATAGCGCTGCGTCGTCGCGTCGAAATCGAAGGACTTCACGCGCCGCTCGTACTGGCTCGGATCGACGAGGCGCCACGACGCGTTGATGCCGATACGCTTGAGATTGTCCGTGTAAGGAACCGTGATGCGCTCGAACGCGGCTTCGAAGTCGAGAAATTCGATCGTCAGCACCTCGCCCTTGGCATTGTGCAGCATGTGATCGGCGCCGGGCTTCCAGCCGGCGGCGATCAGCAGGTCGCGAGCTTTTTTCAGGTTGTCGCGATTGTTGCCGCTGCCGTCAGTTACGGGTGGCATGTAAGGTTCGCCGAAAACTTCCGGAGAAAGCTTGTCCTTGTAAGGTTCAAGCAGCGCCAATTCCGCCGGACTCGGCAGCCCGGTCGCCTTCATGTCGGAGTTTTCGAAGTAGCTCGTCGTCCGTTTGTAAAGTCCGTAAAACAGCTTCTTGTTCGACCATTCAAAATCGAACACCAGATCGAGCGCTTGCCGTACGCGCGGATCTTTAAATGCATCGCGCCGCGTGTTGATGAAAAACCCTTGCGCGCCGGATGGCCGATTGTCAGGCAGAGTCGTCTTGATCAAGCGGCCGTCGCGAACAGCGGCGATGTCGTAGCCTGTCGCCCACGAGACGCTCGAAAACTCCTCGCGGAAATCGATTTGCCCGGACTTCAGCGACTCGAGTTCGATGTTTCGGTCGCGATAATAATCGTAGCGGATCTCGTCGAAGTTGAAGCGACCGCGATTGACCTGCAGATCCTTCGCCCAATAGTCCTCACGCCGCGCGTAGGAAATGAACGTGCCCGGCTTGAAATCCTTGATCCTGTAAGGTCCGGACCCGAGCGGCGGCTTCAGCGACGTTTCCTCGAACGGCTGCGTTGAATAATAAGCCTTGGACAACACCGGAAGCTGCGCCACCGTAATCGGCAGATCGCGCGTCAGCGTTCCCTGGAACGTATAGCGCACCGTTTCCGCGTCCAGCGCTTCTGCCGAAACGACGTCGTGCAGCGGCTGCGACAGCGCCGGGTGCCCTTTTTCCTTGATCGTCTTGAACGAGAAAACGACGTCGTCCGCCGTGATCTTCGTGCCGTCCGTAAACTTCGCTTCGGGGCGCAGCTTGAACGTCACCGACATGCGGTCGGGCGCAACATCGGCCGACTGCGCGACCAGACCGTAAACCGCGTCGGGTTCGTCCTGCGCGCGAACCATCAGCGCGTCGAACAGAAACTCGAGCCCCTGCGCCGCGTCACCTTTCAGGATATGCGGATTGAGATTGTCGAACGTGTTCGCGCCGCCGGTGCCAAGCGTCACGATTCGTCCGCCCTTCGGTGCATCCGCATTGACGTAATCGAAGTGCTGGAAGTCGGCCGGATATTTGAGTTCGCCGAAAACGGAAAGCCCGTGGCGCGGTTCGGCGTCGGCGACCGTTATCAGGAGGGGCGACAGAAGCACCGCCGCCGCTGCAGCGAGAGCGGTTAATCGCGGCATCACGAGCATTCGCGTCTGAAAAGAAACCGGCACCGGATCATTTTGCCTTTGCTGCTGCGACGGCCTTCTGCTTGTCCTGGTCGATCCACCAGACCTGCAGCAACGAAGCCGATTGCGAGGGCAGCGTCTGCGGCCGGCCGAAGATATCCCAATACGCAATGCGCTCATAAGGGTAGTACCATTGCGGAACGACATAGAAGTTCCACAGCAGCACACGATCGAGCGCGTGCGTGGCGGCGACGAGATCGGCACGATCTTTCGCAAACACGATCTTGTCGATCAGCTTGTCGACGGCGGGATTCTTGATGCCGATAGTGTTGCGGCTGCCGGTCTTGTCGGCGGCGGCCGATCCCCAAAAATCGCGCTGCTCGTTTCCGGGCGAATTCGATTGTGCGAAAGTATCGACGATGATGTCGAAGTCGCGATGGTCTTCGCGTTGCTTGTATGACGAATCGTCAATAGCTCGAACCGAGGCGTTGATGCCGATCGCCTTGAGATTCTGAATGTAGGGCAGAATGATATTCTGGAACGTATCGCCGTTGATCAGGAACTCGGCGGTCATCTGCTCGCCCTTGTCGTTCCGGAGCACGCGCGCCGTCTTGGCCGATGATAGCCCGACCGCCCGCATCGCCTTGCAGAAAAATCCGCACGACCCGTCGTCGGTTGCTTCGCTCTTGATTTGCCAGCCGGCGGCCTCGAAAAGTTTCAGCGCTTCCTGCTGATGCTTGCGGAAATCGCCGTCCTTGTCGTTGACGGGATTTTTCCACTCCGTCGTGAAAACTTCCGGCGGCACCTCGGATTTGATCTCATTCAAAATCTCGAGTTCGCGCCCCTCAGGCAGGCCCTTGGACGCAAGATCGGAGTTCTCGAAAAAGCTGCCCAGGCGAACATAGGAACCGTAAAACAGCTTCTTGTTCGTCTCTTCGAAATCGAACAACAGATTGAACGCCTGCCGCACGCGCGGGTCCTGGAACTGCGCCCGCCGCGTGTTGAACGCGAATGACTGCATTCCGGCAACCCGCTTCACCGGCAGTGCTTCTTTCTTGACGAGGCCTTTTTTCAGCGCGTCGAAATCGTATTGCGCGGCCCATGCGGCGGCCCGGTTCTCCATCCAGAAATCGAGCTTGCCTGTCTTGAAATCTTCGAATGCCGGAGACCGGTCGCGGTAGTAGGTCACTTCCAGCGTGTCGAAGTTATATTGCCCGCGCATCACCGGCAGGTCTTTCGCCCAATAGTCGGCAACGCGCTCGTAGACGATCTTGCGTCCCATATCGACGGACTTGATCTTGTAGACGCCGTTGCCGAGCGGAACCTCGACCGTCGTTTCGCCGAGGCTACGTTGCTTGCCGTTGCCGTCTTTGCCTTCCCAATACGCCTTCGGCACGATGCTGATCTGCCCGACGATCATCGGCAGCTCGCGGTTTCCCTTGGAGTCGAACGTGAACTTCACCTCGTGCTCGCCGGTCTTCTCCGCCTTGGCGACGTTCTTGTAATAGAAGGCGTAGAACGGATTGACCTTCTTGAACTCGTCGAACGAAAAAATCACGTCCTCGGGCGTGATAGGCGTGCCGTCGTTGAACTTGGCTTCGGGGCGAAGCTTGAAGGTGACGGAGGAAAAGTCGTCGGGGTATGACGTGCATTCGGCGATCAGGCCGTATTGCGTTTCGGGTTCGTCAGGACTGTTCGCGAACAGGCTATCGTAGATGAGGTTCAGGCCGCCCGCCTTGACGCCTTTATCCGAGAACGGATTGAGTGTGTCGAACGTACCATCCGCCCACTGACGAAGCGTGCCGCCCTTCGGCGCGTCAGGGTTGACCCAATCGAAATGCTTGAAATCGGCGCCGTACTTCGGTTCGCCGATGAGCGAAATCGCTGGGCGGCACTGCGGCTCGTCGGCGCGCGCGCCGTTCGAAAGCGGCGGAGAACTGAGAAACGCCATGGCGGCGAGAGTAAACGTCGTCAGGCGCATCCGCATATTCGATTTCGACCTCTCTCCTCGGGCTCGAAAGCCTACCATAGCCTGCGGGCGCGGGGATAAGCCCACGCCGAATATGAAGCGACCCCGCCAACAGCTCGGCAGGGTCGCAAACTTTAGGCGGTATAGCGAGTTAACTTGCCGTCATTTTGGCAAGGCAACGGGCGTATCGGCAAGTGTCGCGAGGTAAGCGAGAAGATCCGCCTCGTCGCCTTCCGACGACAGGCCTGCGAAAACCATTTTCGTTCCCGGAATATAGGTTTTCGGGCTGTGGATGAATTTCGCAAGTTCCTCGAACGACCAGTCGCCGCCCTTGGCCTTCATGGCATCCGAATAGGCAAATCCAGGGAATGACGCCCGTTTACGATTGACGACATCCCAGAGGTTCGGGCCGACCGTCGCCTTCTTGTCCTTTTCTGCAACGTGGCAGGACGCACACTTCTTGAACGTCGCCTTGCCGTTCTCGGCGTTGGCTTTAGGGAGCAACGCCAGCACTTTTTTGGCGGCTTCCTCGGGCGTTTCAGCCCCGGCCGGTGCCGCGCCTGCGGGCGCTTCGGCGCCGCCGCCCGCGCTCGCGGCCGGAAGCGTGAAGCCCGGCTTGAACGCGCCATGCCCGACGTTCAATTCGATAATCGTTTTGGTCCCGAAGATCAGCAGCAGCGCGGAAAGAATCGCACCGGCGATCTTGGTGAACTCGAATTCGTCAATTCTCATTTCAAAGCCCCCGGATTTGGCCAGATGGTAATACGTAAGTTTAGGTGCAAAGAGAAAATGCTATACAACTGGTACGAGTCCACGGGCAGAGGTATATAAGCTCACCTCTCCCATGCAAGCGTACAAACGATTTCGCACCTGCTAGGCTAGCGAGACAGTTTGTCACCGAATGATGATTCTTGAGCCAGTGTCCCAGCATAATCTGATTGTTATACCCGCCCGCATGCAGGCGACCCGTTTGCCTGGCAAACCGCTTGCCGACATCGCCGGCACCCCCATGATCGTCCACGTCTGGCGCCGTGCCGTGGCCGCCAACGCCGGAGATGTCATCGTCGCGACCGATAGCGGGGAAATCGCGGCGGCCGTGACAGCCGCCGGCGGCAAGGCGATCATGACGTGCGCCGATCATGCTTCGGGCTCCGACAGGGTTTTCGAGGCGGTCACGAAAGCCGACCCCGAGCGCCGCGCCGGTATCATCGTCAACCTGCAGGGCGACCTCCCGACGCTCGATCCTGATCTCGTCACGCGCTGCGTTGCGCCCCTCGCAACCCCGGACGTCGATATCGCGACTTTGACGGCCGTCATATCCGAGCCCGAAGAGCGGACGAACCCGAACGTCGTCAAGGTCGTTGGCACGCCGATCGCGGATGATCGCCTCCGCGCACTCTACTTCACGCGTGCGACCGCGCCGTCGGGCGATGGGCCGCTTTACCACCACATCGGCATTTATGCGTATCGGCGCGCGAGCCTTGAACGCTTTATTTCGCTGCCGCCGTCGCCGCTCGAACAACGCGAAAAGCTCGAGCAGTTGCGCGCTCTCGAAGCCGGAATGCGCATTGATGTCGCGATCGTTGACACCGTTCCCCTCGGTGTCGATACTCCCGCCGATCTTGAGCGCGCCCGCCGCCTCATCGCGCCATGATCCGCCCGCCTCTCACAATCCCTTTTGTCTCCTAACATCAAGCGCCCATACGCCATGTCGCACCGAACCGAGTCTTCCGACACGCCTGCTAAAATTTCTTATCAGGGAGAGCCCGGCGCCAATTCGCATCTCGCGGCGCGCGAAGCTTATCCCGATCTCGAACCGGTCGCTTATCCGACGTTCGAAGACGCACTTTCCGCCGTGAAATCCGGCGAAACGCGCTACGCGATGATCCCGATCGAGAATTCGGTCGCGGGCCGCGTCGCCGACATTCATTATCTGCTTCCCGACGCCGGGCTCTATATCGTCGCGGAGCACTTCCTGCGCGTTCGCCATCAGCTCATGGCGACGGAGGATGCGAGCCTCGAAACGATCAAGCGCGTGATGAGCCATACGCAGGCGCTCGGCCAGTGCCGCACAACGCTCCGCAGGCTTGGTTTGAAGCCGGTTCCGGAGGCCGATACGGCAGGCTCTGCGCGCCTTGTCGCCGAACGCAACGATCCGACGACGGCGGCCATCGCCTCGCGTCTTGCGGCCGAGATTTACGGCCTCAAAATCCTGAAAAGCGACATGGAGGACGAAACGCACAACACGACGCGCTTCGTCATTCTCGCCAAAGATCCCGACGATGCCGAGCCTGGCAACGGTCTGGTTATGACGACGTTTCTGTTCCGCGTGCGCAACGTTCCGGCTGCGCTTTACAAGGCGCTCGGCGGTTTCGCGACCAACAGCGTCAACATGACGAAGCTCGAAAGCTATCAGGAAGAAGGCACCTTCAACGCCACGATGTTCTTCGCCGACATCGAAGGCCATCCAGTGGATCGTTCCGTCCAGCTTGCGCTTGAGGAACTGTCGTTCTTCTCGACGCAGATCACAATTTTCGGAACGTACCCCGCGAGCCCGTTCCGCAAGGAAGCCGCCGAGCTTGCAGCAAGCGGCCAGATCCCGCTGAAGCGTTCGAGCTGATCCGCATGCGTCTGAAGGACAAAGTCGCGGTCGTCACCGGCGCGGCCTCCGGTTTTGGCCGAGGAATAGCCGAGCTTTTCGCGGCTGAAGGCGCCAAGGTCGTCATCGCCGACGTCAACGGCGAGGCAGCTATGGCTTTAGCTAACGAGATCGGCACGGATCGCGCACTCGCGACGGCAACGGATGTCACCAAGCGTGGCGACGTCGACGCGATGGTTGCCGCCGCCGTCGACCGCTTCGGCGGCGTCGACATTCTCGTCAACAACGCCGGTGTGACGCACAAGAACCAGTCGCTGATGCAGGTCAGCGAAGACGACTTCGACCGCATCTACGCCGTCAACGTCAAATCCATCTATCTGACGACGCTCGCCGTCGTGCCGGTGATGGAAAAGCGCGGTGGCGGTTCGATCATAACGACGGCTTCGACGGCCGGAATTCGTCCGCGTCCGGGCCTCACCTGGTACAACGGCTCGAAGGGGGCCGCGATCACGCTGACCAAGTCGATGGCGGCGGAGTTGGCGCCGAAAAACATCCGAGTCAACGCCATCAACCCGGTCATTGGCGAAACGGGCATGCTCGAACAGTTCATGGGGCTGCCCGACACGCCCGAGAACCGCGCCAAGTTCGTCGCCGGCATTCCGCTCGGCCGCATGTCGAAGCCGCTCGACATCGCCAACGCCGCGCTGTTTCTCGCCGAGCCCGCCAGCGCCTTCATCACCGGCATCGCCATCGAAGTCGACGGCGGCCGCTGCATCTGACGCGGCAGCCGCGCTCTTACTGACCCAGATGGAGGGTTCCGATCACTCTTTCCCCCTGCCCTCAGGGGAGGGGTGGGGTGAAGAACGAGGCGTAATATCCAAAGCGTAACGCCTGCTCACTTCGCACCGCATAACCGAGGTCGCTCAGCCACATCACGCTCTATTCAATTTCGGAAGCAATGTCACAGCCCTATCACGGGGTTGTACTTCTCGGCCGTTCACCCCATTATAGGCGCGGGCTGGCGGCGGACGAATTCGTCGCCAACTGGGTCAGGTCCGGAAGGAAGCAGCCCTAACGATCAGGAATCGGGTCGTTCGCCAGCCTTTATTATTTGCTCACGAGCGCAATCCGGATCGCAAATGCAATCCGGCGCTTGGCTCATCGGGCGTAGCCCGAAACAAGGCACCCGCATCAAGGCAGAGGGCGCTCCTGGCCGCGAGTCGCCTTGCCTCTCTCGCCCTTTGGGCGAAAGTCAGCTACTCCGGGATCGATGGCAAAAAAGAAATCAGAGTCCGCCGAGAGTGTACCGGCTTCGGGCGCCGAGGCTCCCAAGCCCTATGTCGTGCTGGCGCGCAAGTACCGCCCCGCGACCTTCGATGATCTGATCGGCCAGTCCGCGATGGTGACGACGCTCCGCAACGCCTTCGCGTCGGGGCGCATCGCGCAGGGCTATATGCTGACCGGCGTGCGCGGCGTCGGCAAGACGACGACGGCGCGCATTCTCGCTCGTGCGCTGAACTACGAAGCGCCGGGCTTCGACAGGCCGACCATCGACATGCCGGGCTTGGGTGTCCACTGCAAGGACATCATGGAAGGCCGTCATCCCGACGTGCTCGAAATCGACGCCGCCTCGCACACCGGCGTCGACAATATCCGCGAGATTACCGAGAACGCGCAGTACAATCCGCTGATCGCGCGCACGAAGGTCTTCATCATCGACGAGGTTCACATGCTGTCGAAGGGCGCGTTCAACGCGCTTCTGAAGACGCTTGAGGAACCGCCCGCGCACGTTCGCTTCATTTTCGCGACGACCGAAATTCGCAAGGTTCCGGTTACCGTCGTATCGCGTTGCCAGCGCTTCGACCTGCGCCGCGTGGAGCAGCCCGTGCTCGCAGCGCATTTCAAAAAGATCGTGGAGAGCGAAGACGCCGAGGCCGACGCCGATGCCCTGCAGCTCATCGCCCGCGCGGCGGAAGGCTCGGTTCGCGACGGCCTCTCGATCCTCGATCAAGCCATCGCGATGGGCGAAGGCCACGTCACGGCGGCGAGCGTTCGCGATATGCTCGGCCTCGCCGATCGCGCGCGCATCTTCGATCTGGCGGAATCCGTTTTTCGTGGCGATCTCCCGGCCGCGCTCAGTGGCTTTGCGAGCCTGCATCGCGATGGCGCCGAAGCCAGCGAGGTCATCGGCGATCTCGCCGAAGCAGTTCACGCGATCGCCCGCGTCAAAGCCGTGGGCGAAGAACCGGCGGGCGAAAGTCTGACGGCCGAAGAGAAGAAGCGGCTGAGCGATCTCGCCAGCCGTCTCTCGATGCCTTACCTGTCGCGCGCCTGGCAGATGCTGATCAAGGGCCTCGAAGAGGTCGGACGCACGCCGAACCCTGACGTCGCCGCCGAGATGGTGCTGATCCGCCTTGCCTACACGGCCGATCTGCCGACGCCCGATGAACTGATCAAGAGCCTCGGTGGAGCGGGCCTTCCCGCGCGCCGCCCGGCGTTGGCGCCGGCGGAAACGCGCACCTCGAACACGCGGCCGACCGTCAACGCCGCGACGACGGCTCCGCGTGCGGAACAAACAGACGCCGCGTCCGACGACGCCTTCGATTTCGCCGGTGACGAGACCGATCTCGACGACAGCATCAGCGACGGCGACACTCTCGATGACGACGAGCAAACGTCGCTGGCGTCGGCGCCGCGACTGCCCGATCCGCGTTCCTTCGCCGAGGTCGTCGCCCTCGTTGGCGAAAAGCGCGATGCGAAACTCAAAATTCATCTCGAAGACCAAGTCAGCCTCGTCAAGTTCGACGCGGTTGCGGGTTCGATCGATATTTTCCTGCTACCGGATGCTCCGCCCGAGCTTGCCAACGACCTCCGCGAAAAGCTCAATCTGTGGACGGCACGGCGCTGGGTCGTCGTCATTTCGAAGGAAGCGGGCCAACGCCCGATCGGCGTCGTGCGCCGTGAGCGCGAAGCCGCCGAGCTTGAGCAACTCAAGGCGCATCCGGCCGTGCGCGCCGTGCTTCAGGCATTCCCCGATGCGAAGATCGCCGAAGTGCGCCGCTTGTCCGGCAGGGCTGCGGATCTCGACGATAATAAGGAGAGCGAGGCCGGTTGACGCCTCGCCTAGAATGGCTGCAACGCAGAGGACTGCATGAAAGACCTGATGGGCATGATGAAACAAATGGGCCAGATGCAGGCTCGTTTCAAAGAAATGCAGGAGGAGCTTGCGCGCGCTGAGATCGAGGGCCAGTCGGGCGGTGGTCTCGTGCATCTGACCGTCGACGGCAAGGGCGAGGTCAAGCGCGTTCGCATCGATCCCAGTCTGATGAAGCCTGATGAGGTGGAAATCCTCGAAGACCTGATCGTCGCCGCCGCCGCCGATGCGCGTGCCAAGGCCGATAGCGCCATGCAGTCCAAAATGTCCGAGATCACGGGCGGAATTCCCTTGCCGCCGGGAATGAAATTATTCTGAGAACTTTCCTCTGCCGCCATCCCCGGCCATTATTCGCTTCGCCGATTCGATCGAGGATGATGAAGAAAGTCGCGATCGCAGCACGCATCATCATAACATGAGACATGTCCCGAAAAATCGCAGGACCTGAGATCGAGCGCCTCGTGCAGCTCCTGTCGCGCTTGCCGGGCCTTGGTCCTCGCTCGGCGCGCAAGGCGGTGCTGTCGCTCTTGAAGCGGCGCAATGATCTGCTGCTGCCGTTATCGGATGCACTTCAGCAGGCGATCGAAAAAATTTCCGAATGCCCGGTCTGCGGCAATCTCGATACGGTCGTACCGTGCAGCGTCTGCAGCGATCCGCGCCGCGATCAAAGCCTCATCGTCGTGGTCGAAGAGGTCGGCGATCTCTGGGCCTTGGAGCGCGCAAACATCGTCTCGGCGCGCTATCACGTGCTCGGCGGCCACCTGTCGCCGCTCGATGGCATCGGGCCGGAGCAGTTGAACGTCGCAAATCTGCTCGCGAGGGCTCAGGCACCCGAGGTGAAAGAAATCCTGCTCGCCCTCAACGCCACCGTCGAAGGCCAGTCGACGGCCCATTACATTTCCGATCAGCTTACGGAGACCGATGTGACGGTCTCGCGGCTGGCGCAAGGCGTGCCGATCGGCGGCGAACTCGACTATCTCGACGATGGGACGCTCGCCGCGGCTTTCAAAGCGCGACGCAAGCTCTAGAGCGAATTACGAGAGCTAGGCACAACTTGGCCGTCCAAGGCGAAAAAGCACGATGACGAATATCGAAGCGCCACGGCGTCCCGCCGCTCAGCAGCCACGCTTTGTCACCGGCTCCCTGCTGCGCCACATCCTGGCGATGACGGGCGCGGGCGCGCTCGGCCTGATGGCGATTTTCGTCGGCGATCTCGCCAATATCTACTTTCTCTCGCGCCTGAACGACGAGGCGATCGTCGCGGCCGTCGGCTACGCCAGCTCGATTCTGTTTTTCGCGACGTCGGTCGGCATCGGATTGTCGATTGCCGCGACGTCGCTCGTTGCGCCCGCGCTCGGAGCAGGGCGGCGCATGCGGGCGCGGCGTCTCGCGACCAATGCGCATCTGCTCTCGCTGATCGCCTCGGTCACCATCACTCTGGCGCTGTGGTTCGCGATCGAACCGCTGCTGGAGCTGATCGGAGCCCGGGGACGGACGCTCGATCTCGCGGCGCTATATTTGCGAATTCTCGTGCCGACGCTGCCGGTTCTCGCGCTCGCGATCACGGCATCGGCGGTTTTGCGTTCGGCCGGAGATGCGCGCCGCGCGATGTTCGTCACGCTGTTCGGCGCCATCGTCAACACGATCCTCGATCTGATCCTGATCGTCCACTTCGGCTTGGGCATCGAAAGCGCGGCCATTTCATCGCTGATCGCGCGCCTCGTGATGATGAGCATCGGCTTCTACAGCGTTCTCAAGGTGCATGATCTTCTCGCGCGTCCGAAACTCGCGACCCTGGCGCAGGACGCATGCGCCTTCATCCACATCGCCGGACCGGCCGTCCTGACGAATATCGCGCCCGCTATCGGCAACGGCTACGTCACCTATGCCATCGCTGCCTATGGCGATGCGGCGGTCGCGGCCTGGGCGATCCTCGCGCGCCTGACGCCGGTTGCCTTCGGCGCCATCTACGCGCTCTCGGGCGCAATCGGCCCGATCATCGGTCAGAACTTCGGCGCGCGCTCATCCGAACGCATGCGCGACGTGTTCACGTTCTCGCTTCTGACCATGACGGCGTTCACCGGCATCGCATGGCTATGCCTCGGCGTCCTCGCGAACGAGATCGCGGCGCTCTTCAATGCCGGTGGCGAAGCGCGCGAGCTGATCGTTTTCTTCTGCCGCTGGCTGTCGCCGCTGTTCGTCTTCATGGGAGCGCTGTTCATCGCCAACGCCGCATTCAACACGCTCGGCCGGCCGCATTTCTCGACGATTCTGAACTGGAGCCGGGCGACGTTCGGCACCGTTCCCTTCGTGCTCTTGGGCGGCAAGTTTTTCGGCGCTTACGGTGTGCTCGCGGCCAATATGGTCGGCGGCGTTGCCTTCGGCATTATCGCCATTCTTTCAGCCTATAAGCTGATCGATGCGATTGGAGAAACCTTCAAGCCGCCGCAAAATCCTGTGGTCCACGAAGTGGTGTAATTTCGCTCGTATGGAACTGCGCTGGAGGGAGGAGTCTGGCGATGACGGCCAAGCCGCGAATTCTCGTGACCGGCGCATCCGGTTTCATCGGGCAGCATCTCGTTCGCAGGCTGTCTGAAAGCGGCTATCTCGTCCGCGCCGCCGCGCGTCAGCCCGTCATCTTCGACGATCCCAATGTCGAAGGCATCGCACTCGGAGACATGTCACGCGCGTTTGCGGCCGAATACGTCGTGCGCGGCGTCGATGCGGTTATTCATGCCGCCGGCATGGCGCACGCCCGGCCGGGAATTCCGGACGCCGCCTATACCGCGATCAATGTCGATGCAACGCGCCAACTCGCCAAAGCCGCTCGCGCCGCGCGCGTCAAACATTTCATCTTGATGTCGTCGGTCCGCGCACAAGTCGGCGTTACGCACGATGGCGTCGTGAGCGAAGACACGCCCGCCAGTCCAACCGACGCCTACGGACGTTCCAAAATCGCCGCCGAAGCGATAACCGCCGAGCTGCTCGCAGGCTCGAATACGCATTGGTCCGTCCTTCGCCCAGTCCTCGTCTACGGACCGGGCGTCAAGGGCAACATGGCGGCTCTGATGCGGCTGGCGGCCAGCCCCTATCCCCTGCCGTTCGCGGCCATGAAAGGACGCCGCTCGCTGCTGAGCATCGGCAACCTACTCGCGACGATCGAGCACGTGCTCCGGGTCGAGGCCGCGAAGGATGCAACCTTCATCGTTGCCGACAGTGCTCCCGTTACCATAGCGGACATCATCCGCGCGCTCAGGAAAGGCCGTGGCCGCCCGTCCATGCTGGTGCCCGTTCCCGAAGCTGCGATCGTTGCCGCGCTCCGCAAGGTGGGTAAGGCCGAAATCGCCGATCGTCTCAGCGGCGACCTCATCGCCGACGCCGTCCGGTTAAGGCAAACAGGCTGGCAGCCCGTCGAGACGACTGCAGAAGCCCTTGGCTCCGCCGCGCGCAAATCAGCCGCGCCCCCGGGTCTGGACAGGACGCGCCATTGACCACTGCCACGGCCTTCCATATGTGAGCGTCATGGCCCTTCTACCGATCATAACAATTCCCGATCCCGTCCTCCGCAAGATCTCCGATCCGGTTGAGCGGGTCGACGATGCTGTCGTCAAGCTGATGGATGACATGCTGGAGACGATGTACGACGCGCCGGGCATTGGCCTCGCCGCCGTGCAGGTCGGTGTCTTGAAGCGTGTCGTCGTCATCGACGCCGCCGAGGACGACGCACCGCCAAATCCGATCGCGATGGCGAACCCGGAGCTTGTCTCGCTCGGATCGACGACCCGGATTCACGAGGAAGGCTGTCTTTCTATCCCAGACGTACATGTGGAAATCGAACGGCCCGCCAGCGTGACGGTTCGCTACATCGATCGCCACGGCAAGCAGCAGGAGCTTGCCGCCGAGGGCTTGCTCGCAACCGCCATTCAGCACGAACTCGACCACCTCGACGGGCAACTCATCATTGACTTCCTGTCGCGCTTGAAACGCGACATGGTCATCCGGAAATTCAAGAAGCAGGGACGCGAGGTACGGAGCTGACGAGCGCCCGTCGTGCTCCAATAATCGTTGCGCGAGCGGACCGCCAACCGCAGAACATTTCGCGCGCGCAAGTGAGGACTGGCGAATGCCGCTCGACATCGTGTTCATGGGCACGCCGGATTTTTCCGTACCGGTTCTCGACGCCATCACTACGGCTGGGCATCGCGTCGTCGCGGTCTACAGCCAGCCGCCGCGACCCGCCGGACGCGGCCTGTCCGAATTGAAATCGCCGGTTCATCGCCGCGCCGAGGCGCTTGGAATTCCCGTTCGAACACCGAAGAATTTCAAATCGGACGCGGATCGCGCAGCGTTCGCAGCACTCAACGCGGACGCCGCCGTCGTCGTCGCCTACGGCCTGTTGCTGCCCGCCGCCGTGCTCGATGCGCCGCGCCTCGGATGCTTCAATGTCCACGCCTCGAAGCTGCCGCGCTGGCGCGGAGCAGCGCCCATCCAGCGGGCCATCATGGCCGGTGACACCGTGACGGCCGTCAACATCATGCGCATGGACGAAGGTCTCGACACCGGCCCCGTCTGCCTCGGACGCGATGTCTCGATTGCCCCGAGCACGACCGCCGGAGAGCTGCACGACACGCTGTCGTCATTGGGCGCGGGGCTGATGGTCGATGCCTTGGCGGAGCTTGAAGCCGGAAAGCTGCGGGCGATCCCGCAACCGCAAGCTGGCATCACTTATGCCGCGAAGATCGACAAGCGCGAGACACGCATCGACTTCGCAAAATCCGCGGACGACGTAGCAAACCACATCCGCGGATTATCGCCTTTTCCCGGCGCTTGGTTCGAAGCGAACCTCGGCGGCAAGCCCGAGCGCATCAAGGTTCTGCACGCCTCCACGGTATCGCAATCCGGCCAACCGGGCGTTCTGCTCGACGGCGGACTGACGGTCGCGTGCGGCGACGGCGCGATCCGCATCGAGGAGCTTCAGCGCGCCGGAAAGCAGCCGATGAAGGCCGCCGATTTCCTGCGCGGCGCGCGTCTCGAGCCCGGAACGCGCCTCGCCTGAACTCTGCCCTGAGCTCAAATTAAGGATGCTCGGAAAACACCCTGCGCTTTTCAGTCGATATGGCTAATCTCGCGTTCTCGCTCGTTCTGTTTCGAGGACACTTTGCCATGCGCCGTTCGTTTCCGATGTTTCTGATTGCGATTGCGCCGGCAATGCTGACGCTGTCCGGCGCGACCTCGGCGGACGGCTTCACGACGCGCATCGTGACGCAGCCCTACTATGGCGCGGTCACCACACTCGAGCATGGCGTGCGCGTCATCCGTCCATTGCCGCCGGACCGCTACGTCATCGTCAACCCGAACCGCACGCCGCTCGCGCTGAGTTTCAACGAGAACACCGTCTACGACTACAGCTCGACTGCGGCGAACGGCGGCCGCAGCGATCTCGGTGCCACGAACCCCGACGGACCGATCTATACGCGCCCGTCCTATGGTCCCGGCTACTGGAAGCAACGCAACGGCGTCCGGCATTTCCGGAACGGCCGTACCGGTCACTTCACCGGTGGTCCGCGCGGCCAAGGCACCCCGGGCGCTATCGGAGCGCATTGAGCGACGGCGCCGCAACCGTTAGGGATGGCGCTTTCCGACGTTGCACTGGTTCCGAATGCCCCGCTATCGCATCACCATCGAATATGACGGAACGCCTTTTATCGGCTGGCAGCGCCAGGCCGAAGGCGTGTCGATCCAAGGCGCGCTCGAAACGGCGATCAGCAAATTCTCGGGCGAAGCTCCAGGCGTGCGCGGCGCTGGGCGAACCGACGCCGGTGTTCACGCGCTCGGGCAGGTGGCGCACTTCGATCTCGAGAAGACGTGGGAACCTGGACGCATCCGCGACGCGATGAACTTCCATTTGCGGCCCAATCCGATCGGCGTGCTTTCAGCAGATCAAGTCGACGCCACGTTCGATGCGCGCTTCTCGGCCGTGAAGCGGCACTATGAATATCGCCTTCTGACGCGGCGTGCGCCGCCGATCCTGCAACGCCATCGCGTCTGGTGGACGATGCACGGCCTCGATGCCGCCGCCATGCATGACGCGGCGCAAGCGCTCGTTGGTACGCACGATTTCACGACGTTTCGCGCCGCGCAGTGCCAAGCGAAATCGCCGGTCAAAACGCTCGACGTATTCGACGTGTCGCGTCAGGGCGAGGAAATCGTCTGCCGCGTCTCGGCGCGGTCGTTCCTGCACCACCAAGTCCGTTCGATGGTCGGCAGCTTGAAGCTTGTCGGCGAAGGAAAATGGAGCCGCGACGATCTCGCGTCGGCGCTCGGCGCAGCCAATCGCGAAGCCTGCGGACCGGTCGCCCCGGCGGCCGGTCTCTATCTCGTCGGCGTCGATTACGAGTGAGCGTGACGTGAAACTTTAGTCGTGCCGCTGGTCTTCGGTGACGAGCGCCAGGAATTCCTGCCGTGTGATCGGATTGTCGCGAAACACGCCGAGCATGCGGCTCGTCACCATGTCGGTGCCGGGCTTATGCGCGCCGCGTGTCGTCATGCAATGATGCTCCGCCTTGAGCACGACGGCGACGCCTTCCGGATCGAGGACTTCCTGGATGGTGTTTGCGATCTGCGCCGTCATCTTTTCCTGGATCTGAAGACGCTTGGCGAACGCATCAACGGCGCGCGCCAGCTTCGAGATGCCGACCACGCGCCCGCGCGGGATGTAGGCGACCCACGCGCGTCCGATGATCGGCGCCATGTGATGCTCGCAATGGCTTTCGAAGCGGATGCCGCGCAGAACGATCATCTCGTCATAGCCTTCGATCTCCTCGAAGGTCTTTTGCAGAATGGCTTTCGGATCGTCGTTGTAGCCGCGGAAGTAGTCTTCATACGCGCGCACGACGCGGGCCGGCGTTTCGAGCAGGCCGTCGCGGGTCGGGTCGTCGCCGCTCCAGCGGAGGATGGTTTTGACCGCAGCCTCGACTTCGGCGCGGGTCGGCTTCTTATCTGAGCTCATTGGATCACTGGTTTCGGGATTATTCGTTTCGCGGATCTGGAACGCCGATTTTGGCGCACTTTTCGCCTGGATGAAAGATCTGAGGCTATAGATCTTAAGGTATGATTGCCGCGAACGTTAAGCCCGCGGCCAGAATATGAAGGCCCACCACCGGGGCTATCCCGGCGATCCCTCTGCCGCCGCCGGGATCTCGGGCCGTGGCTGCGGCGACAGTTTGCGGACGACGACGTAGAAGACCGGCGTGAAGATCAGGCCGAAGAGCGTCACGCCGAGCATGCCGGAGAAAACCGCGGTTCCAAGCGACTGCCGCATTTCAGCGCCAGCGCCCTCGGCGAAAACCAGCGGCACGACGCCGAGAATGAACGCCAGCGACGTCATCAGGATGGGCCTCAGCCGTGTGCGTGCGGCTTCGACCGCCGCCTCGCTGCGCGACAGTCCCTGATCTTCGCCCTGCTTGGCGAACTCGACGATGAGAATGGCATTCTTCGCCGCGAGGCCGACGAGCACGATTAAGCCGATCTCGACGAGAATGTTGCGGTCGAGGCCGCGAATATTCACGCCGATCATCGCCGCCAGAATACACATCGGCACGATCAGGATGACCGATAGCGGTAGCATCCAGCTTTCATAGAGCGCCGACAGCAGCAGAAACACGAACACGACCGAAAGGCCGAACGCCATAATCGCCGTGTTGCCCGCGAGCTTTTCCTGCAGCGCGATTTCCGTCCATTCGAAGCCGAACCCGGAGGGCAGCGCCTTTTCCGCGATCGCTTCCATCGTCTTGATGGCTTCGCCCGTCGAATAGCCGCGCAGTAGCTGCACCTGAACTTCGGCGGCGGGATAGAGATTGTAGCGTGGAACACGGTAGGCACCGGTCGTATCGCTGAACGTCGCGACCGACCCGATCGGCACCATTTCGCCCGTGTTGCTGCGCGTCTTGAGATTGGCGACGTCGCGCAGCGACAGGCGGAACGGATTGTCGGCTTGCGCCGTCACGCGATAGGTGCGGCCAAGAATGTTGAAGTCGTTGACGAACGCCGAACCCATGTAGACCGACAGCGTTTCAAAGACGCGGCTGATCGGCACGCCGAGCTGCTCGGCTTTGGTGCGATCGATGTCGGCGTAGATTTCCGGCGTGCGCACATTGAACAGCGTGAACCCCTGCGCAAAGCCAGGCTGTTGTCCGGACGCTCCGGCCATGGCCCAGGCGGCGCCCTCGAGCGCCGGAAGCCCGCGTCCGCCCTTGTCCTGAACGTAACCTTTTAAGCCGCCGCCCGTGCCGATGCCCGGCACCGATGGCGGTTCGATAACCAGCACGAACGCTTCTTTGATCTGCGCCATCTGTTGCCGCAGATCGTTTAAAATCGTGTCTTTCGTCAGTTCGGTGTGCGCCCGCTGCGCGAATGGCGACAGACCGACGAAGATCACGCCGGTGTTCGGCGCATTCGTGAACGTCGCGCCGTCGAACCCGACGAAGGCAACCGCATGCTCGATACCCGGGCGCGACAGCAGCACGTCGCTTGCCTTGCGGACGACGGCATCCGTTCGGCTGAGCGTCGATCCGGGCGGCAGCTGCAACGCAACGATAAGATAAGCCCGGTCGAGCGGCGGTATGAGGCCTGTCGGCGTCGAGACCAGCCGGGTGTACGTCGCGAAAAGCAGTCCGCAATAGACCAGGATGAGAAGCAGGCTGATTTTGATGAGCTTGCCCGTCAGCCACGCATAGCCGTGCGACAGTGCACCGAACGCCCAGTTAAAGCCGCGGAAAAACAATCTGAGCGGCGCCCCGAGAATTCTCGCAAAAATGTTCTGCTTCTCGTGCGCGGCGCGATGCGGCTTCAAGAGCAGCGCCGCCATGGCTGGCGACAACGTCAGCGAAACGATCAGCGACAGCGCCGTCGAAGCTGCGATCGTGATGGCGAACTGCCTGAAGAACGTCCCTTGCAGGCCTGTGATGAAGGCCGTCGGCAGAAACACGCCGATGAGCACGAGCGAGATCGCGATCAGCGCCGTTCCGACTTCGTCCATCGTCTTGTGAGCCGCGGCCTTCGGACTCATGCCTTTCTCGATGTAGCGCTCAACGTTTTCGACGACGACGATGGCGTCATCGACGACGATGCCGATCGCAAGCACCAGTCCGAACAGCGACAGCGTGTTGAACGTGACGCCGAGCAGGCTCATGATGAAGAACGTGCCGATCAGCGACACTGGAATGGCGAGGATAGGAATGATCGCCGCCCGCCACGTTTGCAGAAACAGAATGACGACAAGAACGACGAGCAGGATGGCTTCGGCGAGCGTCTTGACGACGGCGTCGATCGAGAACTGGATGAATTCGGTCGGGTTATAAACGACGGTATAGTCGAGGCCGGGCGGGAAGCTCTTCTTCAGCGTTTCCATCTGCTGCTTGACGGCCGCCGCCGTCGCCAGCGCATTGGAGCCGGGCTTCTGAAACAGAACGAGCGCCGTCGCGTTGCGATTATCGAGATAGGCGTTGACGGTATAGTCCTGCGCGCCAAGCTCGACGCGTGCGATATCGCGAACGCGGACGACCTGTCCGCCGGGCTCCGCCCTGACGACGATGTCTTCGAACTGGCTCGTCGATTTCAACCGCCCAAGCGTCTGGACGTTGAGCGTGAACGCGCCGTCCGACGTCGCCGGCGGCTGATTGATCGAACCAGCCGCGACCTGCAGGTTCGCCGCTTGCAGAGCGGCGACGACATCGCCCGCCGTCAGCCCGCGTGACGACATCTTGTCGGGATCGAGCCAAATCCGCATCGAGTAGTCGCGCGCGCCGAACACGTTGACGTCGCCGACGCCGTCGATACGCGTCAGCACGTCTTTGACGTAGAGCGTCGCATAGTTCGAAATGTACTGCTGATCGCGCGTTCCGTCCGGCGACACCATGTGCACGACCATCATCAGGTCGGGCGAAGCCTTGCGCACCGAAATGCCGAGCCGCCGCACGTCTTCCGGCAGACGCGGTTCCGCGACCGACACGCGGTTCTGCACCAGCACCTGCGCTTGATCGACGTCGGTGCCGGGCTTGAAGATGACGCTGATCGTCACCTGCCCATCACCCGTCGACTGCGAGTTGATGTAGAGCATGTCGTCGACGCCGTTGACTTCCTGCTCGATCGGCGTCGCAACGGTCTCCGCAATCACCTGCGCGGAAGCGCCCGGATATGTCGCGTGAATGCTGACCGTCGGCGGCGCGATCTCCGGATACTCGGCGATCGGCAGGAAATTCACCGAGATCAATCCGAGGATCGTGATGATCATCGACACGACGGACGCGAAAATCGGCCGGTCTATAAAAAAATGGGTGAGGCGCATCGGACGTTTTCTGCGTTTAAGCGCGAGCTATTTCTGCGCGGTTTTTTCGGGCGGCTTGATTGCGCCCTGGGTCGGCGCAACCTTCGTTCCAGGTCTGATGGCCGGATTGGCCACGCCTTCGATCACGACGCGATCGCCGGGCTTGAGCCCCGATTTGATCACGCGCAGACCCTCGTAAATCTGGCCAAGCTCCACCGGCGTCGCGACGATCACGTTGTCGGCGTTGACGGTGTAGACGATTTTGTGCGCCTGATCCGAGACGATGACGTCGTCAGGAACGAGAAACGCATCGACGTCGCCGGCATAGAGCGCGAGGCGAGCAAAAACGCCGGGCGTCAGAAGCCCGTTCTTGTTCGAAATGATCGCCCGGCTGCGCAGCGTCCCGGAATGTTCGTTGAAGGCGTTATCGATGAAGTCCATCGTGCCGTGATAGCTCCAGTCGCTCTCGTCCGCGAGCTTCAGCCGAACGGGGGTTGGCGTATTCGGCGAGGAGTCGCGCTGGCCCAACTGGTTCAGCCGCTGGTAGCGCAGATAATCCGCTTCCGACGTATCGAATACGAAGTGAATGGGATCGGTCGAGACGATCGTCGCCATCAGCGTCGCGTTGACCTGTCCGCCGATCACGAGATTGCCGACGTCGATTTTTTTATCCGAGATGCGCCCGGAGATCGGCGCGCGAACCTCGGCCCATTCGAGATTGAGTTCCGCCGACTTGAGCTGCGCCGCCGCCGACATGACCTGCGCTTCCGCGACGCCCAGGCTCGACTTCCGCTGCTCGTAAACCTGCTCGCTCAGCGCTCTCGATTCGACGAGCGGCGCCGCGCGTGCGAGATCGGCCTTTGCGAATTCAACCTGCGCATGCGCCCGCGCGACCTCGGCCTTCGCAGCCTCGACAGCGATCTCGAACGGCCGTTTGTCGAGAGTGAAAAGCAGATCGCCGAACTTGACGTCTGAACCTTCCTTGAAATTCACCTCATCGACGTAGCCGCTGACGCGCGGCTTCAGCTCGACACGCTGGAACGCTTCGAAACGGCCGGGATATTCATCCCATGTTTTGATGTGCTCGGAGAGCGGTGGAGCGACCGTCACCGGAAACGCGGGAGGTCCTTCTTGTGCGTGCGTCGACGTGGCTCCGCTAACAAACACAACGGACGCCAAGACCACGCAAGGCATGAATGCATGCCGCCGGAGCGTGGATCGCAAGGACTCGAATATCGTCATGGATTGCGCCAAAATTCTTATGAGCGAAAGATTTCCGGCGTACCCGCGCGCCAGCCTGATGAAGGCGGGAACGTATCACAGCAGAGCCCGTCCGCTACTCGAATTTCTCTGATTACGCCTTTTAGCGCACGTTATCGTCGCTCATCGGCGTCACTGTACGAGCAACAAAACCATCGCTGTCACCGATTGCACAAACTAAACTGCTGGTACGCCCGCATGACGGATTTGCGTACCAGCAGTTTGATGTTTCGCGTCAGAGCAGCGTGCCGCGCAAGATCAACAGCGCCACGCTGAAATAGATCATCAGCCCTGTCACGTCGACGAGCGTTGCGACGAACGGCGCCGATGCGCTCGCAGGATCGAACCCCAGCCTTTTGAGCACGAACGGCAACATAGAGCCCGCAAGCGAGCCGAATGTGACGATGCCAACGAGCCCGAGGCCCACGGTCAGCGCGACGAGCTGCCAATGCTCGCCGTAGTCGAAGATTCCGAGATATTGCCACAAGCTGATGCGCGCAATGCCGATGACGCCGAGAATGGTACCGAGCGTCAGGCCTGTGGGAATTTCTCTGACGGCGACGCGCCACCAGTCCTTGAGTCGAATTTGTCCAAGCGCGAGCGCGCGGATCAAAAGCGACGTCGCCTGCGATCCCGAGTTGCCGCCGGAGCTCATGATGAGGGGAATGAACAGCGTCAGCACCACGGCCTTTGCAAGCTCGTCGGAATAATGCTGCATGGCGCTGGCCGTCAGCATTTCGCCGAGGAAGAGAGCGCACAGCCAACCGGCGCGCTTCTTGATCATTTCGAGGAAGGTGATGTCCATGTACGGCTCGGCCATGCCTTCGACGCCGCCGAAGCGCTGCACGTCTTCGGTACTTTCCGCGAGGATCGCGTCGATGACGTCGTCGAACGTGACAATGCCGAGCATCCGATGCCGCGCATTAAGCACCGGAACGGCCAGAAGGTCGTGAATCGAGATCAGTCGCGCCACTTCTTCGCGATCGACGTCCGGATCGACCCAGATCGGTTCGCGGTCGGAAGCGACATCCAGGATATTGCTGTCGGGTTCGCTGGAGATCAGCTGCCGCAGCGACACGACCTGGCGAAGCTCGCGCGAAGCGGGATCGAGAACGTAGATCGCATAAACCGTTTCCCGTGTGTGCTGCACTTCGCGAATGTGCTTCATAGTTTCCGCGACGGTGTAGGTCGACGGCACGCTCACGAATTCCGTCGTCATGATGCTGCCGGCTGTTCCCTCAGGATAAGCGAGCAGCAGCTTCAGCGATTGCGCCGTCTCGAAATCAATGCGCGCGAGAAGATCGGTGCGATCGGGTCCATCGAGCTGACGCAGCATGTTGGCCGCGCGGTCGGCGGACATGCCCTTCAGAATGCGGCTCGCAAGGTCCTCGGGAAGCTCAAGGATAATATCGCCCGCGCGCGACAGCTCTGGCCTGTCGAAAATATCGACGGCCCGTTCCAGCGGAAATTGCGAAAGTATGGAGGCGGCTGTCTCGACATCCTGCTCGTTGAGCCGCACGACGATGTCGGCGTCGTGCTCATCGAGCAGTTCGACCAGCAGGATCGGGTCGACGTCGTCGCCCGTCACGTAGTGGACTTCTTCCATGGCTCACCTCACGATCCGCCGTCTAAACGGACCGTGGCGAGCCGACCCAACGGTCAGACCACGGGCCTCGACGGCCGGGGAGTTCGACGACTACTGTCGCTAGACAAGGGTTGGGTTCCTTTGGATTCACGGCGCCGAGGTCATCGGCCACCGCGTTCGCGTCACATGGGCTGATCGGCATCGCCTGTCAAGGCGAGATCGAGATTGTTTCTGTGCGTCGGGTCCATCTCTGCCTGATTGGAATCCGAAGCGTGTCCCGGATGCCGAAATCCGGTAATGCGGACGTGCCCGTTCTTGCATAAAGTTTCAGTTCGGCTCCGCCCGCGATAGTTCCGTTGGGAGATAGGCGGCATCGCACGCGATCGACGATAATACGGCGCTACAAGAGTATGGGGACATTGTCCGGTAACGAACGCAAAATTTGCCGGAACGCAGAGAGCAATCATGACGGATAATACGACCCCCACGCTCGGACTTGTTCTCCCCGGCGGCGGTGCCAGAGGGGCCTTTCAGGTTGGAGTCATCAAGGCCCTGGCCGAATTGACGCCGCTCGATCGCAACCCGTTTCCCGTCATCGCAGGTTCGTCCGTGGGCGCCATCAGCGCCGCGTTTCTCGCCGCCAATGCGGCGGGCTTCAACGAGGGCGTCGCGAAGCTCGTCGAGCTTTGGCAGAACCTCCATTGCCGGGACGTCTATCGCACCGATTTCGTGTCGATTTCGTTGCGCGGCCTGCACTGGGTTCTGTCTTTGACCCCGATCGCGTCGCTGGGGCTGCCCAACCCGCGCTCGCTTCTCGATAACGATCCGCTGCGCCAGTTTCTCATCGATCATACCGAGTTCGATCGCATCGCCGAAGCGGTGAAGGTCGGGGCTCTCAAAGCCTTGTGCGTCACCGCCTCCTCCTACGACCGCGGCCGCGCCGTGACGTTCTTTGAAGGCGCGCCACAGATCGGCGCATGGAGCCGTGCGCGGCGCGATGGCGTGGCGACGCGGTTGACGGTCGACCACCTGCTGGCCTCCTCGGCGCTGCCGCTTGTCTTTCCGGCGCAGCGCGTCGGCTCCGAGCATTACGGCGACGGTTCATTGCGGCTGACATCGCCGCTGAGCCCCGCAATTCACGCAGGCGCCAATAAGATCATCGTCATCACCACGCGCGACCGCGACGTCGATCCGCCGACGCCGCCGGACGAAGTGCAATATCCGGCCCTCGGCACGATCGGCGGCAGCCTGCTCGACATCATTTTCATGGACAACGTCGACGCCGATATCGAACGCGCGCAACGCATCGATCACACGCTGTCGCTGGTCGCCGAACGACGCCTCGGCGAAACCTCGTTGCGCGACATCGATGTCATCGCGATTGATCCGTCGGAGGATATCCGGGAGATCGCGCGCCGGCATGCAGCGGAGATGCCGTGGACGGTCCGAATGTTGTTGCGGCGGCTCGGACTGTGGGGGCAGGACTGGCGTTTGCCGAGCTACCTGCTGTTCGAGCCCGGGTATTGCGGCGCCCTGATCGAGCTTGGCTATCGCGATACGCTGGCGCGATCGAAAGAGTTGATAGCCTTCATGAACGGACATTCGGCGACGACACCGTAAGGGCGCGTCCAAGGCCCGCATCCATGTCAGGTGTGCGGAAACCGCCAGCTTCGATACGCCCGGAGAAGGAATGTCAAAGCCGGCGGCATCAATGGCAAGGAAACAAGTTTCTCACGCGAAGTCAGCGTTGCGCGAGAGCCATATCCTGCAGGACATGCGCTTCGAGCATCACCTCATCCAGCCGATACTTCAGGATGTCGCCGACGCTGACGATGCCGACGAGGCGTCGGCCGTCCATCACCGGAAGATGCCGGAGGCGCCGGTCGGTCATCAGCCGCGCCGCATCGGCGATGCTGTCTTGTGGTCGACAGGTGAGAACGCCGGTAACCATCAGGTCCGAGACGTGCAGGCCACCGATGCCGCTGCCATGAACGGCGACGCCATCGGAGATCGCGCGCTCCGTGATCAGACCGTCGAGCGTCACGCCGTCACTGCTGACGATCAGCGCCCCGATGCCTTTGATGCGCAGCTTCATCGCCGCGTTTTGGATCGTTTCCGTGGGACGGACCGTCATGATGTCCGCCCCCTTGGCCTTCAAGATGCTCGAGATGTTCATAGACAACCCCTTTTATGGAAGGTGCATGTTGCCCGAGGGAGCGGCACGTCTCCGCTCATTGACGCCCGATCGGGCCTTGAAGTTCTCCTAGCTCGTCTTGAGATGCCGCCAGCCTGCGCCGTGCGCGGAAACGCACCTGAATGAAACCGGAATTATGCCAGGAATGAGCCATATCAGGGGCGTTCGGTTTGGCGAATGGCCGAGGGCGGTATCCCTACGATATAGGCACGCGGGCATCCCCGGCCAGAGGTTGCGAGCGAGCGAACGAGCAATTTTTTTGCAAGTACTGCCGTCGCGCTTCCAGCCGTCCCGGAGGCGGCCCGGCGCGCAGAAACATTCCGCTTGTCGGCCGGATGGTGCTGGAGCAGCGAATTTGTTGGCACCCTTCGATCGCCGGGGGCGAGCAGAAGAGCCTCACGCTCAAATATCCCCGCCGAGGGCGAGCCCCATGGAACCGAACAATATTCGTCCTGGAGCTGGCGATCCGTTTCCTGTCGTTCCTTTGCCGGCGGGAATGGGCTGATCACGGCGCGATCGCTAGTTCCAGGGAGCTGTATCTATCCCGCAACAATCAGTCCGCGCACTAAATGCTAACATAGCCGCTGGATTGTCCGAACGCGGGGGCGGCAATGCATGACATCAGACGCGCGGTGACGACTATTTCGTTGGCGGTATTCTGGATCGCACCCGCGGGTCTGACTTATGCCGCCGACCTCGGCAACGCTGACGTGCCTCGTTACACCGCAAGTGCGCCGCCGTCTGACAGGTGGTCCTTTGCCTTTACGACATACGGGTGGATACCCTGGATGAGTGGCAACATGGCCATCAAGGGACACAACTTCGACGTCAATGTCGACCCAAGCCAAATCTACGGCAACCTCGACTGGTCGTCTCTTCCAGCGTGGATGAGTTATGCAGAAGCGCGTCGCGGCCCGATCGGACTTTTCAATGATATAGTGTACGCGAACCTCACCAACTCGAAGCGCTTTCAAAAGGAGTTGCCAGGGCCGCTCCCTCCTCTGTCGGTGGCGGGCGGGCTTTCCGTCGACTACACCCAGGTCACCGTTGAGTTTGGGGGTGCCTATGAGATTTGGTCGGGCCGAAGCCCGATTACGACCGGGTCCACAGCCGTCGATGTGTTGGCTGGCGGGCGCTATTGGCACCAGGACGTGGACGTTTCCGCAACCCTCAACTCGCTGAGCGCAGTGAAATCTGGCTCAGTCGACTGGACCGACCCGTTCATTGGCGCACGTTTGCGCAACCAGATTGGTAATGGGCAAGAACTGATGGTGCGGGCGGACGTTGGCGGGTTCGGTGTTGGAAGCGATTTCTCCTGGCAAGTTCTCGCCACCTACAATTGGCAAATGTGCGTTCACAGCGGCTACGTGCTTGATGGTTACGTCGGCTACCGGGCCCTATCGGTCGATTTCACTCAGGGCGGCTACAAATACGACGTACTGCAACAAGGGCCGGTCGTCGGAACTACGTTGCATTTCTGACCGAATGCATCGTCACGCTCGTTGCAGAGACTAATCCACAATCGTTGGCTGGGCAGCCGTTAAAGTGCAATATGCGCAGCAGCGAACGCCGCGCCGCGCGCCCAAAGGTTCTCTACAAAGATGTAACTCGTTGTCATGTCTCTCCCCTTGATGAGCCAGTTGGAGCGATCGCGGAGAAGACGCTTCGCTTCCAGTTCGCGTGATGGATGCCTTCGTTTGGCGGAGATCACGGCGAGCCCCTCAGCCCGTTTGACTCACTGACGTCGACCAGCTCAAGATCGATTTTTCCGGATCCCTCTAATGGAGGCCGTCATGACCAACCGACGCGAATTTATCGGAACGCTGCCAGCCGCCGGAGCTGCCTTCTTGGTTGCCGGCAATTTTGCCTTCGAGGATAGTGCTGCTCGCGCGCAAGACGTTTCTATGCCGCTTGCTGGACATTTTCATCCGAAGGGTAAGGCGCCGTCGAAGCACACGGTCGAGGTCCTGAAGGCGACGCGCTCCGGCCTACCCTTCGACGATACGCGCGACTTCGACGAGCAAAAGCGCGGCCTGATCGCTCCGATGACCGATATGGTGATAAAAGCCGACGCAGGTCACGTCGCGTGGGACATGGCGAGCTTCCAGTTTCTCGATCAGCAGGAGGAGTTTGACTCGATCCATCCATCACTGCATCGGATCTCCAAACTCAACAACAACTATGGCCTCTACGAGGTTGTGCCTGGCATCTATCAAGTGCGTGGCTTCGACCTTTCCGACATCACTTTCGTGCGCGGCAAGACCGGCTGGATCGTCTTTGACCCGCTCGTCTCCAACGAAACCGCACGGGCGGCGTGGAAGCTCTTTCAGCAACATAAGGGCGAGGGTCTGCCGATCTCGGCGGTCATCTATTCCCACACACACGCAGATCACTGGGGTGGTGTACGCGGCATCCTCGACGAGGCCGACGTCCGCTCCGGCAAGGTCGAGGTGATCGCGCCGGTCGACTTTATGAGCTTCACCGTCTCGGAGAACGTCTACGCAGGCAACGCCATGAATCGGCGGCTCTTCTATCAATATGGGCTGCTCCTGCCTGCCGCTCCGCATGGCTACGTCGGCCAGGGCCTCGGAACTCGGGTATCCGCCGGCGCCTCCGGCCTCATCGCGCCGACGCGCTTTGTCAGCGAGCCAATCGAGACACTGGAGGTCGACGGCCTCGAGATGGTGTTCCAGAACACGCCGAACACCGAGGCGCCGCGCGAGATGAATACCTACATCCCGAGCATGAAGGCGCTCTGGATGGCCGAGAACGTCACCGCGACGCTGCACAACATCTACACCCTGCGCGGCACGCTTATCCGCGACCCGCTCGCATGGTCGAAATACATCGCCGAGGCGCTCTACCACTTCGGACTGGACGCACAGGTCATGTTCGCCTCGCATCACTGGCCTCGTTGGGGCAACGATCGCATACAGGAGGTGTTGCGCGGTCAGCGCGATCTCTACGCTAACATGAACAACCAAGTGCTGCACTTCGCCAACCAAGGCGTGACTATCAACCAGATTCACAACATCTACGCGCTACCAAAGGGCCTGCAGGCGAAGTGGGATTGCCGCGGCTATCACGGCTCTCCCGAACACAATTCGCGCGGGGTCATCCAACGCTACCTTGGCTTCTGGGATTGCAACCCGGCGACGCTCATTCCGCTGTCGCCCGAGGACTCGGCGCCACTCTATGTCGAGATGATGGGGGGCAGCGCGAAGATCATCGAAAAAGGCCGAGCGCTGCACGCCGAGGGTAAGTACCTGCTCGCGGTTGAGATCGTCAACAAGCTCGTCCATGCCGAGCCCGACAACACCGAAGCGAAGGACCTCCTCGCCGACATTTTCGAGCAGATAGGCTACCAACAAGAGAATCCGGGGCTGCGCAACAGCTTCCTCTCCGGTGCCTACGAACTCCGCACTGGCATCCCGAGCGGCGAGATGGCTAGCTCGTCGAGCCCCGATGTGATCAGGGCGATGACGACCGAGCTTTTCCTCAACTTCCTTGGCATCCGCATGGACAGCCGCAAGGCCGAGGGCCTGCGTTTCACCATGAACCTTGTCACCCCCGACAACGGTGAGAAGTTCATCGTCGAACTTGAGAACGCGACGCTGACCAACATTGCCGGCTTCCAGGCGAAAAAGCCGGATCTGACGTTGACGATCAACCGTGCCGATCTTGAGCAGACGATGATGGGGGCGAAGACTCTCGACGCGCAGATCGCCGACGGCACGGCGAAGGTCGAGGGCGACGTAAGCCTGCTGGCGAAGCTCGCGGCAACGATGGTCGACTTCGATCCGCGCTTCGAGGTGATGCCTGGCACCCACGGCAAAGCCGCGACCGTCGCCCATGCCACCCCCTACCAAGCGGTGCCGGAGAAGATAATCGCGGAGTAGCGCGTTTGTAGCGAGCCACCGAGGCGACAAGCTCGTCATTTACATCCAGAGCGACGAGCCAAAAGATCCCGGTCAGCACAAGAACTGGCTGCCCGCGACGAAGAGCGGCGCCTTGCAATTCGCGGCCGGGTTCTACGGCCCGGGCATATCAGTGATTGGCGGCGGCTTCAGAATGCCCCGCGCGTCGCGCGATCAAAGCAGACGCAATGTAATGTCCGATTAGGGCCAAAAGTGTGCATCAGCGCGAGTGCAATCAGTCGTTGTGAAGTGTCCGCTCGATGCTACGATTTCACCATGGCAAAGCTTGCACCAACACTCTACGACCTCAGCGTTCCGACCTTCCTGCAGACAGCGAGAGCCGTCGGAGGCTTTCTCCATCGCACGACTAGACATTGCGCTGAGACCGGGGGCGATCTGGAAGAACTCGTAACGGCCCGCCTGTTCCCCGACATGGCTCCTTTCCATTTCCAGATCGAAGCCCTGACCCATCATGCTGTGTGGGGGATGGAAGCTGTGAAGACCGGCGTGTTCGCCCCACCGCCTCTGGTCGGCGCGATGCCTTTCGCCGAACTACGGGCCATGGTCGGCGACGCAATAACGGCGTTGGAGGCGTTCACCCCCGATGAGGTCAATTGCTGGTCTGGCCGGAAGCTGGATATTGAAATCTATCAACCGCTCGATGAGGAAAATGCCACAACGTCGAGCTGGGGCCCTCGGACATTGGCATTCACGCCAGAGACCTTTCTACTCTCGTACTCGCTGCCCAACTTCTATTTCCATTCTGTGGCCGCATACAACATCTTGCGCACGCGGGGCGTGCCGCTCGGAAAATACCATTACCAGGGACAGCTGCGCACCAGACCCGTCTAGATGACGACCAGATGCAGTGCACCAATGTGCGCGCAGGGATTTGACGGCGAAGAGGTCGTCGTGCGTCTGGCTTGCGATGACCTAGACGTTGTGCGCCAGGGCGGCGAGCACTGCCGGACGGGCAAATCGGGGTTGCCGCAGCCGGCGGAACAGTATTGAAGCAGACTCTGCCCTGAGCTGAGGGCAAGAGAGGTCGCGCAGCAGGTTCCGTGGGCACCAGAGCATCCAGCCGTTATGACGCAATCATACTCGGCTCCGGTGGAGCGGGGATGATGTGTGCCCTCACGGCGGGGCAGCGCGGACGTAAGGTTCTCTTGATCGACCATGCCGACGAGCCGGGAAAGAAGATCCTCATCTCGGGCGGCGGCCGCTGCAATTTCACCAATCTCCAGACTCCGCCCGAGCGGTATCTGTCAGCCAACCCTCACTTCGCCAAGTCGGCGTTGCGCCGCTTTCGCCCGAAAGACTTTATCGCCCTAGTCGAGCGCCATCACATCGCTTGGCATGAGAAAACGCTGGGGCAACTTTTCTGTGATGGTTCGGCTCGGCAGATCGTCGCCATGCTGCTCGATGAATGCGCCAAAGGGCACGTCGAACTGAGGCTTGGCCACGGTATTCGCGAGTTGGAGCACGCCGATGGGATGTACCGCGTCAGCTACGGCGATGAGGCCGCCGTCGCGCCCGCGCTCGTGATCGCGACCGGTGGCCTCTCCATACCGAAAATGGGGGCGACCGGCTTTGCCTACGATCTTGCCCGCAGGTTCGGCCTCGCGGTTGTCGCGCCGAGACCGGCGCTCGTGCCGCTGACGCTTGGAAAGGATGAGACGCTTTTCCAGTCGCTGTCGGGTGTCTCGACCGATGTCGTCGCGCGATGTGGCGACGTCGCATTTCGCGAGGCTGCGCTGTTTACCCACAAGGGGTTGTCGGGCCCGGCGATGCTGCAGATTTCCTCGTACTGGACGCCCGGAGTGGAGATCGGGATCGATTTTCTGCCGCAGCTCGGATCAGCGTGGCTCCTTGAGGCAAAGCGCAGTAACCCCCGTTCCGGGTTGCGCTCCGTGCTGGCGCATTCATTGCCTGCGCGTCTCGCGGAAACTCTGGCTGAGTGCATGGGCGTCCGCGGAGAACTCGCAAACGCTCCCGACCGGGCGCTTGAAGATGTTCAGCGACGGCTTTCCAACTGGCGCTTTCGCCCTACCGGCACCGAAGGGTTCGCCAAAGCCGAAGTCACAGTCGGCGGGATCAGCACCGACGAGCTGTCTTCGCAGACCATGCAAGCAAGGAACGTGAGCGGGCTTTACGCGATTGGCGAAGCAGTGGATGTGACCGGTTGGCTTGGCGGATATAATTTTCAATGGGCTTGGGCCAGCGGTTGGGCGGCCGGGCACGCTCTATAGGTCGCCAGCTCATGCGAGGCTGTGGTTTGGGTCGGGAGTATCGGATGTATCCGACACGTTCGAAAACGGTGTTGTCGGGTCGAATGCGCGAAAACGCTTTGAAACAAAGGGATTTTTATGGTGCTGCCGGAGGGGATTGAACTCTCGACCTCTCCCTTACCAAGGGAGTGCTCTACCACTGAGCTACGGCAGCCTGGATGGCCTTTGGGTACCGCAACCGGCGCCCAAGAAAAAGCAAGCGCGCCGTTACATCGACGCGCGTGGTGCCCGCTTGGCAGGCGGGGCGGACACTGCCACAAGGCTTGACGGGGGGCAAGACCGAAAGCCAAGCTCTCCGAGACGATGTCGCAGCACCGTGAGTTGCGGCATCAGCGACGGGCCTGGGACACGCATGACCGACCGAAATTCTAAGGAAAAAAGCCAGCGGCCATCGCCCAAGGACGCGCGCGCCGAGCGTCTTGCGGAGGTCCTCCGGTCGAACTTGAAACGCCGCAAGGAAGCCGGTCGCGGTCGAACGAATGACAAAGACAACGCTCCGGACGAGTAATTCTCGGGCTCGCGCGCGCGTCAGGCACACGCATCGGCAAAACTCCCTTGCGGGACCGGCGGCGAAACCAGTATCAGCGACACGGGTACAGACGCGAATCTTCTCTGCGGCGCATGGCCCTGCGCCACACATCTTGCGTCACACATCGAGCCAGAAGGCATTTAATGGATCGAATCAGGATTACCGGCGGTCAGGCACTCCGTGGCACGATCCCGATTTCCGGCGCCAAGAACGCGGCCCTGCCGTTGCTTATCGCCAGCATGCTGACCGACGATCGGCTGACGCTCAAGAATGTCCCGAACCTCGCCGACGTCAACCTGCTCATGCGCATCTTGCGCAACCATGGCGTCGACCTCGCCGTCGACGGCAAGCGGCCGGGTCCGGCGATGCACCTCGGCGAGACGTTCCATCTGACGGCGCGCGATATCGTCGACACGACCGCGCCTTACGAGATGGTGTCGCGGATGCGCGCCAGCTTCTGGGTGCTCGGTCCGTTGATCGCACGCATGGGCGTAGCGAAGGTGTCGCTCCCGGGTGGCTGCGCCATCGGAACGCGCCCCGTCGATTTGCATCTGATGGGATTGAAGGAGCTGGGTGCCGAGATCGACATCGACGCCGGCTACGTCATCGCGCGGGCTCCGAAAGGACTGCGCGGCGCGCGTATTGTGTTTCCAAAAGTTTCGGTCGGTGCGACGCATAACGTTCTGCTGGCCGCGGCCTTGGCGAAAGGCGAGACGGTCATCGAGAACGCTGCGCGTGAGCCGGAAATCGGCGATGTCGCGAGCTGTCTTTCGAAGATGGGCGCCAAGGTCGAGGGCATCGGCACGTCGACGCTTCGAATTCAAGGCCGCGACCGTCTTGAAGGTGCGGTTCACACCGTCCTTCCGGACCGTATCGAAACCGGCACCTTTGCCATGGCCGTTGCCGCGACAGGCGGCGACGTGACGCTCGAAGGGGCTCGTGCCGGCGATCTGCAAGCCGCGCTCGACGTCCTTATCGCGACGGGAGCAACGGTCGAGACGACCGAGACCGGCATCCGAGTCAGGCGCAACGGCGGCGACATCAAGCCGGTGTCGGTGGAGACAGAGCCGTTTCCGGGTTTCCCGACCGATCTGCAGGCACAGTTGATGGCGCTGCTGGCGCTTGCCTCTGGGACCAGCGTCATTCGCGAAACGATTTTCGAAAACCGCTTCATGCACGTGCAGGAGCTGGCGCGCCTCGGGGCCGATATCCACCTTCACGGCGACACGGCGACGATCAAGGGCGTCAAGACGCTCAAAGGCGCGCCGGTCATGGCAACCGATCTCAGGGCGTCGGTGTCGCTGGTCATCGCCGGTCTCGCGGGCGAGGGAGAGACGATGATCAATCGCGTTTACCACTTGGATCGCGGGTTCGAGCAGCTGGAGCAGAAATTGAGCCGCTGCGGTGCCAACATCGAGCGGCTGGCGAGCGGCTGACGCTGGCTGGCCCGTCTTATTCGGGACGATGTTGCACGAGTCGCTCCCGCCCGATAACACTCGGCCGGATAGCACCGATATACAGGCGTTCGCCGGGAGATTGTCAGCATCGATGCCCGACCTCAAACTCATCGCTCTCGACGCGGAAGACCTGAATGTGGTTTCGGCGCACCTGCAGGATGCCGTGCTTCGAGTCGGAGAAATTGCGTATCTGCCCGCCGAAAAGCGCTTCATCGCGATCGCCAACCGGTTCGACTGGGGTGAGGTCGCCAAGGCGACATCGAATCGGGCGTCGTCGGAGGCATTTGAGCGCCGCCGGTCAGGCATTCGCTTCGAGCGGGTCCTGAGCGCCAAATTGCAGGGAATTGATCTTAAGGATAGGCGCGCGTCATTAGCTTTGCTGGCAATTACTTTTGAGCCGACCGGTGGATCGGAGACGCCGGAAGGCGATGTCACGTTGACTTTTTCTGGCGCGGCGGCCATTCGGCTCCACGTCGAATGCGTCGAGGTCGAGTTGAAGGATCTCGGGGCGGCTTGGGCCACGAAACATTCGCCGGAGCACCCAGAAGACGCAGGCTGATATGTGAGGCCTTAAAGCTCTGAGGAACAGTGCTCATGCCGATGCGGCTGAAGAGCGCCGATAAGAATTTCGAGCAGCAGTTTGCAATACTGCTCTCGCAAAAGCGCGAAGTCTCCGTCGACGTCGACAACGCCGTAAGAGACATCATTGCCGACGTCCGTGCGCGCGGCGACGAAAGCCTTGCCGACCTCACCCTCAAGTTCGATCGCCTCGATCTGCGCAAGTCGGGCGTCGCCGTAACGGCCGCCGAAGTCGACGCAGCCGTTCGCGAGTGCTCGAAGGAAACGCTCGACGCCCTGCACTTCGCGCACGACCGTATCAGCGATCACCACGAACGCCAGATCCCGTCCGATGATCGCTATCGCGACAACGCTGGCGTCGAACTCGGTCATCGCTGGACGGCAGTGGAATCGGCGGGCCTCTATGTGCCCGGCGGCCTCGCGTCCTATCCGAGCTCGGTCCTGATGAATGCGGTGCCGGCGAAAGTCGCGGGTGTGCCGCGCGTCGTGATGGTCGTGCCATCGCCCGGCGGCGAGTTGAATCCCCTGGTCTTGGCAGCGGCCAAGATTTCCGGCGTATCCGAAATTTACCGTATCGGCGGCGCGCAGGCGGTGGCCGCGCTCGCTTACGGCACCGGGAAGATCCGTCCGGTCGTCAAGATCGTCGGACCCGGCAACGCCTACGTCGCCGCGGCAAAGCGGCAGGTGTTCGGCATCGTCGGCATCGATTCGATCGCAGGCCCGTCCGAGGTTCTCGTCATCGCCGATCGTAACAACGATCCGGAATGGATCGCAGCCGATCTGCTCGCGCAGGCCGAGCACGACACCGCCGCGCAATCGATTCTCATGACCGACGACGAGGCATTTGCGACCGCCGTGGAGCAAGCCGTGGCGCGGCAGCTTCAAACACTTTCGCGCGGAAATATCGCGGGCGAAAGCTGGAACACTTTCGGCGCGACGATCGTTCTGAATTCGCTCGACGAAGCTCCCGCCTTGGCGGATCGCATTGCGGCCGAGCATTTGGAAATCGCGACGGAGAATGCGGAAGATCTCTCTCAAAGCATTCGCAATGCCGGTGCGATTTTCATTGGACGCGTTACGCCTGAAGTCATCGGCGATTATGTCTCCGGCTCGAATCACGTCCTTCCGACAGCCCGGAGCGCGCGTTTTTCGTCCGGCCTCGGGGTGCTGGATTTTATGAAGCGCACGTCGATACTGAAAATGGACGAAGCGGCATTGGCGGCGCTGGGTCCGGCGGCGATGACGCTGGCCCGCGCCGAAGGGCTCGAAGGGCATCGTCGGTCGGTCGAAATCCGCCTGACCAAAACGACTTAAGCAGCTTGAGGCAGAATGGATCAAACCGTGAGCATTACCGGGGGCCGTGATCGTCTAGCGGAAATTACGCTCGACACGAAGTCGCTCGGCCGTGCGAACGTGAATGCCGAGCATGAGCGCGAAGTTGCTATTTTCGATATTCTCGACGGCAACACTTTCCGTGTCGAAGACGTCGACGGCGGTCCCTATAAGCTGCATCTCTCGATCGTCGACGACCGTCTACAAATGAACGTTGCAGCGGGCAGCAATGAGCAGAACTTCGAGCACGCTATCGCGTTGACGCCCCTGAAGCGCATCATGAAGGATTACTTCATGGTCTGCGAATCCTATTATGAGGCGGTCAGAACCGCGCCGCCCGCACGCATCCAGGCCATCGATGTCAGCCGCCGCGGTCTCCACGACGAGGGCAGCGTTCTGCTGCGCGACAAGCTGCTGCCGAAAATCATCGTCGACGACGATACGGCCCGCAGGCTGTTTACGCTCGTCTGCTCATTGCACTGGAAGGGATAGGCTCGGCTCGCGCCGGCCATCGAGAAACCACGCTTCCTGCTCGCCGACGCCCTTGATGTCGATCAGCCCGCGCGATCGCAGAATGAAAGTCTCTTTCAATGCGGCGTAGCACGTAGGGCAAATGGTAATGCGCCCGACCTCGCTCGACTGCTCGAGCCGGCTCGCCATGTTCACCGGGTCGCCCCACACGTCGTAGCTGAATTTATTCTTGCCGATGACGCCCGCCGTCATCGGACCTGCGGCGATGCCGATACGGACATTGAGATCTATGTTTTCTTCCGCTGCGATGACGCGCACCGTGGAAACCAGATCGAGCGCCATTGCAGCCAGGGCTTGCGCATGGTCGGCTCGCGGGATCGGCACGCCGGACGCGACCATGTAGGCGTCGCCGATCGTCTTGATCTTTTCGACGCCGTGGTGCTGCGCCAGTTCGTCGAAGGCGGTGACGAGCCGGTTCAAGAGCGCGACGGTTTTTTCCGGGCCGAGCCCGCGCGCCAGACGCACAAACCCGCTGATGTCCGCGAACAGAACGGAAGCCTCCGCGAAACCGTCCGCGATGGTCTCTCCCGGCGCAGCTTTCAGACGCTCGACGATAACGTCGGGAAGGATGTTGCGCAGGACCGTTTCCGTTTCCGCCTTGGCCGTCTCGACGAGACCGAACGCATAATAGACGCAGGCCGCGATCAGTCCGAACGTGGTGATCGCGCCCTGCACGTACAAGGAATCGATAACCTTCTGATCGGCGTGCAGCCGCGCCGCTTCCATGGGAAATTGGAACCAGGCGAACAGATGCAGCACCAGCGCCGTCGTCACGATCGCGAAGACGAGCCAGAACCGCCGCGCTTCGAAAATCACGAACGGCGCGGCAGCCGCTACGACGTACTGCAAGGGCGCTCCACCCAGGCGTCCAAAGTAGGATGTAAATCCGATCAGCGCGGCGAATTCGGCGACGACGAGCAGCAGGCCGCCCGCCATCTCGTTGATCCTGTGCATCAGCGGCACGAACGATAGGATGATGGCAAGGCCGAGGTTGATCAGGACGACGGGCATCATCGCCTTGTCGCCCGACATCCAGAGCTGCATCGCGTAGATGAAGGTCGTGACGACAACGAGGAACGAGAACACGTTGACGATCTTCAGGCGCCGCTGCGTGTCGGGAGGATAATCCTTGATGCCGATGCGCGCGATCGTGCCGAAGATCGCTTTCGCCGGGCGAAGGATCTGCTTGAGCAAGGCGAAGCAGCCTTGCAGCCAGCCGCTCTGCCAACCACCTTCATTGTCTCGATTGGCGATCGTCATGCAATGGGACCCGGAGGCTGCGCGGAGGTCAGTCTGCCGCTAGTCTTTGTCGTCGAGACGGCCGATGCCGCTCAACGCTGCGATATCGCAAATGACTTGCTGCCCCCGGCGCTCGATGGCCCCTTCCGATTCGAGGAGTTGCAGCGCGGCGTTCACCTTGGGGCGGCTCGCCCCGACCAGGAGCGCCAGCTCGCTTTGCGAGATCGGCAAGGCCAGAGTGACTTTTTCGGATTTTCCGGAAGGATCTTTCTGCCGGACGGAGGCGAGGAAGAACCGCGCCAGTCGCGCCTCGATCGGGTGCAGCGCGATGGCCTCGAGCTGCTCGTCCGCGTCGCGCAGCCGGCCGGCGAGGAAGCGCACGGCCGCTTCGCCGACCGAAGGGTGCGACGAGAGAAGGCGCAGAAACGCGGATTTCGAAAGCAGGAGGGTCTCGACCTTGTTGACGGCCGTCGCATCCGCCGAGCGCGGACGCCCGTCGAAAATCGCAAGCTCGCCGAAGATCGAGGGCGTCTCCGCATGCGCGAACGAAAGCTCGCGCCCATCCGACGTCAGGACCGAAAGCCGGATACGTCCCTTACTGACGATATGAAGGTCGGCCCCCGCGTCGCCGCGCGAGAATATCACTTGGCCGGGCTCGTAGGATGCTTCGCGGAGTTCGCTCGCCACGGCCTTGCGGCTCGCTTCATCCAGCCCGGCAAAAAGCGGGGTTCGAGCAAGAAGGCCGGCAGAGTCGGTTTTCAGAGCCATTGTCGCCATCATAGCCGCTCAATTTTGCGGCGCTATTCATGCCTTGTTTTGCAGTCCCCCGCAACGCACCCAGGTCTTGCTAAAAGTCCACGGCTTGCCCATTGTCCGCCCATCTTTTCTGGTGTCGAGACGCTTCGCACCTCTTGCAGGCCGCCCATGATATCATCGCTGAAATCCGCCTTTCTTCCCGGCTTCGCCCGCTCCGATGCGCCGAGCCGCGAAACGTTGCGGCGATCGATGGCGCGCGAACGGGCGTCCTCGAAGGCCGAGATCGAGCGGCCGAGGCTCGTCCTCGCCAGCGCCAGCCCGCGCCGGGTTACACTCCTCGCGCAGATAGGGGTGACGCCGGATGCGCTCCGTCCAGCCTCCATCGACGAAAGCGCGCGTCGCGGGGAAATGCCCCGAGCTCTCGTCGCGCGGCTGGCAAAAGCCAAGGCCGAGGTTGCGCGCGACCAGATCGCCAACGACCCCGACCTTGCCGACTCCTATGTCATCGCCGCCGATACGGTCGTTGCGATGGGTCGCAAGATCCTGATGAAGCCGATGCACGTCGAGGAAGCGATGGCGTCGCTACAACTCTTGTCGGGCCGCACGCACAAGGTTCAAACGTGCGTCTGCCTCATCACGCCAGACGACAGGGTGCGCACGAAGATCGTCGATACCAGGGTCCGCTTCCGCTACATCAACCGCGCCGAACTCGAATCCTACATCGCCTCGCGCGAGTGGCGCGGCAAAGCCGGAGGCTATGCCATTCAGGGCCTCGCCGGCTGCTTCGTGCAGCGCCTGATCGGCTCCTATACCAACGTCGTCGGACTGCCGCTGACCGAGGTTGTCGGGCTTCTCAATTCGGAGAAATTTCCGATCCAGTATAATTGGCTGCGATACGCCGAAGTCGATCGCGCCTGACTTTGATCGCGCCCGACTTTGATCAACCCCGTGTTTCCTGAACCTATGTGCTATGTGCCCATCTTCTGAAGCCGCCGGCAGGCCCGTGCGCTGCCCGATCTGCCGCAAGCCTGCGGCCGACGCCTATCGCCCGTTCTGCTCGAAACGCTGTGCCGACATCGATCTCGCCAAGTGGTTCGGGGGCGCCTATGCGGTGCCCGGCCGTGACGATGACGAGGACAATGGTGGAGACCCTCGGGGCGGAAGCACGGGGCCGGAGAGGGATGACGAATAAAGCCGGGCAACGCGGTTTCGTCGCGCTTGCATCACGGCAAACGCCCCCCTATAAGGGCCGGACTTCGCATGGGCCGCTGGCCGCGGAGGCAAGCCCAGGTAGCTCAGTTGGTAGAGCATGCGACTGAAAATCGCAGTGTCGCTGGTTCAATTCCGGCCCTGGGCACCATTCGCCCTCCCCACAGACCTGATCCCCTAAAAGGGCAAGATATTCGCCGAAAGCGATTGCGCCGTCGAAAGCGCGGCGCTGGGTAAGCCCGACTGCCCGCGTTATAGCGAAGGCAACCGGCTGGAGTGTGACGGGTGGGGGACGGAAATCTCAGATATCGGCCCGAACTCGACGGTCTGAGGGCCATCGCGGTCGCCTCTGTGTTCCTTTGCCATCTCGGCATGTCGCCGTTCTCCGGCGGCTACGTCGGCGTCGACGTCTTCTTCGTGCTGTCCGGTTTTCTTATTACGCGGATCATTGCCGAGGATCTGCGCGCCGGACGATTCAGCATCGCGAGCTTTTATGAGCGGCGCATCCGCAGGATCGTGCCGGCTCTGGTGTTTGTCGGCGCATGCTCCACCGTCGCGGCGATCGCCATTCTGCTTCCGAATGAATTGCAAGCCTATGCCACGAGCCTGCTGGCGGCCGCGCTTTCGTTGAGCAATGTTTGGTTCGCGAGTATGATCGGGTATTTCGATCCGGCCGCCGCGACACAGCCTCTGCTGCACACTTGGAGCCTCGGCGTCGAAGAGCAATTCTACGTGGCGTTTCCGCTTCTGCTCTCGCTGGCTTACAGGTTCGGACAAAAAGGAGTTTCAATCTTTGTCTGCGGTGCGCTCGCCGTCTCGCTTACGCTGAGCATTGCCCTCACGCCCGGCGACCCGCGCTCCGCTTATTTCCTGATCCACACCCGTGCCTGGGAATTGCTGCTCGGAAGCGTCGTCGCTCTCGGGCTTGTTTCTGCTCCAGCGCAAACGTGGCAGCGGGAAATCGCAAGCGCCCTCGGTCTGCTCGCCATTGCGGCGGCCGTCATCTTCTTCAGCGAAAAGACGCCGTTCCCAGGTTATGCGGCGCTGCTGCCGTGCGTCGGCACTGCGCTGATCATATGGGCGGGCGGCGGTACACGCATCGCGCGCGGCTTGAGCTTCCCGCCTTTCGTTTTCGTCGGCCCGATTTCCTACAGCCTGTATCTCTGGCACTGGCCGTTGATCGTCTTCGCAAAACTGCTGCTCGTGCAGCCGTTCACGCCGTTCCAGCAACTACTATTGATCACGGTGGCAACCGCGCTCTCGGTCCTGACGTGGCGCTTCGTCGAAACGCCTTTCAGACGCCGCGACGGCGCGGTGTCGAACCGGAAAACGGCCTTCATCGGAGGTAGCTTGAGCCTTGGCGCGCTGGCGCTGACTGCGACTATGCTCGTGAGCGTGCAAGGCATGCCGAACCGCTTTCCAGCCGAAATTCTGGGCATCGCGGCCGCCGCTCAGGACGCGAGCCCCAAGCGCGCGGCTTGCCATTTCGACGGCACGCTCGCGGGCGACTTCGACAAGTCCTGCATTCTCGGAGCAGCTGTCGCGCCGACCACCATTGTCTACGGCGACAGTCACGGAGCCGAATTGGCCGTCGCGCTGGGCGCGCTCGCCGAACCGCGAAATGAGAGCGTTCGCGAGTTGACCGCATCGGGCTGCCCGCCGGCGCTTGATTTTACCTATCCGAGTAAAGCCGAATGCCCCGGCTACAATGCGCGAATGATCGAGCATCTCGTCGCGCTCGCGCCGACGACGATCATCGTTGCAGCGAACGCCGTCGCCTGGACGCACGAATATTCGGCCGCGTTTACGCGAGGTCTGGACGCAGTGCTGCGGGCTTTGTCGTCCGCCGGGCATCGCGTCATCCTCTTCGGCCAAGTGCCCCCGCATCCGAACCAGCTGCCGGTGCCCGCCACACTGGCGCGCCAGGCGATGCTCGGAACCAAGCCCGACACTTACGCTTTTCGGCCCGACATGAAGGCCTTGCGAAAACTTGACGCTACGCTGGACAAGATCGCCTCGGCCGCAGGCGCGACGTATATGTCCTTGCTTCCGACGCTCTGCAATGAGATCGAATGCAAGGCCGCGATCGATGGCACGGTCCTCTATTTCGATGATAATCACTTGACCGTCGCCGGCGAGAAGCTGATAGCGGCTAAGCTTCTCGCCCCGGTTTTGTGGCCCGGTAAAACGGCGGCCCAGTCCATCGATCCCGGAAAACCCGCAGCCCTTCCATGAGGCATCTCATGTGGCGGCAACAATACGAAACGCAGACCGAGTTCACGACACGATGACCGATCAAGCAGTGCGCACGACTGTTGCCGCATTCTATAAATTCGTCGATATCGATGACCCCACGGCCTTGCAGAGCGAGCTTCGATCATTCTGCGCGGACCGTGACGTCAAGGGCACGATCCTCCTCGCAGGCGAAGGCATCAACGCGACAATTTCCGGACCCGACGCAGACATTGCCGCGATCGTCAACGAATTGCGCTCGGACACCCGGTTTGCGAACCTTGGCGTCAAACATTCTTACGCGGCGTCACATCCGTTCCAGCGTTTCAAGGTGAAGGTCAAACGCGAGATCGTGACCTTCGGCGTTCCCGACTTGCGCCCCTCGGCATTGACCGGTCACCTCGTCGACCCGAAGGATTGGAACGCGCTGATCTCCGACCCTGAGGTCGTCGTCATCGACACGCGCAACGATTACGAATTCGGCATCGGCACGTTTGAAGGCGCGCGCAATCCGCGCACGCGCAGTTTCGGCGAATTCCGCGATTACGTTTCGGCCGAGCTTCACGGCGCGCCAGAGAAAAAAATCGCGATGTTCTGCACCGGCGGCATCCGTTGCGAGAAGGCGAGTTCGTACCTTCTCGCGCAGGGCTTCACCGACGTTCATCAGCTGAGCGGCGGCATTCTCAAATACCTCGAGGAAATCCCCGCCGGGGAAAGCCTCTGGCGCGGCGAATGTTTCGTGTTCGACGAGCGCGTGGCGCTCGAGCACGGCGTCCACCAGGGTCATCACGAGCTGTGCGCCAGGTGCGGAAGCCCCCGCCGCGCCGGCGATGCGCAAAGCGGCACCCACCTATGCGCCGGCTGCGATCGAACCGTGCAATCGGCATGAATTGTCCGGCCAGGGTGATACGGCAACGATGCCGACGCCATGCCGATTTGGTTAGCGGCCGGAAATTTGAAATTTCGTCCGCCAAAAATCTTGGCTTGAGAAAAAAATCGACGGATGTGCCCGCGAATATCGGGGCGTGATCCTTTAGGGATTTCCAGAGATTGTCTGCCCGCTTGCGACCTCCGGCCTCTCTGTCGGCAGACCAAAGGTGCTATAGGAGCGTTTTGGACTCTGTGGCCGGGTCCGAAACCGGGTAAATGTTGCCGATGGCATCTCGCGATTCTGAAAATTCGATAGACGGACAAGCCGCTCCGATCTCGCTGACGCAGCTGATCCGCTGGCGGCGCGATGTGCGCCGTTTTAAAACCGATCCGGTTCCGGACGCGTTGCTCGATCGGCTGCTGCGCCTCGCCGATCTTTCTCCGTCCGTCGGTAACAGCCAGCCGTGGCGCATCGTGAATGTCAAAGACAGCGGAGTGCGCGCCGCGGTCGTCCAAAATTTCGAGACGGAGCGGCGCAAAGCGGCCGACGCTTACAGCGATGAGCAGGCCAGCCTCTACAACAAATTGAAGCTTGCGGGCTTCGACGCGGCTCCCGTCCATCTGGCGGTGTTCTGCGATCATCATGCCGCGCAGGGCCACGGACTTGGCCGCCAGACGATGCCGGAAACGCTCGAAAGCTCGTGTGCTTGCATGGTGACGACGCTCTGGCTCGCGGCCCGTGAAGCAGGGCTCGGCATGGGCTGGGTATCGATCGTCGATCCGGCCACGATTTCGGCGACGCTCGGCGCTCCAGATCATTGGAAATTCATCGGCTATCTGCTTCTCGGCTGGCCCGAGGAAGAGCACCTCGATCCGGAACTCGAACGGCTCGGATGGCAACCGCGCACGCCATTCGAAACGCGGTATTCGGAGTTGGGTTCGTCAGCCAGCACGGTCGGCGCGAACGACGCCAATCAGCGCGCGAAGACGGGAACCGTCACGCTCGTTGGCGCAGGTCCTGGCGATCCCGATCTTCTGACGGTCAAAGCCCTGCGCGCTCTGCAATCGGCCGACGCGGTGCTTTATGACGACCTTGTCGCCAAGCCCATCCTCTCATGTGTCCGCCCCGGTGCGCAGTTGATCAACGTCGGCAAGCGCGGCTACCGCAAGTCGTGCAAACAGCCCGACATCAACGCCGAGATCATCCGGCTGGCGCGCGAAGGCCTGAGCGTCGTGCGGCTCAAGTCCGGCGACCCGTTGATCTTCGGCAGGGCAGGCGAAGAGATCTCCGCCTGTCAGGAAGCCGGTGTGCCAATCTCCATCGTGGCGGGCGTGACCTCCGCCCAGGGCGCGGCGGCGGGCTTGAAGGTGGCGCTGACAAATCGCGACTATGCCCGCCGGTTGCAGTTCATCACGGCGCACGATCGTCGCGGCCACCTGCCGTCCGACATCGATTGGGCATCGGTCGCGGACCATGCCGCGACAACCGTTGTCTATATGCCGAAACGCACGCTGAGCGAACTGACCGAAGCCGCGATCGGGCACGGGCTCGACCCGAAGACTCCCGCCATCGCGGTCGCGAACGCAACGCGCCCGGATGAGCAAGTCTTTATGTCCACGGTCGGGCAAATCGCGGCGGAGCTTGATGCCGCGCATCCCGATGGTCCCGTGCTTGTCATGATCGGCGAGGCGCTGCGCCATGCGACGACCGCCGACGCCGAGCAGGCGAGCACGCTTGCGTCCGCTCTCGGCGGCTTGCCGATCGCAAGCTGATGCAATGACGTTCCGCGATTGCCCCTCGCAGGCTGGATAGCGGCTATGTCATTCGCGACAACGTTGTGTATTCTTGTCGCCGCGCTCGGAGTGGAAGCGGCGTTCGGTTATCCGCAGCGCCTTTATCAACTCATCGGACATCCGGTCACCTGGATCGGTGCGCTGATCGCCAAACTCGACCGTGACCTCAATCGCGACGACGAAAGTAGCAGCGCGCGCAAGGCGTCCGGCGTGCTAGCGCTGCTCGTCATTATTGCAATCACCGCCGGTCTCGCGTGGATCATCCAGATCGCGCTTGCTCCGACGTGGCTCGGAAATCTCGGACTTGTGCTGCTCGCGTCGACAATGCTCGCGAGCCGCAGCCTCTACGACCACGTCCGCGACGTTGCCGATGCTCTGCAGAATGACGGGCTCGACGCTGCGCGCATCGCAGTCGGGCGTATCGTTGGACGTAATCCGCAAACGCTCGACGAGCATGGCGTCGCGCGTGCGGCGATTGAAAGTCTGGCGGAGAACGCTTCCGACGGCGTCGCCGCGCCAGTGCTCTGGTTTGCGCTTCTTGGATTGCCCGGCCTCGTTGCTTACAAAGCCATCAATACGGCCGACAGTATGATCGGCCACCGCACGCCGCGCCACGAAGCATTCGGCTGGGCTGCAGCTCGCCTCGATGATCTCGTCAATCTGCCCGCGTCGCGCTTGACCGGATTGCTGTTCGCGCTCGCGGCTCGGCTTGTGCCAAATTCCTCAATGGACGACGCATTTCGCGCCATGCGCCGCGACGCGTATCGCCATCGCTCGCCGAATGCGGGTTGGCCGGAAAGCGCGATGGCGGGCGCGCTTGGCCTCAAGCTCAACGGCCCGAAGACCTACGGCGCAACACTCGTGGACGACGCGTATATGGGCGACGGACGGAGCGAGGCGAATGCCGACGATATTTTCCGTGCGCTACGCGTCGCGAGCGTGGCGTGGGCACTGATGCTTGCAGGTCTTCTCGGGCTCGCACTCATTTTGCGAGTGTAAGTAGCCGCTCGATATCGATGTGTTTCTCTAGGTGCTCCGCCAGGCGATCGAGAACTCCATCGACGACAGCCTCGTGGCTCTCGCCCGACGTTGTCGCGCCAAGCTCGGAAAGAAACGCCGCCCGCGCGGCATCGGATGAAAACAATCCGTGGACGTAGCAGCCCGCAACGCGCCCATCCTGCGAGACGGCTCCATCGTGCCGCCCGTCCGAAAACGTCAGAAACGGCCGCGCCAGATCTCGGCCGGTTGTTTTGCCGACGTGCATTTCGTAACCAGAGAAGGCTGCGCCGGAGCTTGAAAGCCTGCCTTCGACGTTCGCAAGCCGTTTCTCCGAGCCGAGCATCGTCTCAACATCAAGCAGGCCGAGCGCTTCAATGCTGCGTGCCTGTCCTTCGATGCCGTGCGGATCGGAAATCGACGTGCCGAGCATCTGATAGCCGCCGCAAAGCCCGAGCACCCGCCCACCGCGGCGCACGTGTGCTTTGATATCGATGTCCCAGCCTTCCGCGCGGAGAGCCGCGAAATCGTCGATCGTCGATTTCGACCCCGGAAGTAGGACAAGATCGGCATCGCCCGGAATGGCGCGCCCCCGCTCGATCAATTCGACGCTGACGTTCGGTTCGTTCCTGAGCGGATCGAGATCATCGAAGTTTGAAATGCGTGGCAACATCGGCACCGCGATCGTCAACTTGCCGGTGCGCCCGGACGAACTCGATTTCAATAAATCGCGCAGCCCGAGCGCATCCTCCGCCGGAAGCTTTCGCGCC
>NZ_JBAYUV010000007.1:0-119022 GCF_041674905.1 Hyphomicrobium sp.
ATAGCTGGGATTGGAAACGCGAGGTTAAATTGGCATGAAAAGACTCGTTAGCACATCGATGCTGATGTCGGCGTCCTGCATGGCGTTAGCTGCTGCCATGCAGATGGGCGCGGCCACCAGCGCGCTTGCGAATGACAAGCTCGTCGAGCTGTCAAACAGCAACGAAAACTGGGTTATGCCGGGCAAAAACTACGATTCGAATAACTACAGCCCGATGACGCAGATCAACGCGGACAACGTCAAGCAGCTGAAGCATGCTTGGTCGTTCTCCACCGGTGAGCTGCACGGCCATGAAGGTGCTCCTCTCGTCATCGGCGACGTGATGTATGTTCACAGCTCGTTCCCGAACAAAACGTTCGCACTCGATCTCAACGACCCCGGCCACATCCTCTGGCAGCACAGCCCGAAGCAGGATCCGGCGGCACGCTCGGTTGCTTGCTGCGACCTCGTAAACCGCGGTCTGGCCTATTGGCCGGGCGATGACAAAACGCCTTCACTGATCATCAAGACGCAGCTCGACGGCCATCTCGTTGCCCTGAATGCCAAGACGGGTGAAGAGTTCTGGAAAGTTGAGAACGGCGACATCAAGGTCGGTCAGACACTGACGCAGGCTCCGTCCGTCGTTCATGATCTGGCGATCGTTGGTTCGTCGGGCGCCGAGCTCGGTGTTCGCGGACACGTGACTGCTTACAATGTCAGGACTGGTGAGCAGGCCTGGCGCTACTATGCAACGGGACCCGACGCTGAAGTCGGTCTTGCTGACGACTTCAACAGCGCCAATCCGCACTACGGTCAAAAGGGCCTCGGCACCGCGACCTGGGAAGGCGACGCCTGGAAGATCGGCGGCGGCACGAACTGGGGCTGGTACGCCTACGACCCGTCGCTGAACCTGATCTATTACGGGTCGGGCAACCCCGCTCCGTGGAACGAGACGATGCGTCCCGGCGACAACAAGTGGACCATGACCATCACGGCCCGCGATGCTGACACCGGTAAGATGAAGTGGGGCTACCAGAAGACCCCGCACGACGAGTGGGACTTTGCTGGCGTCAACGTCATCATGCTGTCGGAACAGACCGACAAGACCGGCAAGAAGCGCAAGCTTCTGACGCATCCCGATCGTAACGGCATCATCTATACGCTCGACCGTGAAAACGGTGACCTGATCTCGGCTGACAAGCTTGACGATACCGTCAACGTCTTCAAGACGGTTGACCTCAAGACTGGTCTGCCGGTTCGCGATCCGGAATACGGCACCCGTATGGATCACAAGGGTACCGACATCTGCCCGTCGGCCATGGGTTACCATAACCAGGGTCACGACTCCTATGATCCGACGAAGCGTTTGTTCTTCGTAGGTATCAACCACATCTGCATGGACTGGGAACCATTCATGCTTCCCTATCGTGCCGGCCAGTTCTTCGTCGGCGCGACGCTGTGGATGTACCCCGGTCCGAAGGGTGATCGTCAGAACTATCTCGGTCTCGGCCAGATCAAGGCCTATGACGCCATCAACAACACCTACAAGTGGGAGCACATGGAGCGCTTCTCGGTCTGGGGCGGAACGCTCGCGACCGCAGGCAATCTCGTGTTCTACGGAACGCTTGATGGCTTCCTGAAGGCCCGCAACTCCGACACCGGCGAGCTGGTGTGGAAGCATAAGCTGCCGTCGGGCATCATCGGTTATCCGATGACCTACGAGCACAAGGGCATCCAGTACATTGCTGTGATGTCGGGCGTTGGCGGTTGGCCGGGCGTTGGCTTGGTGTTCGACCTTCAGGACCCGACAGCAGGCCTCGGCGCGGTTGGCGCGTTCAAGAACCTGCAGAACTACACGCAGATGGGCGGCAGTCTCGAAGTGTTCTCGCTTGATGGCAAGAACCCCTACGATGACGTGAACGTCGGCGAGTGGTCGAAGGGCTAACGCAAGCTCGGGATCGCGGCACGGCATCAAACGGTGCCGCGATCTCCCCTCACAAGCTTAGCGTCTGCGAGGATGCTGGGCCGCGCGGCGGCAGTCATTTCTAGCTTCACTACATGGCGAGCCGCCCCGCGAGTTCCTTGCAACGCGATTGCCCCGAAGGCTGGCGACTTCGGATTTCGAGATCACAAGCCGTCAGACGACTCTGACCAGCATTCGAAAGGTATTTTCGCGCATGCCTCTTAGTATCCGTACGGAGAGAAGCCACAGCACCACCGGAACGGTTTCCGGACCCGTGCTTGTCGCCGGGCTTTCCTTCCTAGCTTGGATGTCGATCAGTCCATCCTTTGCGCAAGAGACGGCAACCAATGCCGCAAGCAATAATTCCGTCCTTCGTGTCTGCGCAGCAGCAAATGAAGCGCCGTATTCTGCCAAGGACGAAACCGGCTTCGAAAACAAAATCGCGAAGATCATCGCTGGCGGCATCGGCCGCACAGCAGAATTCGTGTGGTCGCCAAAGCCTGCGATCTATGCGGTTCGCGACCAGCTCGACAATAAGCTCTGCGACCTCGTCGTCGGAACCGATACGGGCGACGAACGCGTTCTGACGTCGAAGCCCTACTATCGCGCACCCTACGTTTTCATCATCCGCAAAGACTCTCCCTTGAAGATCGAGAACTGGGACAGCCCGGACTTGGCGAAGGCGGGGAAGATCGGTTTCGTGCCGAGTACGCCCGCATCGGTCATGATGGAAAAGGAAGACCTGTATAACGACAGCATCAACTATGCATCGTCGTTGACGAACTTCAAAGATCGCAGAAACACCTACACGCGCATCCCGCCTGACCGCATGGTCAACGAAGTCGCGAACGAGACTGCCGGGCTGGCGGTGGCGTTTGCTCCGGAAGTCGCGCGCTATGTGAAGGCGAACGACGCGCTGAAACTGATTGTCGTGCCCGACAATAACGTTCGCTCGGACGGCATGAAGGTGCCGTTCCATTTCAACCAATCGTTTGCCGTTCGCAAGGACGATAAGGCGTTACTCGCCGCGATCGATGAAGCGTTGCCCAAGGTGCAATCAAAAATCGAAGATGTTTTGAAGGATGAGGGAATCCCTCTCGTCCCTCCGGCATCCAATCAATAAACGCCCGGCTTCTGCCGGTAATATCGAGGAAAGTGGACAAGTGGGACTTAGATCACAATTGAAATTCACGGTGGCGGCAGCGGGTCTGGCTTTCTGTGCATTGGCGGCGTTCGGTCCAAGTGCCAGTGCACAGGAAGTCTTTCGGAATACAGTGACCGGCGAAGCTCTCGACATCGAAGGCCAATCGCCGAAAGAAGGCAGAGACACGCCAGCCGTCAAAAAGTTCCTGGAGACGGGCGTCGACCCCTATGTCGAAGTTGCTGGCTGCCTGCCCAAGGGCGAAGAAATTTATCTCGAATCTTGCTCGGGCTGCCACGGCCATCTCGGCGAGGGTAAAGTCGGACCGGGTCTCAACGACTCTTATTGGACATACCCGAAAAACGCGACCGACAAAGGCATGTTCGAAACGATCTTCGGCGGCGCCAACGGCATGATGGGTCCGCATGGCCAGGATCTCGAACTCGACAATATGCTGAAGCTCATCGCCTGGATTCGCCACATCCAGAAAGACGACGTCAAAGAAGCCGAATGGCTGACTGACGAGCAGAAAAATAACTTCAAGATCTTCGACATCAAGGCCTGGGAAGCGACGGGCAAAGCTGCGGCTGAAAAGGCGCAGTGCAAGATTTCCGGAAACTAGTCTGGCCGCCGTCCCGAAACCAACGGGCGGTCCCATGCTGGTACGGAACAACAAGGGCGGCGAAGCCGCCCGAGCAAAGTAGAAGATGGAGGAAAGCCGATGAAGAAGAGTTCACTCCCGATCTTGGCGGGCGCTGTGATCGTCGCCGCTGGTCTCGTCGCTGCGACCGCGCCGGCCGCACTGGCGTATGATGGCACGCACTGCAAAGCGCCCGGCAACTGCTGGGAACCAAAGCCTGGTTTCCCGGACAAAATCGCGGGCTCGAAGTACGATCCGAAGCACGATCCGAAGGAACTGGCCAAGCAAGGCGTATCGCGGAAGGGCGAAGAAGAGCGTAACGCTTTGCGTTCCGCGCACTTCAAGAAGACGGGCAAGTGGGTCTACGACGTCAAGAAGATCCAGTAGACGCGCGCCCCATAAAGACCCTCGGGATCTTGCCACGCTAAGACAAGACTTCCTCTCCGAGGTCATTGGGGTGCTGCAGTTGCAGCACCCCATTTTTCATTCGGCAAAGTAGGCCGTCGACCGATCATGGTCGCGGGCGGACGTTTCGCATGGAAAATGCCACGATGAATCGCGCGCTCGCGGGCTCACAACAAGAACAGGCAGACATGGAAAGCATGAACCTCGCGGATTGGCGCCAGCGTGCGCTCGAACTCGAAAGCGAGGTTGCGAAGGCGGTCGTCGGGCAGGAACGCGCGATACGTCTCATGATCATTGCGATATTCGCGCGAGGCCATGTCCTGCTCGAAGGCGATGTCGGCGTCGGCAAAACGACGTTGCTCCGAGCCGTCGCGAGAACGCTTGGCGGCGCTTACGAACGCGTCGAAGGCACGATCGATTTGATGCCCTCGGACATGATTTATTACACGTTCCTGAATGAAGAGGGCAAACCGCGCGTCGAGCCAGGCCCCGTGCTCCGTCATGGCGGCGATCTCTCGGTGTTCTTCTTCAACGAGATCAACCGCGCCCGCCCGCAGGTTCACTCTCTGCTGCTACGCTTGATGGCGGAGCGCAGCATCACAGCTTTCAATACCGAACACACGTTCCCTTATCTTCTGGTGTTCGCCGACCGGAACCGTATTGAACGCGAAGAGACGTTCGAGCTTCCCGCTGCCGCGCGCGATCGCTTCCTGATGGAAGTTGCAATCGGAACGCCGCCCGACGAACAGTCACGTCGTCAACTCCTGTTTGACACGCGCTTTCACGACGTCGATGCGTTGATTGGCATGCTGAAGGAAGGCGTTGTCGATTATCGCCAGCTCAATGCGCTTGCGAAGGTCATTCAGTCCACGATCACCGTTAGCCCGTCGCTCGAACGATATACGCTCGATCTCTGGAATGCCGTGCGCAACCCATCGAGCGCCGGTTTGAGCGTCGCGGGCGTCGATGTCAGCAAGCTGGTCGCGGGTGGCGCGAGCCCTCGCGGCATGAGCTACCTGATCCGCGCCGCACGCGTCTCGGCATGGCTCACCGGCCGCGACATGGTCGTGCCGGAAGATATCCGAGACATCTTTTACGAATGCATGGCGCACCGCATCTTCCTCGCGCCCGTCTACGAGCTCCGCCGCGAGGAACTCGTTCGCGCGTTGATCAGCGACGTCTTCGCGAAGGTTCCCGCGCCGTGAGTGACGAACTCCGAGACGTCGCCTATAGCATTCCCTGGCGGACGAGCGGCATCCGAGCCGGCTCGCATCGCAGTCATCTCTATGGAGGTGGCGGCCGCTTCCGCGATATCGTGCCCCTGCTTTCGCTTCCCGACCCCAGGCGAATTGCGATCCGGGCTTCGCTGAACGATCCGTTTGAGCGCCTTCTCGTGCGCCGCTTCGAGCAGCCGAGTGCGATCGACGTGGCCGTTCTTGTCGACGTCTCGACATCGATGGCATTCGAGGGCCGCTGCAATGAGATTTCTCTCGCGGCGGACCTGGCGCAGGCGCTCGCCGTCTGCGCTGAACGTGCCGGCGATACCTTCTCGCTCATCCCCTTCGACAGCGCGCTCCGAGAGGACCTGCGTCTGCAAAGGACGCTTTCGCGCGCGGCGCATTCGCAAGCCATCGATAAGTTGCGCCAATACACGCCGGAAAAACCTGGCGTTCAAGGAGTCATGGAAGCGGCGACGGCCGTATCGGGAACGCGCAAGCTCGTATTCCTCGTGTCGGATTTTCTTTGGTCGACCGAAGACGCGCGCCTTGCAGCTGAAGCGCTCGCATTCCACGATGTCGTGCCGATCGAAATCGACGACAGCCTGCAACTGGACGATCTGCCCGACTGGGGTCTGCTCAATCTGCGCGACCTCGAAACCGGCTCGCGCCGGCTGGTTGCGATGCGACCCTCTCTCAAGGCGCGCTGGCAGGCCGTTCGGAAAGAGCAGCGCGAGCGCACGCGACAAGTGTTCGACACGACAGCGCGAGAAATGTTCACGATACGCGATCGCATCGACTGGATGCGTCTCACGTCATTTCTTCTTTATGGAAGCGTGTGATGCGGGCTTGGCTGATCCTTGCAATTCTGCTCATCAGCTCCGGGCCGTGCGCAGCGGCGGTCGAGGCCGTGAATATTTATGAGCCCCGGGCTTTCGGATATTTCATCGGTGATACGTTTGAACGCCGGATAGAAGTTGTAACGACTGGCGATACCGAGCTTCTGACGGCAGGGCTTCCGCGTCCCGGGCCGCTGACTTATTGGCTCGAACTTACCGGCGTCGATCATAAGGTTCGCGACGATCAGGGCCGCAAGATTCACGATATTACGCTCAAATATCAGACGTTCTATGCAGCGATCGAGCCGGTGAAAGTCAAGATACCGGCGTATCCGCTGAAGTTCCGAAACGTGGGACCGTCTCCTGCCGCACAAGCTCCGGAGGCCCCAGCGGCGAATGGAGAGATTGCCACGCCGCCTCCTCAGGATGTCGCGTTGATCCCCGCTCTTCAGATCATCATGTCGCCATTGCGCGAATATGCGATCAGCGACTTCATGTCGGGAAAGTCGGTTGAAATCGCCGACATCATGGCGCCCGATGCCAAAGCTCACGCTATCGGTACATCGCGACAGACGACGCTGCTCGGCGTTGCCCTTGCTGCATTGGCGCTGTCGACTGTTTTGCTGCTCTGGCATTACGCCAAGGGCCCCTTTGCGAAACGGCAAGGACGGCCGTTCACGATCGCGGATCGCCGCATTCGGGAACTTCAATCTGCGAAGGCCGGCGACACACTCTATGGAGATTCCCTGATTGCGCTTCATCGCGCGTTCGACGAATCCTATGGGCGGCGCTTATTCGCCGAAGATCTTTCGACATTCCTTAGCCAACGCCAGCGTTTCGCCGTGCTCAAGGAAAAACTTCAGCAATTTTTTGAAAGCTCGCGCCTCTTCTTCTTTTCCGGAAACAAACAAACCGCTGAAAGCACATTTTCGATCGAGGACGTTCGAAAGCTGGCGGCCGATCTCGCACGTGAAGAGAAGGCGGCCGCATGATCTTCACCAATCCATTGGCGCTCTATTTATTGCCGCTCGCGATCCTGCCGCTGCTGCTCAGCGCGCAACGCCAGGAGGGGTATCCGTCGCTCGGCGGCTTCGAAGCGGACCGAACGTCGCAAATCATTGCGCTCGGACTCAGGCTTGCCGGCGCGCTGGCTATGCTCGGGCTCATCCTCGGCATCGCTGGGCTCTCGCTCAGGGAACGTGCGATCGATCGATTTGGCCAAGGCGCGCATATCGTCCTGCTGATCGATCGTTCATCCAGCATGGATGATACCTTCGCGGGGCAGCCACCAAGTGGCGGGCAAGAGTCGAAAGCTGCAGCGGCCAAGCGTCTTCTCAAAGACTTCGTGACGGAACGTGCCCATGACCGCTTCGGCGTCGCCGCGTTCTCAACGGCGCCGATCCATGTCCTGCCGATAACGGATCACAAAAGTCTCATTCTCGGAGCCATCGACGCGATCGACCGGCCGGGGTTGGCCTTTACGGATGTCGGACGCGGACTGGCGATGGCTCTCGACATGACGCAGGAGGACGTATCGCAGGCGTCGCGCGCCATCGTGCTCGTCTCAGATGGCGCGGCCGTGATCGCACGCCGCGTTCAGGAGACGCTGAGAGCCGAATTCGCGCGCCAGCCCGTGCACCTTTACTGGCTCTATCTTCGAACGAAGGGCACGAACGGCATTTTCGAGCCGCCGCCTCCGGGCGTCGACGACATCCCACAAGTTCTCCCCGAACGGCATCTGAACATGTTCCTGCAGGGGCTGCATGTTCCCTACCGCGCTTTCGAGGCTGAAAGCCCTGAAGCGGTGAAGGCCGCAATTACCGAAATCGGCAAGCTGGAGCAGACGCCGATCGTCTACAGCGAGCGCATTCCTCAATACGATCTATCGCGGTGGGCCTACAGCCTTGCGGCGCTCGGCATGGCTACGCTTCTCGCCGCAAAATTTTTCGAGCGATCGGTGATGCCGAAGCGGGGTAGCGCACATGCTGCTTAGCATGTTCAAGCCCATATTGCCGTGGCGCGGTCCGATCCTATGGATGATCGCCCTGCTGGCATTGCTCTTTACGGCTTCAACAGTCGTGCAGGTTTTGCGGGCAAGAAGCGCGAATGATGCGATTGCCTCGCTGGTCGCGAACAAGGACGTTTCCATCGATCCCAAAAGCTCGCCGTCGGAGGTCATTCTTGCTCGCGTCAATCAATTGATCTTCCACGATCGCATTGACGATGCCCAAACGTTGCTCAGCAGCAGCGAAGCGAGAATTGATCCTCGCGTCCGCGCTCGCGCACTTTACAACATCGCCAACGAGCGAACGCGCAGAGGCTCGGAGTTTGTCCGAAAGGGCGATCTCGATCATGCCGCGGCGCTGATCAACGTCGCGAAATCCGAATATCGGCTGGCGCTCAAACTCGATCCGAACGACTGGAATACGAAGTTCAATCTCGATATTGCGATGCGCATCGTTCGCGATCTTCCGCAAGCGGAAAACCTGCCGGACGACGAACAGGCGACGCCCAAGAAAGTGTGGACCGACCTGCCGGGCGTGCCGAAGGGCTTGCCATGACGTCATTCGCCATAGCGTGGGATCGCCGCATGTTTCTGCTTATGGCGGGACTGGCGCTGACGCTTGCGGCACTCGTCGGCTTTCATTTCATTCGCAATCAGAACGTGGTCGATGCCGTCGCAATCGTCGACATCACGGGCAGTATGAACACGCGCGATATGGGGCGCCCGCCGGGGTCAGCGAGCCGACTGCAAGCGGCACGCAACGCGCTTATAGATCTCGTTCAAAACGTGCCCTGCCAATCGCGTCTCGGTTTGGGTGTTTTCACCGAACGCATTTCGTTCCTGCTCTTCAACCCCGTCGAGATCTGCAACAGTTATGATGGTCTCGAAGACGCCCTATCAGAACTCGACTGGCGCATGGCATGGCAAGGCGACAGCTATATCGCCAAGGGGCTTTATTCCGCGATCGATATCGCGGCGAGCCTCAAATCCGATCTCATTTTTCTGACGGACGGACAGGAGGCGCCGCCTCTTCCCTTCACCGGCACGCCGCCATTCGAAGGCAAGATTGGCGATGTCAAAGGTCTGATCGTCGGCGTCGGCGGAACAGACAAAGTTCCCATCCCGAAATACGACGATGAGGGCCGCCAAGCCGGCGTTTATGGACCGAGTGACGTTCCGCAAGATAACCGCATCGGCGCTGCGCCTCCCGGAGCGGAATCGCGCGAAGGCTACAATCCGCGCAACGCGCCGTTCGGCGCGGCGCCGGAGTCGGGAGAGGAGCATCTCTCGTCGGTGAAGACGGCGCACCTTCAGGAGCTGGCCGAGAAGACTGGCCTGACATACGTCGAGCTCCAGAAATCCGGCGGCATCTCAGACGCGCTAATGGCTTCGACAAAAGCTCGCGTTGTGGCGACATCCACGAACATGGCCTACATCCCGGCCGCGCTGGCACTTCTCTCAATGGTTCTTCTCTACGGATTGTCGATCATCGGCGATCCCCGGATATTCAATCGCGCTCGTCTGGCGCGCTTTCTTCCCTCGCAATCTGGAGCTTAAACGCATGGATTTTGTCCGTCCTCTCGCTGTTTCGTTTTTTGTCCTCGCCGCAAGCTTCGGTTCCGCCAGCGCGCACGGACCGACGCCGCAAAAGGCCGACGAGAAGATCACCATCGCGGCTCCGCCGGCGGCCGTCTGGGAGGTGATCAAGGAGTTTGGCTCGATCGGCGATTGGCATTCGGGCCTCGCGAAAGTGGCTGCGGAAGGCGGCAACAAGGAAGGTGCGACGCGCACGCTGACGCTCAAAAGCGGCGGAGACATCGTCGAAAGCCTCGACGCCTACAACGAGAAAGAGATGTCGATCGAATACCGGCTGCTCAAAGAAAACGTCGACGCCTTTCCGGTGAGCTTCTATTCCGATCAGATCTCGGTCCGCCCTGCGGATGGCGGCAGCGAAGTCGAATGGACGTCGCGCTTCTATCGCGCCGACACGACGAATGAGCCGCCCGAGGACAAGAACGACGAAGCCGCAACCAAGGCGACGACCGACTTCTTCCAGGCTGGACTTGCCGGAATCAAGGCGAAGGCGGAAGGTAAAGGCAAGTGATGAGGCGCGTCGTCGGCGTATTGGCGGCGCTGACACTTGCCGCGATTTCGGCAAAGGCCGCCGAAACGCATCAGGCGATTTACGTCCTCTGCCAAGATGCGGGCGTGCTCGCGATCATCGATACGCAAGCCGATGAGATTTCCGCCCGCATCGAGCTTGGCGGCAAGCCTGCATCGTTCACGATCGATCCCGTGTCCGGCGACGCGTTCATCACACAGCCGGAAACGGGAAAGATCGTCGTCGCCGATTTGAAGACGCACAGCGTCGTGCGCACGTTGGATATCGGCGGCCAGCCGTTCGGCATCGGCGTCGATGGCGTCGGAACACTCTATGTCGGAGATTGGAGCAAGGATCGAGTCTCTGTGGTCGACGCGAAATCCGGCGCAATTCTGAAGTCCATTCCGACGGGCCGTTCGCCAGCACATCTGGTGATTTCCGATGATGCCTCTCGTCTCTTCGTCGCCAACCGGGAAGCCGATACCATTTCCGTTATCGACACTCATAAGCAGATCTTGATCAAGGAGATCGGCGTTGGCCATGCTCCGTTCGCGTTGACGCTGACGCCGGACCAGACAAAACTGATCGTGGCCAACGCGCAATCGGCAACGCTGTCGATCATCGATACGTCGTCGCTTACTGTCGTCTTCTCATCTGAGACGCGCAAAATGCCCTACGGCCTCGCCGTCACTAAGAACGGCTCACAATTTCTTGTCTCGAACCAGGCGAGCGGAAGCGTCTCCATATTCGACGCAAACACACGGCAACCCCGCGCCGAAGTAAAAGTCGGACGATACCCTGAAGGGCTGGCAGTCATCCAGGATGGGAACAAGGCCTATGTCGCAAACTGGTTTTCTGCGAGCGTTTCGGTCATCGACCTCACAACCAATACAGAGATCAAGCGCATTGCGACTCCCGATGGACCGCGTGGAGTGCTCGCGGCTGCCGCGCCGCGTTGAACGATTTCTCCTATGGAGCGCTGCCCTGATATTCGCGGTCACGACAGAGGCGGCATTTCCAGCAATCTCCAAAGGTGCCGATGACACGGCATGCGTGCCGACCAGTGTGCTCTATGAGATCGATCATCGCGACAGAGGCAAGCTCGAAAAGATTCTCAACGACGCGAGTCTCGTCGCCAATAGCGAAGCTGTTCTCTGGCGTATTGATAAAGCCGGCGTGCCGGCATCGTTCCTGTTCGGCACGGTTCACGTCATCGATACGAACCTGCAAAGCTTGTCACAAGCGACGCTCGCCGCCATCGACGCGTCGAAGGTTGTTGCCGTCGAAGCTGCCGAGACATCGCGTGCATCATTGACCAATGCGATGACACGAGCTCAGCCGTTGATGGTTTCGCATGATCGAGAATTGCAGCGCATTCTTGGCGACGATGAAATGGCCGTCGTCGAGAAAGTCCTGGCCGATGCCGGTTATCCCTCGCAGCTGGCTCTCGGATTGAAGCCGTGGGCCGCGACGATGTTCCTGGCGGACTCGCCCTGTCAGCGCCAGCTTCAGGAACGCGGGCTGAAGCCGATGGATACCATCGTCGTCGAAAGAGCGCAGGCGATCGGAGCGCGGATCGTCGGACTCGAGACGACATACGAGCAATATAGCTCTCTCGCCTCCATTCCGCCCGAACTGCAGGCGACCTGGTTGAAGGCGAGCATCGAGCTTCATCCTCGCGTCGATGACGTTACCCAGACGATGTCCGAATTATATCGCTTCCGGCGCATGGATGCCGCGTGGACTCTCACTCGGGAAATGGCGCCGAATGCCGGCCTCGACGACGCGACGCTTGCTTCATTGCGCGATGAACTGGTCAGCAAACGCAATGCACGCATGCTGGAGCGTGCGTTACCCTTCCTCGATAAGGGCGGCCTGTTCATTGCCGTCGGCGCCATGCATCACCTCGGCCTTCAAGGCCTCGTCGCGTTGCTCCGTGAACGGGGTTTCACGGTGACGCCAATTGAATGACAACCCGATCAAAGGAGTTTCCTAATGCTGAAGTTCATCAACGCGAGCTGCGCAGTGCTCATGTGTGCGACCTTTATAGCAAGCGGGCCCGCATCAGCGGAGGGTCGGTTTTGCGGCTCACAGGTCGAGAGCGGCGAGGCGTCCGCCGCGACTGAGGACGACGCAAAAAAAGCCGCGACGGTATGGTGGTCGTCACGCGCGGGCGCACTCGGACGAGGCTACGAGTTCTGGGATAACTCGAAGGACAAGGCCGTCAATTGCCATTCAGGCCCGCGAAACACGTTCAAGTGCATCGCAGTCGGCAAGCCATGCTTGCCGGACGGCGTTCTCCCCGACCACGGTCCGAAACAGGACTTGTGACGCTACAAAGAATTGCGAGCTAGATGTCCCCGTACTTCGATTTCGTCTGCATCGAACCGAAATACGTCCCCGTCCAGCGCTCAACCTTTTCCGGCAGGAAAACGAAGCTTTGCACCTTGAAAACCAGGCCGCCACTCAGAACGACCTGATCCTTGACCGGTATCGCATCGGCGGGGAGAAAATAGGCGCAGGTCTGTTTGCCTGCCGATTTATTGACGGTGTTGGCTGCGATTTCTTCGCTGTCGCCGGCCGCGAGCCGCTGCATATAGGCGACCTGTTCGCTTTTAGCGCCGCAGAAATACCCCTTCACGCGGGCCGGAGCTTCAGAGAAAGCGGACATTGACCATCCGGCAATTGCAGCCAAAGCAATGCCTGAGAAAAGTGGAGATGTTGACCGTTGCACGGATAACCTCCGAGGTTGAATTTAGGTCAGTCGAGCGCTTCCTGAGAGAGTCCTTCCCGTGGATGTTTGCTTTTCTTGAAAAGTTGCAGGGAGATTCGGCAAACATCAATCACCGCACTGCCGGATGCACAGACGAACGCGTGGCTATTGTATCCGCCCGGTCACCCGGCAGTGCAGTAATGAGAATTTATTCCACGAGAAGCAGGAATGCTTTCCCGGCGTCGGTCGTTAGCTCTTTATCGTCGAGCGTGCCGTCGTTATCCGGATCCGCTGCCTTGAAACGGGCCTCGACGATGGCTTCGTATTCTTTCTGGTCCAGCGTTCCATCATTGTCAGGATCGGCCGCCTTCAGCCCAGCTTCGTCGACGCGGCCCGATAGCTCTTTCGCATCGAGCGTTCCGTCATTATCCGGATCGAGCTTGGTGAACAGCTTTGCGGCTGCCGCCTTCGCTTCCGGCACGTCAACAGTACCGTCATTGTCCGGATCGAGCGCCGTCAGCGATGCCGATGCAGCCATCGCCTTGTCGAATTGGGCCGATGCGGCCAATCCCGGAACCAGCAGCAATGCGGCCAAGCCTAACAGTTTGAGCTTCATCCGTGTCGAACTCCGATTTAAGGATTGCGTGGGCGCAACCCAGTGCCTCTCGTTCTCGCCCGACAGGATTAATTCCTGAAGACATGAACGAGTTGCACGATACATCAGGATAAATTCCCGATGTAAGGTGATATTTTCCCTATTGAATCGGGAATTTTTCCCATTGACACGGAGGAGGTACGTTAACTTCGCGATGCGGCGTGGGAATTGGCCGGTCTTCCGAAGTCAGGCCAGCGCATTGCGCATGGCGCGCGGAACTCGTCACCGCCGCACTAAAAACCGCGTTGGCTTGGCGGCGTGGCGTCCGACTACCGAAATCCTACACGAGTTTCAACTCGACGGCGATACGGATCATTTCCGAAGAGGTTCGAGCGCCGAGCTTCGTTCTCAGCATCGCGCAGTCAGCCGCTACGGTCTTATACGACACCGAGATATCATTGGCGATTTCCGCCATGCTGCGACCGCGCGCCAGCATCCTCAAAACCTGGTGCTCGCGCTCGCTCAGGAACGTCGTTGCCCCCGGAGCTTTGGCGCGCAGCAGCGCCATTTCCTGGATGAGATCGTCCGAAATCCAAAGATCGCCACGCGCCACGGCGAGAACCGCATTCTTCAGATCGCTGGGGCTGCCATTCTTGCTGACGTAACTCTTGGCGCCGCATTCGATGGCCTGAATGGCCAGCATCGGCGTGTCGCTCATCGAAAAGACGACGACCTTGGCGTCCGGATCGTGCGCAATGAATTCACGCGTCAGCTCGAGGCCCGAGCCATCGGGAAGATTGATATCGATGACCGACACATCGGGAGCTTCGTTTTTCAGCGCCGTGCGCGCCGCCGAAGCCGTGCGCGCCTCGATCATCGTCACGCCTTCGTCTTCGGAAAATAGCGCCCTGCACCCTGAAATGACGATCGGATGATCCTCGACGACGAGTAGCTTCACAAGTTGCCCGCGCTCAGCTTTGACTTCCGGAATGTCATTTCGTTCTAGCGAGGCACACCCGAATATCAACGCTGAATATGTTGGGAATTTTTCCCGATGTGACGGAATTTTTCCTAAGCAAATTCGAAATTCGGCGATGACTGCCATGCGGCGGCGGCGTAAAGACGAGTTCGCTTTCAAACTCGATCTTGCCGTCGAAGGTCGACCCTCAACGCCGCGATGAAATCTTCCCGATGCGCGACGTCATCAACCTGCCGGGTTTTTCCCGCTGAGCAGCGTGTAGTTGCCGCCCGTCGCGGTGATGTCGGTCGAGCGCGTGCGTTCCGTTGCAAATCGTAAAAGATAATTCGGGCCACCCGCTTTCGGACCGGTTCCGGAAAGGCCCTCGCCGCCGAATGGCTGGACGCCGACAACGGCGCCGATCTGGTTGCGATTGATATACAGGTTTCCGACACGCGCATTCTCGGAAACGTATTGGGCGACACTTTCGATGCGGCTGTGAAGACCGAGCGTCAGGCCGTAGCCGGTAGCGTTCAACGCCGCGACGACTTTGTCGAGGTGATCGCGCTGATAGCGGATCATGTGGAGGATCGGCCCGAAGACCTCGTGGTCGAGCTTGGCGAGACGATCGATTTCGAACAGCGCGGGCGTGACGTATGTGCCGGCGCGACAGGCTTCCGGCATCGCAAGGTCGACGATCTCGCGGGCCTCGCGCTGCATGCGAACCTTATGGCTTTCTAGGAGATCCTGCGCCGACTCATCGATGACCGGACCGATGTCGGTCGCATAGTCGAGCGGATCGCCGACATCGAGCGCCTCGATCGCACCGGCGAGCATGGAACGAATTCGCGATGCGCTTTCGTCCTGGACGAACAGGATGCGCGCGGCGGAGCAACGTTGTCCGGCGCTGTCGAACGCTGAGCGCACGGCATCACGGACCACCTGTTCCGGCAAGGCGGAGGAATCCGCGATCATCGCGTTGATGCCGCCGGTCTCGGCAATGAAGGGGACGATCGCGCCGCGCCGGTCGGCGAGCGATTTCTGAATCGCCCACGCCGTTTCGCCGGAGCCGGTGAAGACGACGCCTTCAACGCGTGCATCCTTGACAAGCGCCTCGCCGAGTTTGCCGCCTCCGGTGACGAGATGCAGGACATCGCGCGGAATTCCGGCTTCGTGCAGCAGCTTGACGACGAGAAAGCCTGCAATCGGCGTCTGCTCGGCCGGCTTCGCGATGACCGGATTTCCAGCCGCAAGCGCCGCCGCGATCTGTCCCGTGAAGATCGCGATCGGGAAATTCCACGGCGATATGCAGGCGAACGGTCCGCGCCCCCTGAGCGTCAACGTGTTGTCTTCGCCGGTCGGGCCGCGTAGCCGGATCGAATTTGAAAACAACCGCCGCGCCTCAACCGCATAGTAGCGGAGAAAATCGACCGACTCGCGAAGCTCGGCCTGAGCTGCGTCGAGCGTCTTACCCGCCTCGCGGATAAGCGCCGCCAGCAACGTTACGCGGTCGCGCTCGAAAAGATCGGCCGCCGTTTCAAGAATACGAGCGCGTTCAGCCGCGTCCGTTCGTTCCCAGCGCGCGGACGCATTGCGCGCGCTCGCAATCGCATCCTCAAGATTTTGCGGCGTTGCGAGCCGGACCGATCCGATGCGTTCGCGATGATCGTGCGGCGAGACCGCAAATGCCGCTGCGTCGCCGGCGGTCGTGGCCGTGCCGTTGACGATCGGTCCCGCCGCGAAGGGCGTTTTCAAGACCTTGCCGATATCGGCAAAAAGGGACTGCCGGACGCTTGCCTCGATGAGCGGCAATCCGGCACTGTTCTTGCGCTCTGGAAGATAGATGTCGCGCGGGCGTATGAGCAGCGCCGGGCGGTCGCCGGAGGTATATTCCCGATCCGCGATCTCGACCGGATCGGCGATGATGTCGGACACCGACGTTTCATCGTCGCCCAAGCGGTTGACGAAGGATGTATTAGCGCCGTTCTCAAGCAATCGGCGCACGAGATAGCCGAGCAAATCCTCATGACCGCCGACGGGCGCGTAAATCCGGCACGGACGCCCAAACTGTCCGACGCCGACGATCTGCTCGTAGAGGGCTTCGCCCATGCCGTGCAGACGCTGATATTCGAATTCGATCGCGCCGCCGGCGACGGAGGCCGACGCAATCGTGTGCGCGTTGTGGGTCGCGAACTGCGGATAGAACGCGACAGGCTCCGAAATCAAAAGGCGCATCGCCGCGAGATAAGAGACGTCGGTGTGCAGCTTGCGCGAGAACACGGGATAATCTTCAAGGCCGCGCTCCTGCGCCCATTTGATCTCGCTGTCCCAGTAGGCGCCTTTGACGAGCCGCACCGGAATGCGCTTGCCGGTCTGCTCGGCAAGCCTGCGAAGCCAACGAATGAGCGGGATTGCGCGCTTGCCGTAGGCTTGAACGGCAAGGCCGAGACCGTTCCAGTTGTCGAGCTGCGGATTGACCAGCATCTCGCCGAATATGCCGGCGGTAAGGTCGAGCCGATCCTGTTCCTCGGCGTCGATCGTCAGCGCAAGACCTTTTGCCCGCGCCGCGCGCGCGAGCGTCAACAGACGCGGCGCAAGCTCGGCATGGAGGCGGTGTTCCTTGCCCGGCTCGAAGCGCGGATGCAGCGCCGACAGCTTCACCGAAATGGACGGCCGTTCGAAAATTGCGTCGACATTGGTGGCGGTGAACGGCGGCGCGGCGTTTCCGACCGTGTCGATGGCGGCCATATAGCGTTGGAAGTAACGCTCTGCGTCGCGCTCGGAGCGGGCCGCTTCGCCCAGCATGTCGTAGGAGAAGCGGTAGCCTTTTTCCTCGAAGGCTCGGGCGCGCGACAACGCGGCTTCGATCGTCGAGCCCAGCACGAATTGCTCACCGAGCAGGCGGACCGCTTGGCGCACGGCAAGGCGGATCGTCGGTTCGCCCGAGCGCGCGACGAGGCGTTTCAGCGCTTGCAGAGGATTGGCGCCTTTGGCCTCCTTGAGCTTTACGATGCGCCCGGTGAGCATCAAGCCCCAGGTCGAGGCGTTAACGAGCAGGCTATCGGACTGGCCGAGATGCTTGTCCCATGCCCCGCCCGCGATCTTGTCGGCGATGAATGCGTTCGCCGTTTCGGTATCAGGAATTCTGAGCAATGCCTCGGCGAGGCACATCAGGATGACGCCCTCGTCCGTCGCCAAGCCGTATTCGTGCATGAAGGCGTCGACGCCGGAATGGTCGGCCTTGCTGGCGCGTGCGGTGTGGACAAGCCTGCGCGCGACGTCGGCGATACGCCGACGCTCATCTTCGGCGAAGAAAGCGCGCTCGATCAAGGCGCCGACGAGCCGCGGCTCGTCCGTCAAATATTGCGCGGAAAGTTCATCCCGGGGGGGAAGAGCGCGCTGTAAATCCTCGTGCCGCAATGCCGCGACCATTATTTGTAACCCGCTATATCCAGGCGCCGCCGACGATTCGCCTGCCGGACCAAGCATAGCAGATCGCGAAAATGTCCGCTGCTCTGCTCTCGAACGTAGTCAGCATCCAATTGTCTTGACGGGCCACCTCGTCTAGCGGCAGGAACGGCCTCGATTCTCAGCAGAATAAGGCGCGCGCCGTGAGCCATTCCGTCAAAGCCGTTTCCACCGTCCGGGACCTGAGACACGTCACGGCCGACTGGCGCAGCGCCGGCAAAACGATTGCGCTGGTGCCGACGATGGGCGCGCTGCATTCAGGACATGTTTCGCTGGTCAGGCAAGCCAAAGACCGCGCCGACAAGGTGGTCGTGTCCATCTTCGTCAATCCGACGCAGTTTGCCCCGCACGAGGATCTGGCGCGCTATCCTCGCGATGAAGCCGGTGACCATGCCAAGCTCACGGCGGCCGAAGCCGATCTCGTCTGGAGTCCAAGCGTCGAGGAAATGTATCCGGCGAGCTTCTCGACCGGCATCAAAGCCGGCAGCGCGGCGGCCGATCTCGAAGGCGCGTTCCGGCCGCACCATTTTGACGGTGTCGCGACGGTCTGCGCCAAGCTTTTCAACCAGGTCACGCCCGACGTCGCGATCTTTGGCGAAAAAGACTACCAGCAGCTCGCCGTTCTGCGGCAGCTGGTCGACGACCTCAACATGCCGCTGAAGCTCATCGCCGCGCCGACTGTGCGCGAGACGGACGGATTGGCGCTATCGTCGCGCAACGCCTACTTGTCGGAGAAGGAGCGCGCCATTGCGCCCGCGCTCTATGCGACGATCACCGATGCGGCGGAGAAAATCGCCATCGGAACGCCATTCAGCGTCGTGACAACGGATGCCACGGCACGCCTCGTGAAGGCGGGATTCACGAAAGTCGACTATATTGACATTCGCGACGCTTCGACGCTCAGCGCGTCCGTGTCGCCCGGAAAACCGCTGCGTATCCTGGCCGCCGCATGGCTCGGGAAGACGCGGCTTATCGACAATGTCGCAGCCGGAAGCCCGTCTTAAGTGGCGGTTCGGCCACAAAGCTCATTGCGCGTGGTGGCGTGGGGCGCGGCTCAGTCTATAAGGACGTCTCCAAGATTCGCCTCAGCGGTTCTGCTGTCGTGCGTCAGGCCGCTTCGGGTTCTTTCGGGTTCCGGCGCGTGCCTGTCGGCGTGACATGATTGAGGATTGCTCATGGGCCGATCGCAGATTGATCTCTTTTCGGAATTCGACAGCGAAATGACTGAAAAATCGTCGCGCGCCCGTAAACCGTCAGATAGCACGGGTTACAGCGAGCATGACATCGAAGTTCTCGAAGGCCTGGAGCCCGTTCGCCGCCGCCCCGGCATGTACATCGGCGGCACCGACGAAAAGGCGATGCATCACCTTTTCGCCGAGGTGATCGATAACTCGATGGACGAAGCGGTCGCCGGTCACGCGACATGGATCGAGGTCGAGCTTTCCGCCGACGGCTTCCTGGCCGTCACCGACAACGGCCGCGGCATTCCTGTCGGCCCGTACCCGAAGAACAAAAGCCTGAGCACGCTCGAAGTCGTCCTGACCGTGCTGCACGCGGGCGGCAAGTTCGATTCCAAGGCTTACAATACGTCGGGCGGCCTGCACGGCGTCGGCGTGTCGGTCGTCAACGCGCTTTCGGAAACGCTCGAAGTGCAGGTAGCGCGCGACCAGCAGCTTTATCGCATGGTCTTTTCGCGCGGCATTCCACAGACGAAGCTGGAAAAGCTCGGCTCGATCATGAACCGGCGCGGAACGAAGGTGCGTTTCCGTCCGGACGAGAAGATTTTTGGCAAGGGCGCTGCGTTCAAGCCCGCTCGGCTTCTCAAGATGTCGCGCGCCAAAGCCTATCTTTTCGCGGGCGTCGAGATCCGCTGGAAATGCGCGCCGGAACTCATCAAGGACGACACGCCGCCGGAAGCCGTGTTCCATTTCCCCGGGGGCCTCGCCGACTATCTGACCGAATCGATCGATGGCCGCACGCGCGTCACGAAGGATATTTTTTCGGGCCGGATCGAAAAGGACGGCGGGCACGGCTCGGTCGAGTGGGCCGTCGCCTGGATTTCCGACGAGGACGGTTTTTCGCTCTCCTATTGCAACACCGTGCCGACTGCCGACGGCGGCACGCATGAGAACGGCTTGCGGCAGGCTCTCTACAAGGGGCTTCGCGCCTACGGCGAACTGACCGGAAACAAGAAGGCGCAGCAGATCACGTCGGAAGATGTGATGGGAACGGCAGCCTCGACGCTCTCCGTGTTCATCCGCGAACCGGAATTCCAGGGGCAGACGAAAGACAAGCTGGCGTCAGTCGAAGCGACGAAGATCGTCGAGACGGCGGTGCGCGACGCTTTCGATCACTGGCTTGTGGATTCTCCGCAGCAGGCGACGAAGCTGCTCGAATGGACCGTCGATCAATCGGAAGAGCGTCTGAAGCGGCGGCGGGAAAAAGAAGTCGGCCGGCAATCGGCGACGCGCAAGCTGCGTCTGCCGGGAAAGCTCGCCGACTGCTCGATCCAGCAGGCTGCGGGAACCGAGATTTTCATCGTTGAGGGCGACTCGGCCGGCGGCAGCGCCAAGAGCGCGCGAGATCGCGAAACGCAGGCCATTCTACCGCTGCGCGGAAAAATCCTGAACGTCGCGAACGCGTCGTCCGCGAAGCTTTCGCAGAACCAGCTTCTGGCCGATCTCGTACAAGCGCTCGGCGCGGGCACAGCAGCGAAATATCGTGACGAAGATCTGCGTTACGAGCGCGTGATCATCATGACGGACGCCGATGTCGACGGCGCGCACATCGCATCGCTGCTGATTACATTCTTCTATCAGGAGATGCCCGAGCTGATCGAGAATGGGCATCTCTTTCTTGCCGTGCCGCCTCTCTACAAAGTCTCCGACAAGTCGGATGTCGTCTATGCGCGCACCGAAGCGCATCGCGATCAGCTCCTCGAGACGCATTTCAAAGGCAAGAAGCCGAAGGTCACGCGCTTCAAAGGTCTCGGCGAGATGGACTTCAAGGACCTTAAGGAAACGACGATGGACAAGCGGCGGCGCACGCTGCTGCGCGTCTCAATCGGCGAAGGGGAACGCGACGGCTTATCCGAGGTCGTGAATTCGCTGATGGGATCAAAGCCCGAAGCACGCTTCCGTTTCATTCAGGAGCGTGCAGCCTTCGCCAAGGACCTGGACATCTAACGTCCATCGTCATGGCCAGCACGGCCATGACCGCGAGCGCGTTCAACGCGCATCGCGTGTGAGATCGCTTCTAACCCTCTTTCAGCGAATCCCGGTTTTCGCGCTCGATCGCGTCGGGGTTTCGGACCTTGGCATATTCGAGCGTCGAGGTATCGACGTAGGCCTCTTGCTGGTCCTTCGGCGCGTACTTCTCTCCCAACACCTCGATGACGGTCGGATTTCGGTCCTCGATCTCACCATACGGCGAGTTGAAGTAGCCTTCGACCACGACTCCCTTCTCGCGATATTCGGGGTCCTGCAGCAGCAGTTCGTGTAGGCCATGCAGCTTGTAATGCGGAACCGACGCGTAGATGTGATGCGGCAGGTGGTAGTCCATGCCGAACGGGAACACCGCATAGCGGATGAACGGATTGACGAGAAACACGCGCGAATTCGTATAGCGCCCACGATCAGCATTTCCATGCTGCACCCATTGGCGCATGATCATGAACAGCGGGAAGGTCGTGAACAGAGGAACGATCCAAAGTAGCGCGAAGTAGCTCCACGCCTGCCCCCAGCCGCCGACTTCGATCGCGGTCAACGCCGCATAGAGGGTCGCCATGAAGGCGACGCGACTGATGTTCGTCGTGCGGTGCGAGATGACCGTTTCGACGTGCGCATGCGGAAGCTTGTTCTCGTCGAGGCGCGCGAAGTACGTCACGACAACGGCCGTCAGTGCGCCGAGGGCGGCAAACGCCAGCGCGCCATGTCCTGAGCGAACCAAAGGAACGACTGCAGCCGGGGCGGCAATGGCAAAAAGGATTCCGGCCAGCGTCGGAAGTCTTTCGCCGCGCTTTTCGCGATCGACATAAGGGTTGTTCACGGTCCCGAGCGCGCTGTAGCGAGCGCGCGCAATGGTGTAGCGGAACAAATTCGGCAGCCAGATTTGCTTGCCGAGCGCGGCCAGCATCTCGAAGTGCGTAATCGGAAAATCGAGGTCGTGGCCGCTGTCGTGCAACTGCGCCCAATCGGGATCGCGCACCGGATCGTTGATGAACTGGTGATGCGCGAGGTGGTGCAAACGGAAGTGGAAGGTCGACGTATAGATCGGAAATGCCGCGAACCAATCGGACGCCAGCTCGTTCAAAATCTTGTTCTCGAACAGAATGAAATGCGTGCCCTCGTGAATGATGCCGCCAAACTGATGCTGCGAGGCGCCGATCACGACGATCGCAACAAGCGTCGCGGGGATATTCCACCACCATTCCAAGCCTGCGGCCGCAACGGCGGAATAGCTCCAGAGCGCGCCGCCAATCGCGGCCGCGATCACCAGGTAGACAAAACCGATGTGAGAGAAGTTCGTCGAGTTATCACGCTTCTTCAATTCGCGAATGGCTTCGCCGCGGCGTTGACCCTTCGATCGCGCCGCAGCGGGAGGGCTGACAGTTTCCGCCACCAATTCGGTCTTCGCTAAGGCGTTTGCAGTCATCTGTCGAAAACCCTCGGTCTAGCCGCCAGTTATCAGCATGGCCGTGCATACGCGATTGCTACAAGGCACCCGATCTCACCGTTGCTGAACGCATGTTACGCCTCGGAGCACCAACCAGAAAATCAATTCAGCTAATATGACAAATAAGCAATTCTCGATTTGTGACCGGATTCCAACGCTTTTTTTGCAATCTGATTTAACCGATGTGGGCGCCGCTTGGCTCGCTCCATAAGCCGATCTCAGTTACGATTATTCGGCGTGGCGGCGATTCGGAGCAAGAGAATCGCTGCGCGCGGTGGACATTGCCTCAGGGGGAAATTTTGCATGAATAGCAGAGCAATCGCAGCCGAAGCGTCCGGCACCTTTATGCTTATGGCGTCCGTTCTCGGCGCCGCCTTTTACTCATTCGGAGCGCCCGCGGGCGCAGCCGGCATTCTCGGCGTCGCGTTGTCTATCGGCTGCACCGTCATGGTGATGGCGTATGCGGTTGGCCATATCTCAGGCGGTCACTTCAATCCGGCTGTCACGCTCGGGCTGGTCGCGGGCGGCCGGTTCGAGGCGAGCAAGGCCGTGCCTTACATCATCGCGCAAGTCGTCGGCGCGCTGGCCGCCTGCGGAGTATTCTCGCTCGTCGGTCACACGGGCGCGACGTTCGCTGCGAACGGTTACGGCGAATTGTCCATGCTCAAAGCAAGCCTAACTGAAGTCTTCATTCTCGAGACGGTCCTGACGGCCTTCTTCCTTGTTGTCATCATGGGCGTAACGCGCGCGAATGGACCTGCTCTGCTGGCGCCGGTCGCGATCGGCCTGACGCTCACCGCTATTCACTTGATGTCGATACCGATCTCGAACACGTCCGTGAACCCTGCCCGGAGCTTCGGTCCGGCGATCTTTGCGGGCGGCGAAGCTCTGACGCAGGTCTGGGTGTTCTGGGCCGCGCCGATCCTCGGCGGCGTCATCGGCGGCCTGTTCGGCAAGTGGCTGCTCGAAGACTGATCGCTGTACGTCTGAGAAACCGGAGCGGGGAAACGGTTTCCCGCTTCGGCCCAACAATCGGGATGTCCGGATTACGCTATCCCCTGCCCGTGACAGAAACGCGCGGCCCAACAGTGCGAAACCACCGAGTTTTCCTTGCACTCGCGGCTGATGTGTGCGAGCACGCGGACGTGCCGGAGCGCAGGGGATCGAGTTTGCGCATTTTTTACGCATTTTGATCCGCACTCCCATTTCGGCTTTGGACCTTTTCGGCACCCTATCCCCCTGCGCTCTCAATCGACCGTCTGGTGCTTTCGCGCCGGAGTTTTTGGGTTGTGCAGATGGAGACGTTGACTATTGGACAGCAAGACGTTCGCTGACCTCGGGCTTTCGCCCAAGGTTCAAGCGGCTGTAACGGCCGCGGGATATGTGAATCCCACCCCTATTCAATCCGCCGCTATTCCGGTTGCCCTAACCGGCTGCGACATTCTCGGTATCGCGCAAACGGGCACGGGCAAGACCGCCTCTTTCGTTCTTCCGATGATCACGCGGCTCGAGACGGGCCGCGCTCGTGCCCGAATGCCACGCTCGCTGATCCTGGCGCCAACGCGCGAGCTTGCCGCTCAGGTTGAGCAGAGCTTCGAGAAATACGGTGTCAATCACAAGCTGTCGGTGGCGCTGTTGATCGGCGGCGTGTCGATGGACGAGCAGGTGAAGAAGCTCGACCGCGGCGTCGACGTCCTGATTGCGACCCCGGGGCGCTTGCTCGACCATTTCGGGCGCGGACGCGTCATGCTGATGGGCGTCGAAATCCTCGTCATCGACGAAGCCGACCGCATGCTCGACATGGGCTTCATTCCGGACATCGAAAAAATTTGCAAGCTGCTGCCGCCGCGCCGGCAGACGCTGTTCTTTTCCGCGACGATGCCGCCCGAGATCACACGGCTCGTCGATCAGTTCCTTAGAGATCCGACGCGCATCGAAGTCGCCAAACCCGCAACGACGGCAAAGACGATCACGCAGCGCTTTGCTTACTGTCAGAACGGAGAAGACTGGGCGAAGCGTGAGATGCTTCGTGATCTCATTCGCGACGGCAACGTCAAGAACGCGATCATCTTCTGCAACCGCAAGCGCGATGTCGCGGTGCTCTACAAATCGCTATCCAAGCACGGGTTCAATGCTGGAGAGCTGCACGGCGATATGGACCAGACGAGCCGCACGGAGACGCTGGACAAGTTCCGCAACGGCGAGATCATGCTGCTTGCCGCGTCCGACGTTGCCGCGCGCGGCCTCGATATTCCGGATGTTTCGCACGTCTTCAACTTCGATCTTCCGTGGGCAGCCGACGATTATGTCCACCGCATCGGACGAACGGGGCGCGCGGGGCGGGAAGGCAATTCGACATCTCTCGTCAGTCCGGACGACCTGAAATTCGTCGCCGATATCGAGAAGGTGACGGGCGAAGTTGCGGTCTGGCTCGGCGATCCTCCAAGCGAGGAAGATATCGCGGGCGCAGGCAAAAGGCGCCGGGGTCGCGGCGGACGTGGGGCGTCGCAAGCAAAGTCCAGCCGGCCGCACAGTGGTCGCGAAGCGCGAAAGTCCGAACCTAAGAAAGTCAACGGCGCGCCGCGCCACGACGAGCCCGAAGGCAAGGTCGAACGCCCGCAGCCATCCACGCCACCCACGCAGCAGGCGAAGCGTGAACGTCCTCGTGCGAGCGAGCAGCCGACGCGCGATAAACCGCAACGGCCCGCGCCGCGTCCGCGCGCGGCCGACAGCTGGACGGACGAGCCGAAGGCGGCGCCGCGTCGCGCTCCGTCTGTGGAACGTCCGCCCGCCGCCGAGCCGACTCGCAAGCCGCAACAGGCACCCAGGACGGATGATCGCGTCGGATTCGCGGAGAATATCCCGGCGTTCATGCGCAAACCCTCACGCCCAGCGAAGGTGCCCGGCCGAGGCTAAGAAACGCGCGGCCGAACCGCAGAACGACGCCTCGCTCAAATCGGGCGCATCCAGGATGCGCCCGCCTCGGCGGCGCGTTCTCCTCCTCATCGCCGATCGGATGATAAGCCACCCGGCCTATGGTCGGCGCGTCGGTGCACACCACATCCCCACCACGGACGGCGGAGTGGCACGGTTAGACCTGCAGCCAAAGGAATTTGGCGCCATGACCCTCTCGACAAAGGCTCTCGTCGCGGCCGCTGCGACGGCACTATCCGCTTGCGCTTTCAGTTTGCCCGCCAGCGCTTTCTATCTGGGCTACGCAAACGGCGACCCTGGGAATTGGGGCTTCTACCAGGAGCAGCACAACGGCGCCTCGCCGCCCGCTGCCACAGCGTTTCCCGTTGGCCCTCACCACGCCCGCATAGTTCACAATGGGCGAGAGTATGGCCCCATGAGCGAAGAATGGCGCGGTCACACCCTGGAGCGGATGCCATGATTTGAGCGGGACCAACGACGCTTAGAAAAATCGCAAAAACATGAGGCGCCGCTGGAACAGCGACGCCTCACAAAACATCAACTCCATTTGCTGTCACCGATCGGCCGGGGCAAAGCCCTCCGGCACCACTGGCGCCGGTTCGAGATTGACGCTCTCACCGCAGCCGCAGGCGCTTTTCTGATTTGGATTGTTGAACACAAACTGGGACGAAAGCTTATCGGTCTTGAAGTCCATCTCGGTGCCGAGCAAATACATGATCGCGGCCGGATCGATGAGGACGATGGCGCCCTTATCCTCGATCACCTCGTCGAATTTGCCGATCTGATCGGCCCACGACATCGTATATTCCATGCCCGCGCATCCGCCCTTCTTGATGCCGATCTTCAGCGCCTTGACGCCGGGCTTCTGGGCAATCAACGCCACGATGCGCCCCGCGGCGGCGTCCGTCAGCGTCATGACTTTTGGCATCATTCTAAGCGAGGGCACTCGGGCCTCCGTGGTTCGATGAGCGGTTCCCATATATGGGTATCCGCGTTGCAAAAGCGAGGTATCTCAGAACATGCCGACCGCGAGCCGAGCCTCATCCGACATCCGGCTCTGATCCCAGGGTGGGGTAAACACGACGTTGACCTTCGTATGGGCGACACCCGGTACGGCATTGACGGCGTTTTCGACCCAGATCGGCATTTCACCGGCAACCGGACAGCCCGGAGCGGTGAGCGTCATATCGATAACGACGTTGCGGTCGTCGTCGATCTCGACCTTATAGATCAGCCCAAGCTCGTAGATGTCGGCCGGGATCTCGGGGTCGTAAACCGTCTTCAACGCCGCGACGATGTCGTTCGTCAGGCGATCGATTTCTTCCGACGACAATCCCGTCGATGCTGCGGGCGGCGGAGCTTCGCCGCTGGTTTCCGCAAACGCATTCGCGCCGTCATCGGACGGCGTCACAGGCGGTGCGTCGAGGCCTTCAACGGCCGTTTTCAGAGCTTCGCGCTCTTCGGTCTTCTGCTTCCCGTCCATGCGGAAGCTCCTTACGTAAAGAGATCATGAGCCTTGGTCAGTGCCGTCACCAGAGCGTCAGCCTCGGCTTTCGTGTTGTATAATGCGAAGGAGGCGCGGCATGTTGCCGTTACTCCCAAGCGTTCCATCAGCGGCTGCGCGCAATGGTGCCCCGCGCGTATCGCGACGCCCGACCGATCGATGATGGTCGAGACGTCGTGGGGATGCAGGCCGTCGACCGTAAATGAGAAAATCGCGCCTTTGCCCGGCGCCGTGCCATAAAGCTTCAGCCACGGAAGCTCGGCCAGGCGTTCGGCCGCATAAGCGCCAAGCTCCGCCTCGTGGTGCGCGATGCGGTCGCGGCCGATCTGCATCATATAGTTCAGCGCCGCGTTCAGTCCCACGGCTTCGACAATCGCGGGCGTTCCGGCTTCGAAGCGATGCGGCGGCTTCGCATAGGTGATGCGTTCGAGGGAGACATTCTCGATCATATCGCCGCCGCCTTCGTAGGGCGGCATCGCCTCGAGATGCTCGCGCTTGGCGTAGAGGACGCCGATGCCCGACGGGCCGTATGTCTTGTGCCCCGTGAAAACGTAGAAATCGCAATCGAGATCGCGCACATCGACGGTCATGTGCACTGCTGACTGGCTGCCGTCGATGAGAACGGGAACGCCCTTGGCATGCGCGATGCGGATGATGTCCTTCACCGGATTCACCGTGCCGAGCACGTTCGACATGTGGGTCACGGCGACGAGTTTGGTGCGCTTGGTGATCAACTGGTCGAGCTTTTCGACGATCAGCTCGCCGCGATCGGTCATCGGCGCCCACTTCAGCACCGCGCCGTTGCGCTCGCGCAGGAAATGCCACGGCACGATGTTGGCGTGATGCTCCATGATCGTGATGACGATCTCGTCGCCCTCACCGATGCGTGGCTCGCCGAAAGAGCGCGCGACGAGATTGATCGCGCCGGTCGCGTTGCGGGTGAAGATGATCTCTTCGGCGTGCTGGGCGTTGAGAAACCGGCGCGCGGTCTCGCGTGCCGCCTCGTAATGATCGGTCGCGACGTTCGAGAGATGGTGCAGGCCGCGATGCACGTTGGCGTATTCGAAGCGATACGCGTAATCCATCGCTTCGATGACGGAACGCGGTTTCTGTGCCGACGCGCCGTTGTCGAGATAGACGAGCGGCCGGTCGTGGACTTCGCGAAACAGAATTGGGAAGTCGGCGCGAAGAAGCTCGACGTCGTAAGGCGCGGCGGTCAGGCCCGTTTGCGAACCGGCGCTGCGCACAGCTGCAACTTTCGTTTCACTTCCCATCTGCATTCCTATCCGCGAGCCGTGTGCGCAAGCCAGTTTATCGCATAGGCCATCAACGCCGTGTGAAGCTCCGGATTCTCGATTTTATCGATCGCTTCACCGATAAACGACTCGATCATCAGAGCGCGGGCCTGGCTTTCCGGAATACCGCGCGACCGGCAATAAAACAGCAGATCGGGATCAAGCTCCGCCGATGTCGTGCCGTGACCGCAGACGACGTCGTCGGCGAAAATCTCAAGCTCGGGCTTGGAGTCGAATTCGGCATCCGCCGACAGCATCAGCGCTTGCGACATCTGCTTGCCATCGGTTTTCTGTGCATTGGGCTGAACGATGATCTTGCCCTGGAACACGCCACGCCCGTGTCCATCGAGCACGCCTTTGAACAGCTCGCGGCTTTCGCAGCCGGGCACGGCGTGATCGACGACCAGCGTGGTATCGATGTGCTCGTGCGCGCGGGCCATGTAAGCGCCCGACAAGTCGAGCTTGCCGCCTTCTCCGGCGTAGCGGACGTTGGTCTCGTTGCGGGCAAGTCCGAGCCCTGACGAAAACTGGAAGCCGCGATAGGTCGCGTCTGCTTGGAGTACGACGTCCCAATCGGCGAGATGCACGCATTTGCCGTCATCGACGGCGACCTTGGCATGGTGCAGGGTTGCAGCCTTGCCGACGCTGACTTCGGTCAGCGCATTGCTTTGCGCATCGGGTGTGGAACCCGGAAGGACAACATGCGCCTCGATGATCGTCGCCGTTGCGCCGGCGCCGATCGAGACGAAATTGCGCACGGTCACGGCGTGTCTCGCGCTTCCGGCGCGCACGAAGACGATGAGCAGCGGCTTCGTCAACACTGCCTTGTCGGCAACGCGAACGATGGCGCCGTCGGTCATGAAGGCGGCGTTCAGCGCCGCGATCGCGCCGTTGGCGTCGGATTTCGTCAACGCATCGGCGACATTCGTCGGCGCGGAAGCGAGCGTTTTTCCGAGCGTCGCAATATCGAAGCCCGACGCATCGCTCAGATCATCGAGTTCACTGCGGTGGCGGCCGTTGACGAACGCGATGCGATGCGCGTCGACGTGGGCGAGCGGTCCGAGCGCGACGATCAATTCCGCAATGGTCAGCGCGGTTTCGTCCTGAACGGCCGGCGGCAACGCTTCCTTGAGAGCGCCGCGAAGGTCCGTGTACTTCCATTCCTCGATGCGCCGATGCGGCAGACCGAGAGATCCGAACGCGCCGATCGCTTCGGCGCGCCGGGCCTTGACAGCGGCGCTTCCGGGCAATTTCGCGGCAGAGGCCTCGAACGCCTCCGTCAACGCCTGCTCGGCCTTTGTTTTCATCAATGCCACGTTCATGTCACGCCGCCTTGCCGGTGAAGTCCGCGTATCCCGATTTTTCCAGCTCGAGCGCGAGTTCCTTGCCGCCTGTTTTCTGAATGCGGCCGTCGGCCAGCACGTGAACCTTGTCGGGAACGATGTAGTTCAACAGCCGCTGATAGTGCGTGATGACGAGGAATGCGCGATCCTTGTCACGAAGCGCATTGACGCCTTCGGCGACGATGCGCAGGGCGTCGATATCGAGACCTGAATCGGTTTCATCGAGCACGCAGAGCGTCGGCTCGAGGAGCGCCATCTGGAGAATCTCGGAACGCTTTTTCTCGCCGCCCGAGAAGCCGACGTTGACGGGACGCTTCAGCATGTTGATGTCGATGTTGAGCTTCTCGCCCTTCTCTTTGGCGATCTTCATGAAGGCGGGAGTCGTCAGCTCGGGTTCTCCGCGCTTCTTTCTCACCGCGTTCATCGCCGTGCGAAGGAACGTCAAACCGGCAACGCCGGGAATTTCCATCGGATACTGGAACGCCAGGAAGACGCCTTTGGCGGCGCGCTCATCGGGCGCCATTTCAAGAATGGATTCGCCGTTCCAGAGAATGTCGCCGTCGGTCACTTCATAGCCGGCGCGGCCTGCGAGCACATAAGCGAGCGTCGATTTTCCGGAGCCGTTCGGGCCCATGATGGCGTGGACTTCGCCTTTCGGAACGGTGAGCGAAAGTCCTTTCAGGATCACGCGATCCTCGTCCTCGAGCTTTACGTGCAGGTTTTTAATTTCAAGCATCTGTTCGACCTTTACACTTTCAACTTCGCGATAGCGCAATTCGTCTGCGCTTCATTCCTATTCACGTCTGGCGTGGATGGCCGCCTGCGCGGCCATGACGGTAGAAGGGAGCAAAAAACACCCATTATCCCACGCTTCCTTCGAGCGATATGCCGATCAGCTTTTGTGTCTCGGCCATGAATTCCATCGGCAAATGCTGCAGCACGTCGCGGACGAACCCGTTGACGACGAGCGCGATCGCTTCTTCCTGCGAAAGTCCGCGCTGCTGGCAATAGAACAGCATGTCGTCGGAAATCCTCGACGTCGTCGCTTCGTGCTCGAAATGCGCGCTCGAGTTCTTGGCTTCGATGTAGGGCACGGTGTGTGCGCCGCATTTGTCGCCGATCAGAAGCGAGTCGCAGTTCGTGAAGTTACGGACGCCGGTTGCCTTGCGGTGCGCCGAGACGAGGCCGCGATAGGTGTTCTGCGAATAGCCCGCCGCGATGCCCTTCGAGATGATGCGGCTCGACGAGTTCTTGCCGAGGTGGATCATCTTGGTGCCGCTGTCGATCTGCTGATAGCCGTTCGAAACGGCGATCGAGTAGAACTCGCCACGAGAATGGTCGCCGCGCAGAATGCAGCTCGGATACTTCCAGGTGATCGCGGAGCCGGTCTCGACCTGCGTCCAGGAAATCTTCGAATGGTGGCCGCGGCAGTCGCCGCGCTTGGTCACGAAGTTATAAATGCCGCCCTTGCCTTGGGAGTCGCCCGGATACCAATTCTGCACGGTCGAATATTTGATCTCAGCATCATCGAGCGCGACGAGTTCGACGACCGCCGCGTGCAGCTGATTTTCATCGCGCGTCGGCGCCGTGCAGCCTTCGAGATAGGACACGTAAGCGCCCTTGTCGGCGATGATCAGCGTGCGCTCGAACTGGCCGGTCTGCTTTTCGTTAATGCGGAAGTATGTCGAAAGCTCCATCGGGCAGCGCACGCCCTCCGGCACATAGACGAACGAGCCGTCCGAGAAGACCGCCGAGTTCAGCGCCGCATAGAAATTATCCGACTGCGGCACGACGGAGCCCAGATACTTTTTCACAAGCTCGGGATGCTCGCGCACCGCTTCCGAAATCGGGCAGAAAATCACGCCCGCTTTCGCCAGTTCTTCCTTGAAGGTCGTCACGATCGAGACGCTGTCGAACACGGCGTCGACGGCGACGCGCGATGACGAAACGCCCGCGAGGATTTCCTGCTCCTTCAGTGGAATTCCGAGCTTTTTGTAAGTTTCGAGCAACTCCGGATCGACTTCGTCGAGGCTCTTCGGACCCTCGGTCGATTTCGGCGCGGAATAATAATAGAGGTCCTGAAAATCGATCTTGGGATAATGGACCCTGGCCCAGGTCGGCTCGGTCATCGCCTTCCAGCGCTGGAACGCCTCAAGACGCCAGTTCAGGAGCCACTCGGGCTCGCCCTTCTTGGCCGAGATGTAGCGCACGGTCGATTCATCGAGACCCTTCGGAGCCTTGATGCTCTCGATCTTGGTTTCGAAACCGTACTTGTACTGGTCGACGTCGATCTTCTTGACTTGATCAATCGTCTCCTGAACAGCAGCCATTTCCTCGTCTCTCTTTCAACAATGCCGCAAAGGCGGCCCTTCAGTTCAGTTTTGTCTTCAAGCGGCGATCGCCTGCGAACCGGCAATCGCTCGCCAGGCCGCGATAAACGCCGCGATGTCGTCTTTCGTCGTTTCAATCCCAAGGCTGATCCGTATCGTTCCGGATGCGATCTCGGGACCAAGTCCCATCGCTTCGAGCACATGGCTGGCGCCAACTTTGCCCGACGAACAGGCCGAGCCCGCGCTGACCGCGATACCGGCCAGATCGAGGCGGATCACCAATGTCTCCGCCAGCTTGCCCGGCAGCGCGACCGCGATGGTGTTGCCAATTCGTGGCGCGGTTTCGCTGATGATCTCGGCGCGCGGGCTGATGGCGCGGATGTGCGCTTCGAGATCGTCGCGCAAGCCTTTAACCGCCGACATGCCGGGAAGTTCAGCGTAGGCGGCCTCGGCCGCGGCGCCAAAGCCCGCTATGGCCGCGACATTCTCCGTCCCAGCGCGGCGGCGCCGTTCCTGGCCGCCGCCACGCAGCAGCGGCACGAGATCAAAATGATCGCGAATGATGAGTGCGCCGATCCCTTTCGGGCCGCCGAGCTTATGCGCCGAGATCGCCATCGTATCGAGGCACAGCGCCGCAAAATCAACGGGCACGCGGCCCGCCGCCTGAACCGCATCCGAGTGCACGACGATGCCATGCGCTCGCGCGAATTCGGCGACCTCGGCGACCGGCTGGATAACGCCGGTTTCATTGTTCGCCATTTGCAGAGCGATCACTGCCGGGCGAGCTACGCCATGCTTCAAAATCAATTCGGCGATTTGCTCGACGCGCACCACACCATCGCGGCCGGTCGAAAGCTCGATGACGTTGCATTTTGCAGCGTGCGCCGGAGCAAGAACGGAATCATGCTCGATGCCGCTCGTCAGGATCGTTTCCCACGGCTGCGCCATGACCCAGGCATTCGCCTCTGATGCGCCGCTCGTGAAGACAACTTCAGACGGTTTCGCGCCGACCAGACGCGCGACGCTTTCGCGTGCCGATTCGACGATGCTTCGCGCGCGGCGTCCCTCCATGTGGACCGAGGACGGATTTCCGACCACGTCGAGCGCCACGATCATGGCGGCCTTGGCCTCGGGCCGCAGCGGCGTGGTCGCGTTGTAATCGAGATAAGCGCGCTTCTTGGGTGCCGGCGAATCCGAAACAGCCGCGGCGGCCCGCACGGCAAATTCTCCACCGGGCAATACGTCCGCAAGACTTACCGACTCAAGGAACTCCGACGTGGCCTTACTCAGTGCGCTCCATAAGACGTGCGTCAGGCACGGTGTCGCAACCGAGCAGCGCGGGTCGTTATCGGTGCATCGGGTGAAGTGCGTGACTTCCTCGACGGCAGCCATCACGGCGGCAATGGAAATCTCGGCAGACTTCTTCGCGAGCCGGTAGCCGCCTGAGCGACCACGGGCGCTCTCGACGAGGCCGGAGCGGCGGAGCGGAACGAAAAGCTGTTCAAGATAGGACAGCGGCAAATGCTGGCGATCCGCGACCGACGAAAGCGGAACAGCAGTTTGATCGGCGTGCGCGGCGAGATCCGCCATCGCCATGACCGCGTACCGGCCTTTGGTCGTCAGTTCCACATTCGTCTCCGGACTAGAGCCGCCTCAAGTGGCGGCGAAATCCTTGCCTTGCGCCCGATACCCCTGACTGTGCTAAGACAGCCGCCTTGACTTGCGGCGTGAACCTTAACAAAGCTAGGAAATGTTTCGAACCGTTCTAAACTTATGGAAATCCTGAGTGCGGAAGTCAAGGTTCAAGAAACAGAGCCACGAGGATTTGAACGCGACCTCGTGTCCGAGCGCCCAGCCGGCCTAACCCCGATCACCACAAACCGAGAAGTTTTCTGATGCCCGAACTGATTATCAATGGTCCCGGCGGTCGCCTGGAGGCCCGTTATCATCATGAAGCCAACAGCGACAGCCCGATCGCGCTCATCCTTCATCCGCATCCGCAGCTCGGCGGGACGATGAATAACCAGGTTGTCTATTCATTATATCATACGTTCGCGGCGCGCGGCTTCTCGGTGCTGCGCTTCAATTTCCGTGGTGTCGGACGGAGCCAGGGCGTCTGGGACAGCGGCCCCGGCGAGCTTGCGGATGCGGCATCCGCGCTCGACTGGCTGCAGCTCGTCAAGCCCGACGCCAAGACCTGCTGGATCGCCGGCGTCTCGTTCGGCACATGGATCGCGATGCAGCTTCTCATGCGCCGCCCTGAAGTCGACGGCTTCATCTGCGTCGCGCCGCTCGCGAACCTCTATGATTTCAACTTTCTCGCGCCGTGCCCGTCGTCCGGCCTGCTGGTCAATGGCGAACTCGACAGGGTCGTTCCGACGTCGTCGGTTGCGGAAATGTCGGTGAAGACGAAGGTCCAGCGCGGCATCAAGATCGCGCACGAGATCATCCCCGGCGCCAACCATTTCTTCGAGAACAAGATCGAAGAACTGGGCGACGTCGTCGGCAAATATCTCGACGAACGCATGATCCAGTTCGAGCAGGATCGCGAACGCAACAAAGAGCGTGAACGCGAGCGGGAGCGCGAACGTCAGCGGCAGCGTGAGCTCGAGCGGATGGAAGCGCAGAGCGTGCCTGCACCCAGCCCGAGCGGCGGCGGTGACGACGACAGCGACGACGAATAATCGCCGCTTTTCAAACGCGATCGCGGATCAAATCAGCTTGCGTGCCGGCGATGGATCGGCGCGCAGGCCGCCCGTCATCGGCGCGGGCGCGCCCGTTGTTCCCGGAAACGTAATCGGCAGGCCTTTGACCGAGCGCACAGCGAGATAAGCCCAGGCTTCCGCCTCCAGACTATCACCGTCGATGCCAACAGCCTCGGCCGGGACGACGGCGTGCTCGACGCGCTCAGCCAGCAATCGCATGATCGTGCGGTTTCGCCTGCCGCCGCCCGCGACGATCCAAAGCTCCGGCTCTTCCGGCATATGTTCCCGCGATCTGGCGATGCTCTGCGCCGTGAACACGGCAAGCGTCGCTGCGCCACAGTCCGTCGAAAGATTTTCGATCGCGTGGGCTGCGAAGCTATTGCGGTCGAGGGATTTGGGCGGCGGCTTGGCGAAATAAGCGTGCCCGAGAAGATCACGAACGATGTCTTCGTCGGCGTGTCCGCGTGCTGCCGCAGCGCCATCCTCATCGCGGGGAAGTTTCGCCCGCCGCATCATCCAGTCGTCGAGCAACGCATTTCCGGGGCCGGTATCGAATGCAATCAGCGCGCCGTCGCGGCCGATCCACGTGACGTTCGCGACGCCGCCGATATTGACGATCGCCAGCGGCCGCTGCGGAAGCTTCGCTGTCAAAGCGCGATGATAGGCCGGGACGAGCGGCGCTCCCTGGCCGCCAGCCGCGACATCGGCCGCGCGCAAATCGTAAATCACCGGGCAGCGGGTGGCGTTCGCCAGAAGCTCGCCCAGACCGAGCTGAACCGTCAGACCGTTTTCGGGCCGGTGCAGGACCGTCTGGCCGTGAAAGCCGATCAGATCGATGGAGGCGGGCTCGATGCCGACCGCGTTAAAGAATTCAGCGACGGCATCCGCATGGCGCGTCGTCAACGCTTGCTCGGCCTCCGTCAGTGCCGCCGGACGCTCGTCGCGCGTGGAAAGATTTGCGGCCGCGGCAATCGCTTTCGCGAGCAGGTCCCGCATCCGGTCGTCGTAGGGAAACGTCCGCGCCGGACCGCGTTTCACGATGGTTTCGCCATCCGTTTCGAGATAGGCGACGTCGATGCCGTCCAGCGACGTTCCGCTCATCAGGCCGATGGCGCGCATCACCTTGCCCATAACCACCTTCCCGTGCATGTTGCCGCCGCCCTGTCCCTGAGACGGACGCTACCGAAACGAAAGCTCTGAATTGCAATGCCGACACTGAAGTCCGAATTCCTGCAGATTATGACCGAGCGCGGTTTCGTCCACCAGTGCTCAGACCTCGATGGCCTCGACAAACTCGCATCCGAGGGGCGCGCAATCGCCTATGCGGGCTACGACTGCACGGCGCCATCGCTGCACGTCGGACATTTGATCTCGATCATGATGCTGTCGTGGCTGCAAAGAACGGGCGGCAAGCCGATCGCGCTGATGGGCGGCGGCACGACACGCGTTGGCGATCCGTCGGGCAAGGACGAAACGCGCCAGATCCGCACGATCGCGGAGATCGACGCCAACAAGGACAGCATCAAGCGCGTGTTCTCGAACTTCCTGGCGTTCGGCACCGGCAAATCCGACGCGCTGATGGTCGACAACGCCGAATGGCTGGCGCCGCTCAACTATATCGAATTCCTGCGCGACGTGGGGCGGCATTTCTCGGTCAACCGCATGCTGACGATGGACAGCGCGAAGCTGCGTCTCGACCGTGAGCAGGAGCTGTCATTCATCGAATTCAACTACATGCTGCTGCAGTCCTACGATTTCGTCGAACTCAACCGCCGCTATGGCTGCAACCTGCAGATGGGCGGCTCGGATCAGTGGGGCAACATCGTCACCGGCATCGATCTCGGCCGCCGGATGGGGGTCAAGGAGCAACTCTTCGGGCTGACGTGCCCGCTGCTGACGACGTCGTCGGGCGCCAAGATGGGCAAGACCGCATCCGGCGCGGTGTGGCTCAACGAGGCGCAGCTTTCGCCCTACGACTACTGGCAGTTCTGGCGCAACACGGAAGACGCCGACGTTGCCCGCTTCCTAAAACTTTTCACGATGCTGCCGCTCGACGAGATCGCGAAACTTTCGAGCCTCGGCGGAGCGGAGATCAACGAGGCGAAGAAGACGCTGGCGACAGAGGCGACTGCGCTGGTGCATGGCCGCGAGAAGGCGGAAGCGGCGGCCGAGACGGCGCGCAAGACGTTCGAACAAGGAGCGCTTGCGACCGACCTGCCGACGATCGAGATTTCTTCAGCAGAATTAGAAACCGGACTTGGCGTGCTGACCGCATTCGTCAAGGCCGGGCTCGTCGCGTCGAACAGCGAGGCGCGGCGGCAAATTCAAGGCGGCGGGCTGAAGGTCAACGATGAGGCCGTGACGTCGGACAAGGCCGTTCTCAAGGCGACGGATGCGGTTTCAAACGGCGTGATCAAGCTCTCGCTCGGCAAGAAGAAGCACGTTCTCGTGCGACCCGTCTGACCCAAACGCGAATTCGGGCGGAGACCTACTGCGAGGGCTGGGTGGTCGACGACCAGCCATCGATGCCGCCCGCCTGGGCTTCGACCGGCTTTTTCGGTTTCGATTTTATTTTGGTGTTGGCGCTGGCTTTTTTTGGTTTCTGGCCGGCCGCGGGCTCATCGGGCTTCGTCTGGCGCACGCGCGCGGCCGTTGCTGCCTGGGGTGCGCGATCGTCACCGCGGATCTGCACCTTCGGATCGGACGCCGTCATCTGGAACACCTCGCGGAAGATGCCCGGCGCGACGAGCGATAACGGGTTGACGATCACCTGAGGATTAGCCGTCGGCCCCTGGACCGCGAACGTGATGCCGAAAATGCCTTCGCCTTGCGTGCCCGAGATAATCTGGCCGAGCAGCGGAATGCCGCCAAGAGCCCCGTTCAGACCCTGCAATGGAATGTACGTGCCGCCGAAATTGACGTGCTTTGTTTTGAAATCGACCTTGCCGCGCAGGTTGGCGCCAAGCAGCGGGCCTTTCAGATAGGCCTCCTCGAGCACGAACTGTCCGTAGCCGACGGAGAACGGCGCGCGCATCCGGTCGAACTCGAAAACCTCGCGCGTGACGTTGCGGCGTCCATCGATGGCAGGCCTCCCCTGGTCGGCGCTGCTGACAACCTCGCTGACGATCGGATCGCCCAGAATCTTGAAATCCTCGACCCAAAGAATTCCGGTTTTCTCCGCCGGTCCCGAACCGTCGAGATTGACCTCAAGGCGCAAACGCCCACCCTGCATGTTGGGATAGAAATTGACGAGCTTCATCACCTGCCCGGCATCGGGAGAATCGACGAGCAAGCGACGCGGGCCGGAACTTTTGTCGACTGTAGCCGCGAGCGGCGCTCCGCCGTCGAGCGTGCCTTTGACGTCCAGCGCCGTCAGATTGCCGCCGCGCGTCTCGATCTGCATTTTCACGTTGCGCAGAGAGACGTCGTAGCCGCCGATGACATTGTCGATCTGGGCGTTGACGCGTGCGCCCTTGGCGGCGCCCGGGGGGTTGCCTTTACGCTCAGGCCCGTTGCCGACGTTAAACAGCGCACGGAAAAAGTTACGGCCGTCGAAGTTCTTGCCTGATGCATCGACAGACCACATGTCGTCCTTGCCGCGCGATCCCTTGATGTCGAGACGCGACACGACGTTGAGCATCAGGTTCGGAAATTCGAATTGCTTGATCTTGTTGTCCGACCCGACGACGATTTTGCCTTCGGCTGCGATGTCGTCGCTGGTGATCTTGAAGCGCTGCAACTCCGTGTCATGGTTCGGGTTGCTGACGATATCGGCATCGACCGCGGCGCTGCGTCCGGCTGCTTTGTGCCACTGCAGATGATCGAGCGTCATGTCGGCGTTGGTCAGGTCGGCATGAAGCTTGACGGCGAGCGGGCCGTTCGCGGCCGGTTCCAACGAGACTTCGATCGGGACGACACCTTGCACGATATCGTTGATGTCGAGGCCGAGTTGCGTGCGATCGGCATCGTCGAGCTTGGCCATGATCTTGATGGGCGGTTGCTGCCCGGCGGTTGGACCGAGCAGCCGCTGGCCCGTGATCTTCGCCGGAACGCCGTTGACGAGCAGGTCGCCTTTCGCATCGAGGGTGGTGTCGCTGAGATCGAGATTGAGCGTGAAACCCTGGACATCGAACCGGCCCGCAACTTTGCCGAAACGGCCATCCGTGATCCTCGCCTTGCCGCTGACGGAAATGTCGTCGCCCGAGACATTGGGAATGAACGGCACCTTGATGTCGAAATGCGCGTCGACCTTGCCTTCGCCTGCCTTCGGAAGCCGCGGAGCGTCACGCAGGTTGCGGATCGGCAGCGATTGGACCGTCTCAATGAATGGCGCGAGATCGCCGGACGCCGTCAGACCGATCGCGCCGTTCGGCCTCGCCGCCATGACGTTGTCGGTGCGGACGCTGACATCCTTGATCGCGAGCCGCTGGCCGTCCGCAAGCGTCGTTTCGGCGGCAGGCATTGCGATATCGAGAGCGTTGTCCGCGAGCCTGACCGACACCTCCGGCACTTTGACTTCGGGCATGCCCGGCAGTGGACGGAACACGAGGTTCTTCGCATCGAAATTTGCCGTCACGCGCTCGAGATCGGTGGACACGGTGACGGTTCCGGCATCGACGCCGCCGACGTTGCCGTTGGTGAAACGCAGCGTTCCGCCCTGAAAGTCGACGGCGGAAAGATTTTTGCCGACCCATTCGCGGGTGCCGGTCGCGAGCGCCCGGGGCCACAAGGCCTTGAGCGTTTGCAGCGGCATCGGCGACACCGAGAATTCGGCCGCCATGCTTTGCCCGTCGGGGCCTGCCTGCGTCGTCGCCTTGACGGTCGCAACGCCGCCGCCGCCCGCGAGGCGAAACTCGTCGATGTCGACCTGGCCGCGGCGCGGAATGATGGAGCCCTGAGCCGTCCAGCTGTCGATCGTCACCGGCGGGACGTTGAATTCCGGGGATTCGAACACGCCCTTCTTGCCATCGAGCGCAAAGCGCCATTGCGGCGCCTCGTTCGCCTTCGCGACGTCCATCATCGCACCGGAGAACATGATCGTTCCGTCAGCCCATTTGACCGGGCTCGGCTTCAGATCCCAGCGCCGTTTCTTGCCGTCGTAGTCGAGCTTGAAGACCCCGGCCGTCACGTCCATGGGCTGCACGAGATATGGCAGCCGTGCGCGGCCCTTTCCGAATTCGAGCGCAAGGTCGCCGTTCTCGATATCGCCCGAGCGCGTCAGCACGACGGTTGCATCAGCCGCGACGGGGAATTCGAACATTCCAAGGAGGGCAAGCGGCGGAGCGGCAGCGGCCAGTGTCGACGGTACGAGATCACGAATGGTCGCCTTGACCTGCAGCTTATCGGTCGCCTCCCTTTCGTCCGTCAGGAACGAGACGGCCCAGGGACCCTGTTTCGACGCGACGAGTGCGCGGCCGGAAATGAGACTGCGCTTTTTCCGATGGTTGAAATCGACGCTGGCTTCGTCGATGCGCCATGAGCTGCGCTGGCCTTCGTAATCGACGACGACGGTCGCGTTCGAGAGGCCGAATTCGGTCAGATACGAGGTCGCGTCGAGCCGCTGGCGGGCGCGATAAGAGGAGTCGCTCAGCATCTTCGCGAGATTGAGCTGGTGGCCGGTGCGGACCGTCCGTACAGCGACGGTGGTGTTCGGCGCCATCGGACTCTCTTGTGAAGTCGCCGTTGCAGCCGCATTCTCGCTCGATGCGCGCGCGGGCACCGGACGCGGGACGGCGCGTTCAAAAACGAAGCCAGACTCCTCGGAATAAGCGAGCGCAATGATGGGATCGATCAATTCGATGCGCCGCGGAACGACCCGCCCCTGCATCAGAGCCGCGAGCGAGATGTTGACGGCAGCAAGAGGGGACGAAAGGACGACATCGCCGCCCTTTTCAAGAACACTCACATCCCGCAGGCGAAATTCCAGCTCGCCAGATGCGCCCAGGCGCAACTCCGCGCCGTCGATCTTGACCGAGCTTGCCGCCAATTCCGCGTTGATGCCGCGTTCGATGGGGGCGACGACGAAATCGAAGCCGATCGGACCATGCCGCAGCCGGACATAAAGAACGCCGACGCCGATTGCAGTCAGCAGAAGCAACGGCATCACGACGTAGAACATCAGCCGGCAGCCGCGGAAAAACCGCCGCAGGCCGCGCGTCACCACGGCCTCGTCGGATTCAATCTCATCAGAAGATATCGCGACGCCGCGCTCCGGCAAGGTCGTCGCACCGGGCCGGTTCACGTGATGCGCAGTATTATTGGCGCCGCGTCCCTCGACAGGACGCCCGCCAGTTACGGATTTCGCCAACGCCGCTCCTCAAACCCCCGCGGACGGCAACAACAACGACCGACTGATCCGTGCCTTCCGGCGAACGGGCAGAACTCGTTGCCGGATAAGCTACAAAGTGCTGGTTTCTGTTCTTACGCGATGGCACGTACAGATGTAAAAGCGACAAAAGAAAGGCACTTTCAAGATGCTCCAAGACGGTGAAATCGCACCCGACTTTTCTCTGCATGACGACGCCGGTTCCGTCGTGCGCCTATCGAAGCTCAAGGGCCGTCCGGTGGTGGTCTATTTCTATCCAAAGGACGACACGTCGGGGTGCACGCAGGAAGCCAAGGATTTCTCATGCCTTGCGGACGACTTCACCAAAGCGGGCGCCGAGGTGATCGGTATTTCTCCCGACAGCGCGGCGAGCCACAAAAAATTCAAAACCAAACACGACCTGCCGCTGCGGCTGCTGGCGGATGAAAATAAGGATGCCGCCAATGCCTATGGCGTCTGGGTGGAAAAAAGCATGTATGGCCGCAAGTATATGGGCGTGGAGCGCTCGACATTTTTGATCGATTCCAAGGGCAAGCTCGCCGGAAGCTGGCGCAAGGTGAAAGTTCCCGGCCATGCCGAGGACGTCCTGGCTGCGGTCAAGGCGTTAGTCAAATGACTAAAAATTCCGCAGGCGCGCGTGTTCGTTGATCTTCTGCCACAGTGTGCGGCCAGTATTGTAGCGGCCGCTTATAATCCTGGGGATTGTCGGTGCATTAGTTGTGACTCCCGGCTGAACCGGGACGGTGAAGGTGCTAACCGAATCACATGCGCTCGGGTGACGGGTGCTCTTGTTGCTTAAGTTGTGTGAGGGGAAGATTTCCGATGTTGCCGAACTTTCGCCGCTCAGAGACCGACTCGCCGAAGCTGCAAACCGTGGCAGCCACGTCCGAGTTGCCCCCTGCCCCGTCATTCCAGCCGCGCCCGTTTCTGACGGTGCCGCAGGCCGAGCCCGCTAAATCCGTTTCCGTTATCGGCCGCGACCTGACGATTGCCGGTAATCTGATTTGCAAAGGCGAAGTGCAGGTCGACGGGATCGTCGAAGGTGATATCGAAGGCAGCCACGTCGTCGTCGGCGAAGGCGCGACAGTGACCGGCAGCATCTCCGCGGAGGAAGTCGTCGTTCGCGGACACGTCGTCGGCTCCGTCCACAGCAAGCGCGTCATGCTGCAGACAACGAGCGAAGTCGAAGGCGACATCTACCATCAATCGCTATCGATCGAACAAGGCGCAATGTTCGAGGGCAAGTCGCGGCGGACCAATGAAGACCCGCGAACGCTTATGAAAAAGTCAGAACCGATCGGGTTTGCTTTGCCGCCCCGGCTTCCGGAACTCACCAACTGAGCGCGTAAATTCTCTTCCCTAGGCGTCGTGCAACTCTCCGGCCGTCTCATGTAAACGTCGACGGCCGGATGTTTTCAGGTCAATGCTCGCGCCAGAAAAACGAGTGCGTCGGCTGGTCCGGCACGCGCGATTTCCTGAAAATCGTTGCGATTATAAAAGCGGACATTGGCGGACGCTGCGCTCGTGATCACGTGAACACCGGCCGCGCCTGCACGTTGCGCATCGGCGACAAACGTATCGATCAAGCGGCCGCCAACTCCAGAACTGCGATAGGCGCGCGCAACATTGACGTGCAGATGAGCCGGATATCGTTTCGTCACCTCGCGAAATGCGGCGATGGTGTTCTCCGTGGACGGGCGCGACGCCGGGTCTTCGATCGTGCCGACGAGATAGCCCACCACGTCACCCGCAATCGACATTGCCAGATACGCGAACTGCGGATCGTCACGAAGATAGCGCCCCAGCCAGCGCTCGCGGAAGGCTGATCGCGCTGCGTCGCTTTCGAAAGATTTCGTGTTGCTCGCTTCGAAAAAGATCGCGTCGATCTCTTCATCGAGGCGGGGTGTGCGTTCGACATCGAGATAGCGGCAGATGGAAATATCTGAGGACATGGGTCCGCATACCATGTCGCAACCGTCTTCGCGACGCTGTCGGTCGACGCTACTCGGTGGCGTAACCGGCCATCGCAAGCTGTCGGCGAAACGCGGGCGGTAAGTCGGATGGGATCGCGGCCTCCGCCGGGATAGGCGTATGTGTGATTTCAGCCGCCGGCTTATGGTCGATTGCCGCCGGATTCGGGCCACCGTAGTTGCGGCTATAGGGTTCTGACGGATCGTCGGGCAACTGGCGGATATTTGCGGACGGCGGCACCTGCGACGGCAAGCCGTCCTCTTCCATTTCGGTGGCCGCCGATGCCTGGCGGACATATGCGACGTTGGCCGGAGCACCCGCGTTGTACGCGTTATTATCCGTGGCGCATCCGGCCTCGAGTAAAGCTGCTGCTGCAACGAGCAGCGGCACGATCGCCGCACGAGCGACTTTGGCCGGCGACCGGCTCGCAGCAAACGCACACATATTCACGCTTTCAACGCTACAAAAACGCAACTCAAACCGAATTCGTTGTCCCGGATTGAAACATCGATGCGTTAAAGAGGCGCTAACGAGCGTTCAGAATCGCCTGCCGCGATCATCTCGTGTGCCGATACTCAAGAAAATCCGTGGGGTGGGATCAGCCCCGAATCTTTGATGCCGTTGAACAGCGCCTGCACGGCGAGCGCTGCGAGCAGAATTCCGAAAACGCGAATGAGCACGCGCTGAGCGGTAATCCCCATCACGCGATTGAGTTCTTGCGCGAGAAGCAACAGAGCGAGGGTCACAATCATAACGCACGCAAGGGATGCCGTGACGACCGCCAAGCCGAATGGCTCATCGCTTGCGTTTGCGGCCAGCAGAATTCCGGCGCTCATCGCACCCGGTCCCGCGAGCAACGGCGTCGCAAGCGGAAATACGGCGACATCCTCGCGCGTCTGCGCTTCGGCGCCTTCGGGCGGCGTCAATTTGATCGCACCGCCTGGTCGCGCGAAGATCATGTCGAGCGCGATCATCAGCAGGATCACACCGCCCGCGGTCTGCAACGCGGCAATCGAGACGCCGAGTTGCGCGAGGATCGGGCCGCCGAGCAACGTAAAGAATCCAAGGATAGCTGACGCGATCAGCGTCGCGCGCACGGCGATCGCCTGACGCTCCTGACGTGCCATCTTCGGCGTCAGCGTTGCGAACAACACCGCAGCCTCGACCGGGCCGATCGTGGCAAAGAACGTCGTCAAACTCTTCAGCGCCGTTTCGAGCATCTTGCGAACATCCAAAAGCTGCAATGCGCCGAGCACTCATCCGTGCACTTTGCTAGTAGTCCCGCGCTTTGTCATTCGTCTGGACAACGCGCGAATCTCAACTGATCATCGTTATTCCGGGGAGGGCGCCAATCACTCTTATTGAAAGGGAGATTGCCAGTGACCAACAAGGACGTTTCTTATGTCGGCGGGCTCAAAGCTCAACTTGCCGGCTTCAGCCTGACGACTGCCGAAATTCTATATCGTCTTCCGGATCATCCGTCGCTGCTGCAAAGCTACATCTGGCAGGAGTACGACCTCGCTCCGCGCTTCCCGAAGCTCAAATCGTTTCTCGATTTCTGGACGGCGACGCTCGATGGTAAACTTTTCCGGGTTACCGTCGCGCATTCGGAGCTGATCCGCCCCGCCGAACTGAGGCTTGTCGAGGCCGAATTCAAAGTTCATTGAGATTAGCGATTTCGGAGGCCTCGGCGCTCCAAGCCGCTAAAATATGGGCTTGCGTGCCGCGGCCGGTCTTGCGGGAACCTTTTTTCCGGGCGTGCATCCAATAGGATCGGTGCTTCGGGAAGGACTACGGCCATGGCTCAATCGATGGTGAGCAGCGCGGCAAGATCGGCGGAAGCCGATCTCATCCGGCGCGCGTCTGCAAAAGATGAAGCGGCGATCCGCGCGATCATCCAGGAACACAATCGGCGTCTTTATCGTGTCGCGCGCAGTATCGTCCGCGACGACAGCGAGGCCGAAGACGTGTTGCAGGAGGCGTACTTCCGCGCCTTCTCGGCGATTTCCGATTTTCGCGGAGAGTCGAGCCTGACCACATGGCTGACGCGCATCGTGCTCAACGAAGCCCTGCAGCGGGCGCGGCGGCGGGTCGATCAGCCCGCTTCGCAGTTCGAGCTTCCGCCGGAAAGGATCGCCGAGATCATTCCCTTCCCTCTTTCTGGACAGACGATCGTGGACCCTGAGCGAGCCACCTCACAACATGAGATCTGCCGCCTTCTGGAACAGGCGATCGATAAGCTGCCGGACGAATTCCGAACCGTTCTCATTGCACGCGCCATCGAAGGCTTGAGCATAGACGAGACGGCGGAGCTTTACGGCATCAAGCCGGAGACCGTGAAAACGCGCCTGCATCGAGCGCGCAATCTTCTCAAGTCTTCGCTCGAGGACCACATCGGTTCTTTTTTCAGCGACGTTTTTCCGTTTGACGGCAAACGATGCGAGCGATTGACGAATGCCGTTGTGTCGCGCCTCAGCCAACGCTGATTTTGGGGAACGTTTCGCGCGCGCTGCCATCCAATCCTTCGTGAGACTGAGAGCCTGCATGGCTCGCAACACGGAGGCAATTTCAATGCGTCACTTCCCAACGAGTTTCGCTGCAGTGGTCGCGCTCGCAGCGCTAGCGTCACCGACGTTCGCAGCCGACCAACCGTCCGATCCGCAGATCGCGCACATCGCCTATACGGCGGGTGACATCGACGTGAAAGCCGGTCAGCTGGCTCTTGAAAAATCACAGAACAAAGCCGTTCGCGCATTCGCGAGCGACATGGTTCGCGACCACAAGGCGGTCAACGAAAAGGCGCTGGCTTTGGTCAAAAAGCTCAACGTCACGCCGGAAGACAACGGCACGAGCAAAGCTCTCTCCGAGCAAGCCGCGCAGAAGCACGATGAACTGAGCAAGCTGTCGGGCGCAGCGTTCGACAAGGCTTACGTCGCGAACGAAGTCGCGTTTCATAAGACCGTCGATGGCGCGCTCGAGACGACGCTGATCCCCTCCTCGTCGAACGGCGAATTGAAGGGCCTGCTGCAAACCGGCCTGAAAATCTTCCAGGGTCACCTGGCACACGCCGAGCATCTTGCGAGCACACTCAAGTAACGGATGGGGCCGATGCGAACCGCATTTCGTTGCGCCGCCATGCTCCTGGCGCTGCAGATCATGAGCGCTCGCGTCGGGCTCGCGGGCGAGGTCGTAAAAATAAAAATAACCGACCTCGCCTTCTCGCCTGCCGAGATCACCATCAAAGAAGGCGATACGATCGAGTGGGTAAATGAGGACTTCATCGATCATACCGCAACCGCCAACGACGGCTCTTGGGACGTCGCCATCGCCGAAAGCCAATCGGCACGGCTGCAATTCGATCACGCGGGAACAAGCAAATACTTCTGCCGCTTCCATCCCGATATGACCGGGACGGTTCATGTCGTGGCCGGCAAGTAAGGCTGTTCATCAATCACAGGAGACGATCTCGTGGATGCATTGGTCACACCACTGAACAAGTGCTTGCGGGTTGAGGCCAACGACGACGCACTCGAACGCTCCGACGTCGAAGCGGCATTCCGCACCATTATTCGATGGGCGGGAGACGATCCGGACCGGCCCGGCCTCGCCGAAACGCCGTCGCGCATGTCGCGAGCGTTCGAAGAATTTTTCTCAGGCTACCGGCAAGACCCGGCGGAAATTCTTCAGAAGACCTTCGAAGAAATCGAAGGCTACGACGAGATGGTCATGCTTCGCGGCATCCGCTTCGAAAGTCATTGCGAGCACCATCTCGCTCCGATCGTCGGACGCGCCTGGATCGCTTACGTTCCGCGCGGGCGCGTCGTCGGAATCAGCAAGCTCGCCCGTGTCGTCGACGCTTATGCGAAACGACTGCAGATCCAGGAAAAAATGACGGCGCAGATCGCCAATGCCATCGAGAGCGCGCTGCAGCCGAAAGGTGTCGGCGTCATCATCAAGGCAACGCATCATTGCATGACGACGCGCGGCGTGCACAAGCCGGATACCGATCTCGTCACCAGCCGCATGCTCGGGTGTTTTCGCGACAATCCGATCAAGCGCCAGGAGCTTCTCTCGCTCGTCGACTAGCCTTCCTCATTTCGCGGTTTTTACTGGGATCGTCACGACAACCGCGGTGCCGGGCGTGCGCGGCTCGGTCGTGATCTTGCTTTCGAGTTGCGCTGCCAGCATCTGGATCAGTCGGCTCCCTGTCCCGCGTTGAGAGACAGTAGCCGCTGTTCCAACCCCATTGTCGGCGATCGTCAGCGTGTACGTATCGTCGGTGCGCACGAAACGTATGCCGATCGCGCCCGAACGATCATCAGGGAACGCATGCTTAGTTGCGTTCGTCACGGATTCGTTCAGAATCAAGCCGAGGGGGACGGCCTTTTCAATGCTGATCAAATGGCTTTCGGCGTCGCATTGCAGAGCTACGGGACGCGACGCCAACCGCGAGAGCCGCAGATCGTCACACAGTTCGCTAATGTAGGATTTGGTATCGACGACGACACGGTGGTTATGGATCTGAAAACGACGATGGACGCGTGCAATCGCCTGCACACGGTCGGCCGCCGAAACCAATGCGTCGTGCGCGGCGCCGTCCAACGAACGAGCCTGCATATTCAAAAGCGTTATGACGTTGGCAAGGTCGTTGCGCGTTCGATGCGAAAGCTCTTCGAGCAGAACCTCGCGATCTTTGACGGCCGTTTGCGCGCGCTCATGCTCGATAGCGAGATTGACCAAACCTACGTGCAGCGCCTCCACCACGGCGGCGATAATGAATCCAACAATGACGAACAGCGCGAGCGAGATCTGATCATCGCCGCTCGCGACGGCTAGTGAACCGACTGGAGGCAACACGTAATGATCGACGACGGCCGCACTCAATAGGGTAGCGAAAAATCCATTGCCACTATCCAGAAGCGCCCCGGACGCAAAGATAATCGGAATAAAAATCAAATACGGATAGCGCTGCGTATTCGCGTCCGTGTGCATCCATGCCCACATCAAGACAAGGACGGCCGATGCGGTAATCAGATAGCGGATCGCCACCGGCATTTTTCGGGAAGCAAGAGCGAGGGAATGCAGACTACCAATCCAGCCGGTCATGGAGCCTCAACGCCGATTAAGCCCAATCAGTTCACATCCTGCAGATCGCAACGGGTTTCCGTCCGGCAACCTCAGTCCCAGTTCTCAGCGAAGACGAACACGAAGGATCACATTTACGTTAGTTTTCAATATTCTACCTCAAAACACCTTGCTCATCTCAGATGGCCAGCCATCATCGCGCGAACTCAAGACGGAGATCACCGATATGCGCATTTTATCGTGCGGGGCTTCCCTGGTCCTGGCAGCACTCGGCGTCTCGCCGTCGTTTGCTAATCCGCAAGCGTTCGAAGACAACAAATTGCACCTCAAAGCCTGCGACGGCAATCATGTCACCGTCCGCTGGCTCGGTGACGATTTCAAGGTTGCGCTGTTCGGAAAAGCCACGGGCGCGGCGCAGGATTCGTTGAAATTGCTCGGCTGGGACGGCAACTGCCAGAACGTCACGTGGGACAAGGCCGAGGCATCGTTTGCCATCGGCGATGGGAGTGCAGCGAAGCCGTCGTCGTTCCTGAAATACGTGGCCGAAGACGATTCGAAATGGATTGGCGCACGTAATGGCGACGGCTTTTTCGTAACGCGCGTCGGGAAACAAGGCGAAGGCATCTCGAACGCTCGACTCGCGGAAATCGCCGATTGGCTGAAGCGGACGAGCCCGGAATTCACGCCCGGCGCAGCGCTGGCGAAAGAATTGTCCGTCGCGGCGGGGGATTAGGCCGTTTCGGCAGATTTGAGCTTGGTCCCTGATCGTGTGCCGGTTTTTCAGGCACGGGCACGCCTGCGCCTGCCCGAAAAGCAGCTAATTCGGCGATTTCACGCATCTTAGGCTTGCAACCGAAGGTGTTTTTTTCCATAGTAGGGGTGATCGAGCTTCGCTGGAACGACTTTGGCCTCGCTGCGAAGTGCGCGCCTGATACGGACTTCCAAAAAAATCTCGACCGTTTATCCCGGCATTTCGCCGGGGTAGAGCGCATGTTTAGACAAGGATTTTTATTTATGCAGACAGGAACCGTGAAATGGTTCAACAGCCAAAAGGGCTTTGGCTTCATCCAGCCGGATGAGGGCGGCAATGATGTGTTCGTGCACATCAGCGCAGTCGAGCGGGCCGGGCTGAATGGTCTCAACGAAGGTCAGAAAGTGTCCTTCGATATCGTGGCCGATCGCCGTAGCGGTAAGTCTTCGGCCGACAATCTTCGGGCCGTATAAGTCCAGATGTCGGAGCCTCAGCCCCGGTTCGCGAGGATTGGGGCAATGGCTATATCAATGAAACCCGCGCCTGCTCTGCCAGTCGCGGGTTTTGCTTGTTTTCGAGATCGAAGGAGCTGTTGCCATGGCGTCACCCCCTAAGTCCGCACCGAGTGCCGCCGCCGTTAAATTGCGCAGGGCACAAGAAGCGTCCCAGGCCATGAAGGATTACGAAGCCCAGCGGCTCGCTGTTCGGGCCAAGACAGAGCGCCTGCGCGCCGAGCGGCTAGCGCGAGAAGCAGCCGAACCGCCGGCGAAAAAGAAAGAAACGTCGGCCGCAAAACGCGTCAAAGCTGCGAAAACGAAGTAATCTTGCCTGGTTGACGAAGCGCTGCGGCCATCCGTTGCCCGCGCATCAAACGCTTGCGGTGAGCGCCCACCACACGCCGCCGCTCCATAGGCCGATTTCATCACCGTCCGCGTTCTTCGCCACGGCGAGCGAGACCAGTTCCATGTAGACGGCGCGCGTGCAGAGCGCTTCGAGGCGGCCGCGCACGAGCACATAAGGTTTGAGGCCGCCATCGGGCTCGCTCACTGCGAAGCGAAGGGGATGAGTCGCGTCGACGGTCACCACATCGTCGACATTGGTGCGGAAGGTCAGCGCCTGATCGCGGCCTTCACCCGACACCACCATCTCGACAGCAAGGAACGGCGCATCGTCGATGTCGACATCGACCTTCTCGGCCGGCGTCACGAGGTAGGTCTTGCCGTCGGCGTCCTTTCTCAGAATGCTTGCGAAGAGTTTGGCCAGCGCGATGCGTCCAATCGGGCTGCCCTGGTAAAGCCATACGCCATCGCGCCGAATGCTCATGCCGATGCTACCGCAGTACGGCGGGTTCCATTTGTCGACCGGGCGCGCACCTGCCTCGCCGCTTTCCTTCGCGGCGCGCAGCAACGCATCCAATGCGGTGGAGGAAGATGCGGACGTTTCTTTCATGGCGGCAAATTCATGAGATTTATCCGGCATCTGTCGCAAGGCTTCGGGACGGCGAATTGCTATCTTATCCTAACGTAACATTCACTTGACCCTAGGAGGACCCGGCGGGATCGTCTAGGCTCAGGCGCTGCCGGGAACGCCATAGCTCGGCCCTTCGTTTCCCTATGCGAAATCTGCGCGAAACCTGCCCAGCGAGGCCATTCATTCCATGAGCAACGTCGTCGAGACCCACACCGATATCGTGCCACGGCTCGAAGCGGCGGCCGAACGCGTGCAGCGCGCCCACAAGGCCGCCGCCGCAGTCATCTTCGGTCAGGATCAGGTCATCGAGCGGACGTTGATCACGATTTTGTCGGGTGGACACGCGCTGCTGATCGGCGTGCCGGGTCTCGCGAAAACGCTGCTCGTCGAAACGCTCGGCAAAGTGCTCGGGCTTGAAGCCAAGCGCATCCAGTTCACGCCCGATCTCATGCCGTCGGATATCATCGGCTCGGAAGTGCTCGACGATGAGCCGGGCCGCGGGCGTTCGTTCCGCTTCATCAAGGGGCCGATCTTTACGCAGCTGCTGATGGCGGACGAGATCAACCGCGCTTCGCCGAAGACGCAGTCGGCGCTCCTGCAGGCGATGCAGGAACATCACGTCACCGTCGCCGGGCAACGGCACGACACGCCCGCGCCGTTCCATGTGCTCGCGACGCAGAACCCGCTGGAACAGGAAGGCACATATCCGCTGCCCGAAGCGCAGCTCGATCGGTTCCTCCTGCAAATTGACGTCGGATATCCCGATCTCAACGCCGAGCGGCGCATGCTCTACGCAACGACCGGCACCGATACCGCGAAAGTCGAAGCGGTGATCTCGGCGCAGGACCTGATGGCGACGCAGCGGCTCGTCCGCCAGATCCCGGTTCCCGACAAGGTCGTCGAAGCGATCCTGAAGCTCGTGCGCTCGGCGCGCCCGGGAACGGGCGAGAACGCTGAGACCGATCGCTTCGTCGCCTGGGGCCCTGGCCCGCGCGCCAGCCAGGCGTTGATGCTTGCGGTACGCGCCAAGGCATTGATCGACGGACGCCTGGCGCCGTCGGTCGACGACGTCATCCAACTCGCCGAGCCGATCCTGAAGCACCGCATGGCGCTGACGTTTGCGGCGCGCGCCGAGGGCGAAGATCTCAATCACATCATCGCGCGCCTCGCGGCGTCGGTGGAGTAATCGCGAATGGCGGGCGCCCGCGCGCAAGGTTCCGGCATCACCACTGAGAGCCGGCAGGTTCTGGCGCTCGAACGCGAGGCGGTCGATCTCGTCGATCGCATGCCGGAGTTGCTGATGGAGGCGGACCGCATCGCGTCGACCGTTGCGCAGGGTATTCACGGACGGCGACGCGCAGGCCCCGGCGAGACGTTCTGGCAATTCCGGCAATACCAGCCGGGCGAAAACGCGACGCTCGTCGACTGGCGGCGCTCCGCGAGTTCCGATCACTTGTATATCCGCGAGCGCGAATGGGAGGCGGCGCATACGCTGCATCTCTGGCCCGACATTTCTCCGTCGATGAATTTTCAGAGCCACATCGCGCCGGTTTCAAAACGCGACCGCGTGCTGGTGCTGACGCTGGCGGCGGCCGAACTTTTGGTGCGTGGCGGCGAACGCGTCGCGCTTCTGGCGCAGACGTCGCCAACCGCGAGCCGTAATGCCGCGACGCGCATCGCCGAGACGATTGCCGGACACAGCCGTTCCGAAGCGATGAACACCGGCCTGCCGCCAAAGGCTTCGCTCAGCCGGTTTTCGGGGCTCATTCTTTTCAGCGATTTCCTGTCACCGCCGCACGTCATCCGCGAACGGCTCGAAGGTTTCGCAGGCAACGGCGTTGCCGGGCATATGGTGCAAGTGCTCGATCCGGCGGAAGAGACGCTGCCCTATCACGGGCGCACGGAATTCCTGAGCCCGTCCGGCGGCGAACGATGGGTGGCGGATCGCGTCGAAGCACTGCGGCCGAAATATCGTGCGCGTTTCGAAGCGCATCGCGCCGAGCTTACCGAGATGGCGAAGCGGTTCGGCTGGTCGTTCCTGACGCATCACACCGACAGGCCCGCGTCGGAACCGCTGCTGTCGCTGCTGATGCGGCTCCAGGGTTCAACAAGCGGCTATAAGTGGATGGCGGGAAGCTCGGATGCGACGGAGCGTGCGCCATGAGCTTCGGTCCGCTGGCGTTTCTCAATCCCTGGCTGCTGGCGGCGCTCGTGACGCTGCCGATCATCTATTGGCTGTTGCGCGCCGTGCCACCGCGCCCGACGCAAATTCAGTTTCCGCCGACGCGCATTCTCGTCGGGCTCGATAATGACGAGAAGACCGCGGAAAAGACTCCGTGGTGGCTGACGCTCATCCGGCTGATCGCGGCGACGCTCGTCATCCTGGCGCTGGCGGAACCCATTCTCAATCCGTCGCGCGACGCGGCGCTGTCGGGCGAAGGGCCCGTGGTGGTATTCGTCGACAACGGCTGGTCGTCGGCATCGCGTTGGCCGGACCGCATCGCGATGATCGATCGCATCATCGGAGAGGCGGAGAGCAAAGGACGCCCGGTGATCGTTGCGGGAACGGCGGCGGCCACGCGACTGCCGGTTCTCAAAATTCAATCTCCGGCGGAAGCACGAAGCACGGCTGCGGCGCTGGTGCCGGAGCCCTTCGCGCCCGATCGCGGCGCGGCCACCGACGCGCTTCAAAAGGCGCTCGATGAAGCGGGCGTCAAAAATCCGAGCATCGTCTGGCTGCAAGACGGCATCGATCACAAGTCGGATGTCGCTGGGGTCGCCGAGAAACTTGCCGACATGGCGGGCAACGGCACGTTTGCCGTGCTCGACGAGGCGCAGGGTCGCGAAGCGCTCGGACTTGCGGCGCACCTCGGCGAAAAGGGAAAGCTTGAGGCGACCGTTTTATCGCCGGGCGGTCCGGCGCGCGCGGGCAGCGTGTATGCGTATTCCGCGCGCAGCGAGCGGCTCGGCGAGGCGCCGTTCAAACTCGCGGCAGGCGAGCGCTCGACGACCGTCGTGTTCGAGTTGCCGCTCGAATTGCGCAATCAGGTGGCGCGGCTTGAAATCGCGAGCGAGCGCTCGGCGGGAACGGTCAGCCTGATCGATGCGGCGACGCAGTGGCATCGCGTCGGACTTCTGTCAGGCGAAAGCCGCGAGGAGGCGCAGCCGCTGCTGGCGCCGCTCTACTACATCGAGAAGGCGTTGAAGCCTTACGCCGATCTCGCGATCGCAAAGAACGCCAACCTTTCCGATGGGCTCGATGCCGTCTTCAAGCAGAACATCTCGGTGCTGATGCTGGCGGACATCGGCACACTGACGGGCGAAACGGCGAAGAAGGTCGATGACTTCGTGCAGCGCGGCGGCCTTCTGGTACGCTTCGCCGGTCCGCGTCTCGAAAAGGCTGGCGACGATCTGCTGCCCGTCGCGCTCCGAAGCGGCGGCCGCTCGCTTGGCGGGGCGCTCTCATGGTCGACACCGCAACCGCTCGCGGGATTTGACGAGAACAGTCCGTTCGCCGGTCTCGCCATTCCGAAAGATGTGACGATCAACCGGCAGGTGCTGGCCGACCCGGCCGAGCTCACACCCGAGATCGAGATCTGGGCGCGGCTCAAGGACGGGACGCCGCTCGTTACCGCGGCCAAACACGGCAACGGCCGTCTCGTGCTGTTCCACGTCACTGCGAATTCCGACTGGTCGAACCTGCCCATGTCGGGGCTTTTCGTCGACATGCTTCGCCGTCTCTCGACGATGGGTACGATCGGCGCGGCGGCGGCGCACAACAGCGCCGCGACGGATGCGAATACCAATGTGAGCGCGACCGAGACGAACGACATCAACGTGCTCGCGCCGATCAGGACGCTCGATGGGTTCGGGGCGCTTCGCACGCCACCGCCGACGGCGGAACCCGTCAAAGCCTCTGAACTTGAAAAGACCGCGCCGAGCGTCGAGCATCCGCCGGGCTATTACGGACAACCGGCGAGCCCGCGCGCGCTTAACGTGCTGACGCCGAAAAGCACGCTCATTCCGTTTCCTGGTCTTCCAGCCTCGGTCACCCGCCTCTCCTACGACAACGGCGCGAGCACGGCGCTGAAGCCGACGCTGCTCGGCATCGCGCTCGGATTGCTGTTTGCCGACATTCTCGCGGTTCTCGTTTTGCAGGCGGGCGGACTTGGCGGGCTGTTCTCTCGCCGTCCGCGTCCCGGTACTGGCGCGGCTGCCGTGCTTGCTCTGGCGGCGCTCGCGGCTACGGCATTTCCGGAAAACGTCCGAGCACAAGATTTCTCGCCGCAGGATTTCCGGCAACCGGACATTCAACAGCTCGACTCGTTCGCGCCGCGCCCGCCGATGGACAGCACGCAGGTCGTCCGCTCAGGCAACCTTTCGGCGGCCGACAAAGCCGCCATCGAGGCGACGAGCAAAGTCACGATCGGCTACGTCGTCAGCGGCGATCGCACGACGGATGAAACGAGCCGCGCGGGCCTCGAAGGACTGGGACGCGTGCTGCAAACGCGGACAGCCGTCGAGCCGGGCGAACCGAAGCCCGTCGATATCAAGAAGGACGAGATTGCTTTCTATCCAGTTCTGTATTGGCCGGTGCTTGAAACTGCGGAAGCCCTTCCCGACGCGGTGATCGCCAAGATCGACGCCTACATGAAGGAAGGCGGCCTCATCATTTTCGACACGCGCGACTATGGCCAGGGCGGCAGCAGCACGTTGCCGCTCGCGGGCAAAAGCGGATCTGCGTTGCAGCGGCTGCTGAGCAAGCTCGACGTGCCGCCGCTCGAACCGGTTCCGGAAAATCATGTCGTCACGAAGTCGTTCTATCTGCTGCGGTCGTTCCCCGGCCGCTGGGACGGCGGGCAGCTCTGGGTCGAGGCGATCCCGAACAACGACAACGACACGCACAAGGCGCGCGTTTCCGACGGCGTCACATCGATCATGATCACGTCGAACGATCTGGCGGCGGCCTGGGCGCTCGACGAGCGCGGCCGGCCGATTTACCCGACGGTTCCGGGCGGCGAGATGCAGCGGGAAATGGCGTTTCGCGGCGGCATCAACATTGTCATGCACGCGCTGACAGGCAACTACAAAGCCGACCAGGTGCACGTGCCGGCGCTGCTCGAACGCTTGGGGCAATAGAGGACCGAATTTGAACTGGTCGATTACATTCGCTCCGCTCGTTCCCAATCTGGTGCTGATTGCGCTGGCGGCGGTGGCGCTTGGCCTCGTCATAGCGCTTCTCATGCGGCGGTCGCGCGGGGCGCTGCTACGGCTCGCGGCGCTGGCGGCGCTGATCGGCGCGCTTCTCAATCCGATCCTGAAAGAAGAGCAGCGCGAGAGCCTCGACAATGTCGCCATCGTCGTGCTCGACGAAAGCCCGAGCCAGAAACTCGCCGACCGGTCGCAACAGCTCGAAGCGATCCGCAGCGACATCGAGAAAAAGTTCGCGAGAATCCCGAACCTCAAGATCAAGTGGGTGACCGGGGGCGTTCCAGGCGAGCAGACGGCGCCGGGAACGAACCTGTTCACCGACCTCAACGCGGCGCTGAGCGACACGGCCCCCGACCGCATCGCCGGCGTCGTTTTTGTTTCCGACGGTCAGGTGCACGACGTGCCGAAGTCGGCGGCGGCGCTCGGCTTCGACGCGCCGGTGCATACGCTGCTGACCGGCAAGCCGGATGAATTCGACCGGCGTATCGAGATCATCGAGGCGCCGCGATACGGGCTCGTCGGGCAATCGCGCCCCATCGAACTTGCCGTGCGCGAGACCGGCAAAGCTCCGACCTCAGCTTCCGGAGCCGTGACGCTGAAAGTCCGCCGCGAAGGCCAGCCGGACGAAACGGTTCGCACCGAAATCGGCCGCAAGGTCACGGTTGACATGCCGATCCCGCACACGGGGACGAACATCGTCGAGATCGAGCTGGCGCCGACACCGGGCGAGCTGACGACCGCCAACAATCGCGCCGTCGTCGCGGCCGAGGGCGTGCGTGAAAACCTTCGCGTGCTTCTCGTCTCCGGCGAGCCGCATCCGGGCGAACGGACGTGGCGCAATCTTCTGAAATCCGACGCGGCGGTCGATCTCGTGCACTTCACAATTTTGCGGCCGCCCGAGAAGCAGGACGGAACGCCGATCAATCAGCTGTCGCTGATCGCGTTCCCGACGCGCGAACTCTTTTCGGAAAAGATCAACGAGTTCGATCTGATCATCTTCGACAGGTACGAGCACCGGGGCATTCTGCAGCTGCTCTACTACGACAACATCGCGCGCTACGTCGACGAGCACGGCGGCGCGCTGCTGGTCGCGGCGGGTGACGATTACGCCAGCGCCTACAGCATTTATCATACGCCGCTGTCGTCGGTGCTGCCTGCGGCTCCGACTGGTCGCGTTCTCGAAATGCCGTTCCGCGCCAAAGTTACGCCCGAAGGCCAGAAGCATCCGGTGACGCAAGGTTTGCCGGGCTGGAACTCGGCGAAAGTCGCGGACGGGTCTCCGCAGCCGACGTGGGGACGCTGGTTCCGCCAAGCCGAGGTCAACGGCGAGCGCGGCCGCATCATGATGACCGGCGCCGAGGACAAGCCATTGCTCATTCTCGACCGCAAGGGCAAGGGACGCGTTGCGCTGCTGACGTCCGATCAGGCTTGGCTGTGGGCGCGCGGCTACGATGGCGGCGGGCCGCATACCGATCTCCTGCGCCGGCTATCGCATTGGCTCATGAAGGAGCCCGACCTCGAGGAAGAGCGGCTCATCGCATCCGCGCGCGGACTGAAACTGACGGTCGAACGGCGCTCGATGGACGACGCAATCTCGCCGGTGAAAATACTCGGCCCCGGCGGCGATACGACCGATGTCACGCTCACACGCGCGACAGCCGAGCCCGGTGTCTGGCGTTCGACGATCGATGTCAAACTTCCGGGCCTCTACAAAGCCGAGACTTCGGCTTCGACCGGCGAGTTGACAGCGGTTGCCAACGCCGGCGTCGAAGACCCGCGTGAAATGAGCGAAGTGACGGCGACGGACAGCAAGATGAAGCCGATCGCGGACGCAACGGGCGGCGGCGTTTTCTGGACGCGAACGGCAAGCGGAGCCGCGACGGACGTCGACGTGCCGCGCATCTCGATGATGTCGGCGGCAAAAGTCATGGCCGGTTCCGGCTGGCTCGGACTCAAAGATCGTCAGGCCTACCTGACGCGCGGCGTCAAGCTGACGCCGATGTTCACCGGGTTCGCGGCGCTTTCGGCGTTGCTGGCCTTGATCGCGCTCGCATGGTGGCGCGAGGGGCGTTAGCTCGCTCCAGAGCCGGAGGAACAATGGCCAGCTCTCAACCTTATGCTTATGGCGACACGCCGGTCGGAGTCATCGGCAACGACGACTACGGTCCGGCGATTGCCGCGCGTATCGCGGCGTGCGGCTATCGTGTCCTCTATGCGGGATTGCCGGGATCGCCCGCCGTTACGCGCGGCCAACGGCTAGAACCCGCTTCGACGCCGACGGACGTTGCGTTCGAATGCCCTCTCGTTCTCGTCGCGGTCGACGATACGGAGGCCATGCGCAATCTCCTCACCGGAAATCCAGACCGAATGGGGATGGGCGCAGAGATGGAGCCGGGATCGGTCGTCGTCGATCTCGGCGCGCGCACGCCTCGCGAATTGCAGGCCCTTCTCGGACTGCTCGGCACGCGCGGCGTGGCGCTCGTCGATGCGGCGCTGATCGGCGGCCCGGACGCGGCCTCCGAAGGCCGGGCCAGGATCATGCTCGGCGGCTATCCCGACTCTGTCGAAATCGCCGATAAAGTGCTTTCGCTTCTCGGTCACGTCGAGCGTACCGGGCCGCTCGGCAGCGCGCACGCGGTCGCGGCGTTGATGGGTTACGTCGAAGCGGCGCACGCGATCGCGCGGGATGAAGCGCTGGCACTTGGGCGTGCGTGCGGGCTTACGCCCGAGGTTCTGGCGCGCATGCTTTCGGATGCAGCTCTGGCTCGCGAGACGAACGTCACGCGGCTCGGGCGGCACGCAGATCTGGCGCTCCGGATTGCCCGGGATCGTGGCTTCAGCGCCGATATCATCGATCTCGCGGCCGCGAAACAGGCGCGGCAGCAGAGCGAAAATCGTTGATGAGGCGCTTGGGTGTCGCTGCTGCAATCGAGGATGGCGCGCGACTCGCGTAGACATCGGGGCTGATCCCGTGACCAGCCCCGAGGCAAGAGATGTCCGCACTTTTTCGAATTGTCTATGCCACGCATGCCAACGGAACGCATCATAAGCTGGCGCTCGATGGCCTCGACGCGATGCCACGCAAGGACAAGGAGGCTTGGTCGCGGGTCGTCCTGAAACACGTCGAGCGCTTTCTCGAAGGTTCGAAAGCTCCGGACGTCACCTTCAAGGATTTCAAGAATCACGTTCTGCACGTGTCCGAGAATTATTGGGGCGGTGCGCCGCAGAAGGCGGACGAGTGGTATCGGCGGACAGTTGCCGAACTTAAGGCGGGCAACTGGCCGGACGCCGCCTATGCGGCCGGCGTGCTCAGCCACTATTACACCGATCCGGTCATGCCGTTTCACACCGGGCAGACAGAAGCCGAGAACGCCATCCATCGCTCGGCCGAGTGGAGCATCAACCGCTCTTACAATACGCTGCGCGCGATCGGCGAACGGCAGTTCGCGAACGTCGACGTTCCCGTTCCGACGGGCGGCAATTGGCTGAAGGAATTCGTGTGCGACGGCGCGGAGTTCTCACACCGCTATTACGAGAAGCTCATCGCGCATTACGACATTCACAAAGGTACGGTGAGGCCCGAAGACGGGCTTGACGATGTCGCGCGCACGATCGTCGCCGAGTTGTTGATGTACGCGGCCAAGGGCTACGGGCGCGTACTCGATGCGGCCATCTCGGAAGCCGGCGTCGCGGCGCCCGAGGTCACGCTCACCGCCGAAACGTTCCTGGCGATGACGCAAATTCCCCGCAAGTTCATCGAAAAGCGGCTGACGAACGAAGAAGACCGCAAGCTCGTCGCGGCGATCTACGACGAGTTAAAAACGACGGGGCGGGTGGAGAATTCGCTGTCGGAAGACGATCGGACGATCCGCGATCTGCATCGCACGGAAGTGCTCGAGCCGCAGCTCGCGCAACGCAGCGAGGCGCGCGCCGCAAAGGTGTCGGGCAGCGCGGTCGTTGCGCTGATGCAGACGCCGCCTGCAATCGCGGCTCAGATCGAAGCGCCGCCCGCGCACGATACGACGGCGCTCGAACTTGCCGTCGCGAAGTCGTCTCACATCGCGTCCGACGTCACCGAGCATCCTCCCGCTTTGCCGGTGCAGGCCGATATGCAGGAGGCCGTCGCGCGGACGCCGCATCCGCGCCCGATCCCGGTTCGGGTGCCGGAAGAGAGAACCGCGGCTGGTCGCTCTTACCTCTTGGAAAGCGACGATCTCGAGGCCGCGCCCTCCATCGGACCGAAGATGGCGGAGAGCTTCGCGGCCATCGGCGTGCATACCGTCGGAGATTTTCTCGAATGCGATCCGATGGCGCTGGCGGAAGACCTCGACGACTCGCGTTTCGACAGCGAGACGCTGACGGACTGGCAGGATCAGGCGCGGATGGTGATCGATGTTCCAGGTCTCAGGGGCACGCATGCGCAGCTTCTCGTCGGCTCCGGATATCGCACGGCGGAGGCGGTCGCGGAGGCCGATCCGGTCGCGCTTTCGGCGCATGTGCTGAAGTTCGCCGGGACGTCAGCAGGCAGGCGCGTACTGCGCGAAGGCCGCCCTCCGGACATCGAGAAAATCAAAGGCTGGGTCAACGCCGCCAAGCACGCGATGGCGGCTTGACGGAGAGCCATCGAGTGCCGCCGTTGAGAGAGACGTGGATGGCCGCCTGCGCGGCCATGACGTAGGGGTGAGCGGCGTTGGCGCGCATGGCGATGTGATCGTCATGTGTATTTCATCGCCACGTCGACTTGGTCATTACGCAGATTTGGTTATCGCTCGTCCGGAACATTAATTTCCGTCATGGCCGCGCAGGCGGCCATCCATGACTGGGTCGACAGGGGCGCTCGTATCGAGCCTGCTCGGAGCCTCTCCAGATGCATTCCCCCTTGAGGAAGAACGTTCGAGCGCGGGTGATCGTTTAAGGGCAGATCACAATGAGGAATGTGGATGGCCGCCTGCGCGGCCATGACGTAACGGGGGCGGCTGGCCGCCATGACGTAAGGGGTCAGGGCGCGTATTGCGACACGATTGAGCGGTTCTCGACTGTGCCTGCCTCCGGAATCTAGGCCGTTAGCCCGACTTGCCATCGCCATTCAATAGAGCCACAATCGCATCGTTTCCGAGGGGCGCCGGTTGTCCGGCTGAGATCGCGTAACGAGCGCGAGCACCCTTAGAACCTGATCCGGGTCATGCCGGCGAAGGGACGGACAAATCGAGGTGGCACGACGCCACCCTTCCGCACCTTTCCGGATAACGCATCGCGCGCATGTCGCCGCGTGCCGTCATCGTTCGCGCACACTCCCTATCAAGGGCGGTGTCGAGAGGAGCAATCTGCCATGAACAAAGTCACTCGCGCTTCCGACATCGTTACGCCGAAGGTCACGACCGGTCCGGTGCAGGGCTCGCGCAAAGTCTATGCCGCGCCCGAGGACGCGCCGAGCCTGCGCATTCCGTTTCGCGAGATCGTGCTGAGCGAGGCGAGCGGCGAAGCGCCGTTCCGCGTTTACGATTCCTCGGGGCCATATACGGATGCGACGGCGGCGATCGACGTCGAGAAAGGCTTGCCGCGATTGCGCGACGCATGGGTCCAAGAGCGCGGGGGCGTCGAAGCGTATGACGGGCGTGCGGTGAAGCCCGAAGACAATGGCAACGTTTCCGATACTCACGCCGCGCGCGTGTTTTCGACGGTACATCAGCCGCTACGGGCAATGCCAGACGAAAGCGTCCCTTCTTCTCCCCTCCCCTCGACGGGGATGGATCGGGGGTGGGGTGATGAGCAAGACGTTAGGGCCGCCCCTCACCCTGACTCTCTCCCCGTTGAAAGAACGGGGCGAGGGAGTCTCCTCACGCAGCTCGAATATGCGCGCGCGGGGATCATCACGAAGGAGATGATCTTCGTCGCACATCGCGAGAACCTCGGACGCACGGAAGCTTTGGCGCGGGCGAAGAATGCGATCGGAGACGGCGAAAGTTTTGGTGCCGAAATCCCCGACCACATCACGCCGGAGTTCGTGCGCGACGAGATTGCGCGCGGACGCGCGATCATTCCGGCGAACATCAATCACGGCGAACTGGAGCCGATGATCATCGGCCGCAACTTCCTCGTGAAGATCAACGCCAACATTGGCAACTCGGCCGTCACGTCGTCGGTCGAAGAGGAAGTCGAGAAAATGGTGTGGGCGATCCGCTGGGGCGCCGACACCGTGATGGATCTTTCAACAGGGCGCAATATCCACACGACGCGCGAGTGGATCATCCGCAATTCGCCGGTGCCGATCGGGACCGTACCGATCTATCAGGCGCTTGAAAAATGCGACGGCGATCCGGTCAAGCTGACGTGGGAGCTTTATCGCGACACGCTGATCGAGCAGTGCGAGCAAGGCGTCGACTACTTCACGATCCATGCCGGCGTGCGGCTTCCTTTCGTTCCCCTCACCGCAAATCGCGTGACGGGCATCGTTTCGCGCGGCGGCTCGATCATGGCGAAGTGGTGTCTCGCGCATCACAAGGAAAGCTTCCTTTACGAGCGCTTCGACGAGATTTGCGATCTGATGCGCAAATACGACGTTTCGTTCTCGCTTGGCGACGGTTTGCGTCCGGGTTCAATCGCGGATGCCAACGACCGCGCGCAATTCGCGGAACTCGAAACGCTCGGAGAGCTGACCAAGATCGCCTGGGCGAAAGGCTGCCAGGTGATGATCGAAGGGCCCGGCCACGTGCCGATGCACAAAATCAAGGTCAACATGGAGAAGCAGCTCAAAGCCTGCGGGGAAGCGCCGTTCTATACGCTCGGACCGCTTACGACCGACATCGCACCCGGCTACGATCACATCACGTCCGGCATTGGCGCGGCGATGATCGGCTGGTTCGGCACGTCGATGCTCTGCTACGTGACGCCGAAGGAGCACCTTGGTCTGCCAAACCGCGACGACGTCAAGACCGGCGTCATCACGTACAAGATCGCGGCGCATGCGGCCGATCTCGCCAAAGGACATCCGGCGGCGCAGCTTCGCGACGATGCGCTCTCTCGCGCTCGGTTCGACTTCCGCTGGCAGGATCAGTTCAATCTGTCGCTCGACCCGGACACGGCGACGGCGTTCCACGACGAGACGCTGCCGAAGGACGCGCACAAGGTGGCGCATTTCTGCTCGATGTGCGGGCCGAAGTTCTGCTCGATGAAAATCACGCAGGACGTGCGCGACTATGCGGCAACACTGAACGACAAGGAACTTGGCATGGCCGAGATGAGCGAGAAGTTCAAAGAGATGGGTGAGCAGCTTTACGTTGAAACAGAGAAGGTGCGGAAGAGCGATAGCGCACTATGAGATAATTGAAATGCGATGCGCAATATTCGTCGCAATGCTCAAAAAATGGTATCTCTGAAACAGGCGCATGCTCAGCGTGACTCCTTCGCAAACAACGGCGCACGTTGAATTCGTGAAACTAGCACTTGATTGGCGTGTAAAATGCTCACCCTCTATTCCTATCCGCCCCTATTCGGCGTGGCCGATAACAACGGGTATGGGCTGAAGGTCTATGCCTTCCTGCGCCTCGCGGGCGTACCCTTCAAACACGAGCACATCTTCGACGCGTCTTCCGCGCCGCGCGGTCAACTGCCCTACATCGTCGATGACGGTGAAACGATCGGCGACAGCAACGCGATCATGGCGCACGCCAAACGCAAGTACGGTGTCACCATCGACGACGCCCTGACGTCGGCAGAGCGCGACACCGACCTTCTCGTTACCCGCCTGCTCGACGATCTCTATTGGGTGATGTCCTATTCGCGCTGGAAGGACGAGCTGTACTGGATGCAATTCCGTGACGCGCTGCTCCGCGAGCATCCGCAGCTGACGGAAGAAAGCCTCATTGCCGCGAAGGAATTCAATGCCCAGCGCTATCATTTCCAAGGCATCGGCCGCTACGAACCCGACGATGCGATGGCGCGCGGCCTGGCCGATCTTCAGGTCCTCGCGCACCTCATCCCCGAAATCGGCTTCGTGCATGGACCCGCGCCGTCAACTATCGACGCCGGAATTTACGGCTTCATCGCCAACATCTATTTCTACGACATCGCGACGCCGCTGAAAAAGTTTGTCGATGCTCACGAGAACCTCGTGCGCCATTGCCGCGCGATCCACGGGATGGTCACCGTCGGCAAACGGACTGAACAGCACTTACAATTTCACGAGCCATAGCCTTAAATCCCGTTTTATCTCATCAAGACTTCGAAGATGCGCCAAAACGGGGAATCAAAAATGGGGCCAGGGTCTATCAGTTCGGCGAATTATTCGGCATTTTCCTGCTACTCGGCGCGACCGCGACCCAGATGTTCTATCTCGATCCGTTGAAGCGCGAGATCGAATGGCGGCTTGCGGCTTTCAGCATCCAGCAGTCGGCGCAGGTTCAGCTGAAAGCCATCCACGATAACCGGATCGCGCTGCTGCAAGTGGCGAATGCGCCGGAGGAGAAGGTCAAGGAAGCCGAAGCCGAGCGGGATAAGAACCTCGACCGCTACCGGACCGCGGATGCAAATATTTCCGATTACATGATCGAGAAGGAAGGCGTGGAAGACATTCTGCAAGTGATTGTGCTTGCGCTGTTCGCGCTCGGCACCTTACTTGCGGGCTTCGGGCGCGCCATGGAGATGCGAACACATCGCGACTGAGCCTGGGCACGATCAGGGCCTCCAGCAAGCTGGCCTCGCCTCGTCATCGTGCTACAAGCGCTAGACTATATCGATGCGGTGCAGACATGTATTATATTGCCGTCGTTCTTTTACTGCTGGTTCTTCCGGCGGCCTCCGTCGTCGTCGAGGCGCTCTATTCCTCCGGGGCCGATATCATGTGGCTTGTCGGGAAATGGTTTGTCTTCTGGGCGTGCGGCGTTCGCCTGCTTGCCGGTGGACTGATGCAGACGCTGAGACCGGAATTCACCGCGAAATCGATCTTCGAGATCGATGCTCCCGCAGCACACGCTATCGTCCGCGAAGTTGGATTCGGAAATCTGGCGATGGGAACGCTCGGGATTGCGAGCCTCTTCGAGCCCTCGTGGGTTGTCCCTGCCGCCATCGTCGGCGGATTATATTACGGATTTGCCGGGCTCGGACATGTTCTTCGTCGTGGCAATCTCAAAGAGCGATTTGCGCTATGGTCGGACCTCGCCATCTCTGCGCTGCTCGCGGTGTTCGTCCTCAGCCGCCTCGGATAACGATCAGCGGGCAGATCCGGCCGACCATGTTTTTGACGCATCACACTCCTATCCGACGACGCTCGACAATGAAGGTTTTCGATATGCGAACGCGAACTGCCTCTGCCCTGCTCGCTGTATTTTATGGATTGGCCGGATCGGCCGCGACGGCGGAAACGCCCTCATCGTCGATCATCGCGCCGGTCCTCGGGCATCTGGTCGGTTTCACGCTGCCGGATGGGTTCGCGATGCAGAAGGAACAATCCGACGGCGGCCGATATTTTCGCGCTGCCGCGCTGAAAGGTGAGAACCCTAGCAACTGGACGCAGCTCATCAGCATCACCGGCGTCAAGGATGTGGACAAGGATCCGACCAAGAACGCGCAGTTCATCGCCGCGAACATTTCGAGCAGCATTCAAAAGCTCTGCCCCGACACCTTTTCAGTGAAGCCGCTGGGTCCGACGAAAATCGACGGACAGGACGCGTTCGTCGCGGTTACGAGCTGCGGGAAGGTCGAGCCGGATAAGCATAGCGAAACAGCGCTGACGATTGCGATCAAGGCCAGCGAAGCCATCTATACGATCCAGTGGGCGGAGCGCGCGCCAGCGAACGCCGAAAACCTGACGATCGACGAAAGCAAATGGAAAAACCGGTTGAAGCAGATGGTGCCTTTCCGGATCTGCCCTATCGTCGCCGGAGAAAAAGAACCGTACCCGAGCTGCGGAAAATAATTGAGCGCCGCGTGCGCCCTTTTCAAAGCTCGCGAACAGTGCGAGTCTTCCTCCATCAGCAACAATCGAGAGGAGGTGATCCGATGTCTTGTGGGATCTTGAGGCGGTCGATGTCGTGGTCGCTCAGACTTGCATCCGGAAATCTCCCGGGGTGTGCCTGATACGACGAGCGCGGACATCGCACTCCGCTTTCATGACGAATGATCTCACGGGGGCCGCTGTCAAAAGCGGCCCTTTTCATTTGCGAGAGGTTTGTGACTTCGATTGTCTCCAGCTGTTTTGTTGTAACCAAAACACCACAGCAATATCGAATCAGTGAGACGTGATTCGTTTTTCTGTGGAAGACCCTCTCTTGCTGACTTAACGTCCTGCTCGTGGGACAGCCGATCGGGGGACCGGCTGGGGGGGAGCAAGACGCCCACACATGCCGTAACGATGCGCAGGTTCTAATCTCGCTGCATTGATACGCCCAATACCAGCTTGGCTTGCGGCGGGTCCGGGGGGACCTACAGGGCGGCCAAAAAGAAATGGGTGGCATTATCTGCCACCCATTTCTTTTTCGTCGCGACGCTAGCTTATGCGCGTCGCTTCCATACGTGCACGGCGTTATTGCGCGCTGGCCCTTGCTGCTATTCGCCGAACCAGAGCTTCCACGTCTCCTTGGCGCGCTCCATCAGAGATTTGTGCGGCGCTGCGGGCGCGGCATCCTTGGCCGGGGGTTCCGTTGCGGCGGCCGGCTCTGCTTCGCCATTGCCTGAAACCGTGCGCACGACGGACGCGGTGGTCATCGACGGCGGCGACGCCGCTGCAGTTCCGGAAGACGCAACCGGCGCCGCGGTTGGCTGCGTTGTTTGCGCGGCCTGTGTGCCGGCAGAGGAAGATGCGCTCGGCGGTTCGTTGGACGATTGCTTGCCGGGAGCTGAAGTTGTGCTGGACGGCGGGGACGCTTCCGGAGATGCGGATTTCTCCGCGGGCGAGGATGCCGCCGGAAAGGCCGGAAGCGGAGCGTGCGCGCTGTCTTCCACGGGTGGAGCAGGCATTCCCTCAGGCTCGCTTGCACCGCTCGCGGCGTCATCGGGCGGCGACGTTGCGCCAACGGTCTTGACGACGCTCGACATCGGCCGTTCGGCGCCGACCTGCGGCAGCCCCTTCGCCTCTTTTTCGATCGTCTCGTCGAATTCGGCGAGCGTTACGACCGGAGCCTTCGCCGTCAGATGCACGATCTTGTAACCCTTGGCCTTCATCTGCGCGAGGAGAAGGGGCAGAGCCTGCGCCGTGCGCTTGTGAATGTCGTGCATCAAGATGATGCCCTTGCCGCGCTTGTCGAGTTTCGCGATGACCGACTTGACGAGATGGTCAACGGTCTGCGGCTTGTAGTCGATACTGTCGATGTCGGTCGAAAACATCGCAATGTTGCGTTTGCCGAGATAGGCGACGGCTTCCGGCGTATCGACGAGCGTCGGGAAACGGAAAAATGGTGCGATCGGTCCGCCGACGGCACGGTGGACGCCGCTGATGCCGCGCTCGATCTCGGCCCTGCCCTCCTCGAAGGTTTTTGCCTTGGCGATGGCCTTGTGGCTCCAGGTGTGCGTTCCGACGGTGTGACCGGCCTTGGAAACCTCGCGAATGATTTCAGGGTAACCCAGCGCCATCTTGCCGATCGAGAAGAACGTCGCCTTCACGCACTCGTCGGCGAGCGCCTTCAAGACGGCTTCGGTGGAGTACTTCTGCGGGCCGTCGTCGAAGGTCAGTACGACCTCTTTGTCTTGCAGGAAGTCGTAGGCCTTGTAGTGCTCCATGCCGAAGCCCGGGCCGCCGGTGGTGTCGATTTCAACCGTGCGCGAGACGCCCAGCGTTCCGGCTTTCGGGCATGCGTCTTCAGCCGATGCCGCGACCGAGACGCCGCTCAGCAATGCGAACACACAACCCCGCACTAACCAGTGCATTGCCATTGCCGTTCTCCCCGTTGGTCCGACATTCGATCTAGCAAAGCCGTCACGCGAAACAGCCCGTTTTCCCTGCCGCAATTCCCCGATATCGCTCGAAATGGAGCATCGGTTAGCTCGGCACTCAGTACAAGTGTCGCACGAGTCGGCATTCGGTGCAGCTGCGGTTGCTGGCATCAAATTCCGCGCCTAATTTCAGCGTCATAGAAAGCACAACGGAGATAGCTTCTCATGACGGCGTTTTTCAGTCCTGCGGCGCTGATCGCGGGCACTGCATTGATTTTGACAGGCTTGAGCGGGCTATCGGACGCGACGGCTGCTCCGGGCGCCGGCTTGGCAGCTGCAAGCGGCGCCGCTTCCTCTGTCAGCATTGTTCATGACGTCGGTTACCGCTCCCGCCGCTATCACCGCCGCTATTATCGCGGACGTGTTGTCGACGCACCGTTCGCGCGCGTCGAAAGCGGCGGGCGGACCGTCGTCGATGCGCCGTTCGTGCACGTCTACAAAGGGCGGCGCGGCACTCGGGTCGTGGCGCCCTTCGTCGATCTTTGGAGATAGGCGCCAAGACGGCGGCGGGATATTGTACTTCCCCAACTCCAAATTTTGGAGCTAGCTTATACACAACAAGCTAGCGGGTGCGAACTCAAGAGAGTTTCAGCGTCATCCCGCAACTATGTGCGGGGGCACCATGATCAGAATATCGCTGGCGTATCCGTATGACATCGGACTTGCGTTCCACCTGCTGAGGGAGGCTATGAGTGAAGGGAAGCCTATCAGCTCGGCACGATTTGCATTGTCAGAGGCTGAGGATCAGCTTGAGGGGCTTTTCCATCCCAAGGCGATCTATTTTCAAGCGTTGAGAGGAGCATTCGCAGACGGCAATGTCCTCTATGAGGCGATCAAAAAGCTGACTACTCATCCTGACCCCGCGCGAAAGATGGATTTCTTTGACGTCTACAGCGTTATCAACGCGCTCGATAACTTTGAACCAGTTTTGAAGGCAGAGCTGCGTGCAGCAGACGCGTATTTCGTTTCGAAGAAGGGTGGCTACGATACGATTGATTTAATTACGCGGGGCGACGTTCTTTTCCCAGGTGGCTTCGCCGATAAAGTTCCTGAAGCGGTACGAGATGTCCAAGAAGCGGGTCGATGTTTAGCTTTCGAACTAGGGACAGCGGCGGGTTTCCATCTTCTTCGTGCAAACGAGGCCGTTCTCTTGCGTTATTGGGATGCTGTGACGTCCAAAGCGGCAAAACCGCGAAATCGGAATCTGGGAAGTTATTTGGCCAAGCTTGATGACATGAAAGCGGGGGATGAAAAGGTCCGTGCAACGCTCCGGCAAATAAAAGACTTGCACCGAAATACACTGGTCCATCCCGAAGATGTCCTCACTGTTGATGAGGCAATTGATCTTTGGGGAATTATCCGTAGCGCGGTGTCGGCAATGCTTAAGGCTATTCCGGCGGCGCCTTTGGTGCTCACTTCCGACGAGCCTGCTGGGGCGTAGTCGCCTCGTCATCAATTTTATGGAAAGCGGCGTTAGGTTCTTCACAGCTTTCATCCACGCATGCTTTTTTGCTAATTTCGGGCTGCGCCGGAGATGTCTTCAGGCTTGGAAATTTGCCGGAGAACTTTTGTGCTTGGCCATAATGTGCTCAAAGTGCGGTGGTGTAACGGTCGTCGCGGGGCTGGCGACAACCGATGTCATCTTAGGGGGTAAGTAATGTTCAACCGCGTATCGACGCCTGATCCGCGTTCCGTCGAACCGATCAAATCCATCACGCCGCAGCCGATTTCGCCGATCAAGACGTCGGCGCCCCCGCTCTTTGGGGCGACGCAGCATCATTCGACACCGGCGGTCGACGCTCCGACGTCCGTGCTCGGACAGGACATCACCATCGCTGGGCAGCAGCTCGTCATCAAGACGAAGGGTTCGCTGCTGATCGCGGGCCATATCCAGGGCGACGTTCACGGCGAGTCGGTCACCGTCGGCGACACGGGCAGCGTCGTCGGCACGATCACCGCGCGCACGATCATCATTCAAGGCGAAGTCAGCGGCGCTTTGAAGGGATCGTCGGTCAATCTCAACGCAACGTCGCGGGTCGAGGGCGATATCGTCAAACAGACGCTCTCGATCGACGAGGGCGCGCAGTTCGACGGCAGCGTGCGGCGCGCCAAGGACAGCAGCGAAGTCACTCCCGACCTCAGCTAGTCGCCGAGCGCTCCACGCACCAGATCAGTTTCCAGAATGGCGTTTGCGGTTCAAGCGAACGTCATTCGTGTTTCTGGCGGTCGTTCCTCTGGCGATCGTGTTTCCGGTGACCGATTTCAGAAGCGGCTGCGGCCGCTGGGCTCGACCTCTTCGCATGAGTCCTTGACGCGGATGTCGTGCCCGATCCAGCGGCAAATCTCGCGCTTGAAATTCGGATTGTTGCGGACTTTGGCGTCCGGAGCGTTCATCCCATACTGGCGCGCAACGGCCGCCACGTAATTGTCACGGCAATACGGAGTCGACAGCATCGCCCCATTGACGAGCTGGTAGCCTTCCGAGCACTTGATTTTCGCTTCGGCAGGTTGCGCCATTGTGACAGCCATCCCCGCGGCCAGCAGAGCCAGCGCTGCCGAGTGTTCTTTCGCCATCGTCAATCCTCGCTCCGTTGCCGCGCGATGCACCGTGCTGTCAAATCGTGTTTTTTCAGTTTAGCAGGCTTGCCTTGCCGCGGCCGCCATGAAATTGGTCTCGCCGGGCAGACGCGGCATAGAACGCCTCTGGCGCATCCCTTTCAGATAGCCGCAAACGATCGATTTTACAGAGGTATCCCGATGATAACTGTGTACGACGCAGTCGGCGGCAAGCTGGTTGCGCGCCCGGAAATCGGCAACCTGTCGAGCGGCGGGGTCTGGATCGATCTCCTCAATCCGGTGGAGGATGAGGACAAGATCATTGAGCAGGCCCTCGGCATCGAGGTTCCGACACGCTCGGAAATGCGCGAGATCGAGGCGTCGAACCGGTTCTATACCGAAAACGGCGCGTACTACATGACGTCCATCATCGTGCATAACAGCACGCAGGATGTGCCGCTGACGGCGGTCATTACGTTCATATTGGCAGGCACGCGCCTTGTGACGGTGCGCTATGCCGAGCCCCGAGCCTTTCCGCTGTACGTCGCCCGCGCCGCCAAGGGCGATCCGGCGTGCGTGAGCGGTCCGGGCATCATGATCGGCCTCACCGAAATGCTCATCGAACGCGAAGCGGATCTCATCGAGCGGGTTCAAGATCAGGTCGAACGGATGGCGCCGCTCGTATTCGGGCAGAACGGCGCCCAGCATTCGCGCGACCGGCGGCTCGACTTGCTGTTGAAGACCGTCGGAAAGGAAGGCGACGTCACCGCAAGAGCGCAGGAAAGCGCGATGTCGATCCACCGGCTCCTGCTCTACTTCGCTAACGCCGTGCGCGAGCGCAAAGACGACAAGCGCATCATGGCGCGGATCGAATCCGCTAACCACGACATCACGTCGTTGATGGAAAGCCTGCGCTTTCTTTCGTCGCGGACAAGCTTCCTGCTCGATGCGACGCTGGGAATGATTTCCACCGAGCAGAACCAGATCATCAAGCTGTTCTCGGTGATGGCCGTCATGCTGATGCCGCCGACGCTCGTCGCGTCTATCTACGGGATGAACTTCAAGTATATGCCGGAGCTTGCGGAGTCGTGGGGCTATCCGCTGGCGCTTATCCTGATGTTCGTGTCGGGTCTGGTGCCGTTTCTCTATTTCCGGAAGAAGGGCTGGCTTTGAGCCAGCCGGCCGTTGCGCGATCTCCCCGATACGTATGCGGGCGGTAACGTTGCCCCGGGATTTTCACGGAGCGTCGCTATTTCATCAATTACGACGTACCCGGATGAAAAATCCTGCTGCAGTGCGGTAGTCGATTGACTGGAAAAGGAATGTTTCCGCCGGAGCTATTAACCATCCGAGTACGTTGCTGGCTGCGGCCAGACGTCACGCAACTCAAAGATGCACCCAGAAACACTCATGTTTTTCAAAACCTTAAATAATATGGTTAAAATGTGATGGAAGCCGTGGGTTGACCGCCCCTGCTTCCGATGCTGGTTGTGCCCCGCCAGGACGGGGGGTTTCCCCAGTCATCTCGGGTAGCAGTTCGAACTGGGTTCTGGAGTTCGGGTTACGGGTCTTTCAGGGAATTTCAATTTTACGAGCCACTTCTCCCAACATTAACGACGGTGCCGCCACGGTGGCGGTTGTCCTGCAGCCCTTTTTGCGGCCGCAGGCGGGGGAAATCGCTCAATTCGACCCGGAAGCGCTGCTGCTCCTTTTAACAAGGAGTGCACTAATGCGTTCGTTAATCGCTGTTGCCGCATTTGGTATTGTGGGGATGGCCGCCAGCGCTGTTCCGGCCGACGCTGCCTGGAATTGCCGCGGGTCATCCTATGTTTGCGGTAAGTCGGCCTCTCATAAGGCCGTCAAGTCGCGGGTTTCCCATCGGGCCTCGCATTCGCGTCAAGCTTATGCTCCGCGCCGTGGGGTCAAGCATTCGCGCTACGCCTCGCGCAATCGGGTCGTTCGCCGTCACTATGCTTCGGCTCCGGCGCGCAAGCATCGCGTTGCCCATGCGGCTCCGGCCGCCGGTCGTGGCGCCTACAGCGGGATGGCTTCCTACTACTGGCAAGGCCAGATGACAGCCTCCGGCGTCCGGTTTAACCCCGGCGCGCTCACGGCTGCGCATCGCTCGCTACCTTTCGGCACGCGCGTCCGCGTTACGAACCGCACGAACGGCCGCTCGGTCGTCGTCACGATCAACGATCGTGGACCGTTCATCGGCGGCCGCATTATCGACCTGTCGCGCGCCGCCGCCCAGGCGATCAGCATGACCGGCCAAGGCGTGGCAGCGGTTTCGCTCGAAGTTCTCGGCCGCAGCTGAGCCTTATTCACCCATCCGGCCTAGAGCCTTTCCGCTTTCAGTTGAATCGCGGATCGGCTCTAGGTTTTTGTTTGTCGTGCTTCTGACGGGAAAACCGGTTTCCACTTTTCCCGAAGCACTTTGACGACGGCGTCTGGGGACCCAGGCGCCTTCGACGTTTTTTCGCCCTGCGAATCAGCATAATCGATAGGATTCGGCGTGGTTCCGGGGGGAATGTGCGTGCATCGATGCGCTCGAGTTGGCTTTGTATTTGCCTTGAATCTGGCGACTGCCGCGGCGGCGGCGCCTCTTTCGGCGGAGTCGCTTAGCGACGGCCTCGCAACGCCCGCAGGCAAGGCCCTGCAAATGGGGCCGTGGGCTGCCAAGATCACGGTCCATAAGCCGGACATCGTCGCGTGGCGCCCGACGATATCGGTCACTGTCGCAGTTCCGAAGGTCAAGGCCACCGCGACCCTCGATCCTTCGGCCGTTTCACACCCCTATGGCCTGCACGGTCCCGTCCCTGAAAAAAGCGCGCACGCAACGACGGGGCTCGCATCGTTTTACGGCATCAGCGCCGGCGTGAAGACGGCGACCGGAGAGCGGTTCGATCCTTCGGGCATGACGGCGGCGCATCGCACTCTGCCCTTCGGTACGCGGGTGAAGGTCACGCGGGTTGATACGGGTGAGAGCGTCGTCGTCCGCATCAACGACCGAGGCCCCTTCAAACCCGGCCGGGTGATCGACCTCTCGGAAGGGGCCGCCAAGACCCTCAAGATGACGGACGTCGGATTGACCAACGTCCGCCTCGAGGTGATGAACTAGCGCCGCGACTGAACCTGAACTGGAACGACGGAGTGGGCCGCGCCGTCAACGCTCGCTCAGGCGATTGTTGCGCTCGATCTGCGCTTCCAGCACGCCGATCTGGTCGAGATAAGCGCCTTTGATGCATTCGGTGTCGCGGCCGCAATCGTTGCGCGCGGCGAGGAACTGGCGCTGATACCGCTTCAACTGATCGCGGTCGCTGCCCTGGCCATAGGATTGCTTCAGCTCGCCGTAGAGGCCGCTCATCTTCTCGTCGAGCGCTGCCAGGACGTCGCTCCGGCAGATGGTGCGCTCGGAGGCCATACCCGCCTTGCGGCAATCGAATTCCTGCGCGCTCGCGCGGCTCACCTGGGCGGCCAGCACCGCCAGCGCTCCGAGTGCCGCCGCTGATATTGTCGCCGCAAATCTCAATGTGAATGTCTCCGACACGGTGCCCATCTCCTTGTTCGCTTCGTTGCCACCCCAGCGGTGGCGATGGCGTGAAGATGCCGTTTGCCGGGGAGAAACATCAGCCCGTCGGCAGCCAAGCGGCGGCAGCTCGCGGAATGGGAATTTTGATGCCGGTTTCCGATTGCCATCGAGGGATAAAAATCGGTATTTTTCCGCAACTGATTTCAGCCCTCTCACCCTGCTTGCGTGATCCATGAAAAAACAACCCGCGCCCGGTCCGGCCACGACGCGTTCGGAAGCTCTCGACCGGATCAAAACGGCGATGGTCGAGAAGAAGCTCACTCAGGCGGAACTTGCGGATGCGTCCGACTGCCATGAGAAAACGATCCAGAATTTACTCGGCGGGCGTTCCGTGCGCGATCAGACGCTGTTCGACGTCTGCATGGTGCTGGGGCTTGATTTCCACGGACTGCGGGATGCGTGGCACGGAGAGTCCGTCGCCGTCGACAACGGGGGAATGACGACCAAGCCTCAGGGCGGCGGCGTCGCGCCCGTCTACATGGGCGCTTATGCGCAGGTTGCCGTCGATCATTATGTCGGCAGCTATCTGACGCTGCGGCGATCGTTTTCTCTGCCGGACACGATCGTCTCGTACCGCACGGACATCACCTGGGACGCGGAATGGCCGAGCCTTCTGTTCCAGGAACGCGACCGTCCGGATGAACCCTACGCCCATCGCGGGCGGCTCTATATTCCGGCGTCATCGAGCTTCATCCATCTCGTGTCCCTGACGAAAGGCGCGATGCGGATGATCGTCGTTTCGCAGCTCGATCGCGCGGGCGAAATGCGCGGCATCATCACGACGATCAATAAACAACGCGCAACGCTGATCCCCGTCGCGACGGCGATCCTCTATGCGCGCCGGGACAATTTCGACGGCGATGCTTTCGGGGAGATCACGCCCAAGACCCGTATTTACGCCGAATATAAGCGTCTTCTAGATGAGACCGTCACCGAGGGATACGCGCGGCTCGTCAGCTAGCGGCGTTGTCGGTGAGCTATCGGTTGGCTAGCGCCCATCATTCGACGACGTCGACAGCTTGAACTATTTCGCGCGCCTGACAGCGGCGGCACGGCGCTTCGGCGTTGTCCGCTTCAACAATGACGCCGGACGGAACGAGACGCCTTCGTCGACGGCTGGAAAAAAGTACTTCGCGAGGTCGATCGTCTCGAGACGCCCGACGGCCGAACGCGCCACGGCGAGCCATTTGTCGGCGTGATCGCGGCCCGCGCCATGCAAGTAGGTAATCATATCCCAATCGGGCTTCAGCGACGTCTCGGGATTGAGTGTGCCTGTGACCGGGCCGCCGTCGATCAGATGGAAGCGGTGACGGCCGAGCGGCGCCAAGCGGCCTTTCGTCAGCAGTGCTCCGGAGCACGCCTCACGCACGGATGTAATCACCTCAATGTCGCGCAGCAGCGGCGCATTGAACGTCAGGCGGTTGGCGTGGTTCGAAATATCGCGCGCCGTCGTCGGCAGCTTGGTGTTGACGCGCGGCGCGACCATCACCAGCAGCGTATCGCCGACGGGGCTTTCGCTGGCCAGCGTCACGAGATCAGGATTGGCGGAAAAACCGCCGTCCCAATAGGCCGCGCCTTCGATTTCAACGGCGTGGTGCAGGACTGGCAGACACGCCGAGGCAAGGACGGCTTCGATGGTAATTTCGTCATGACGGAAGAGGCGCGCGCGGCCGGTCGCGACGTGCGTCGCAGCGATCAGAAGCTCAACCGGCGATTTCGTTCGCACCAGATCAAAGTCGACGTGATCCACGATGACGCGGCGGAGCGGATCGAAACCGAGGGGATTGAATTCATAAGGCGACAGCATCGTCGCAAGATGCGTCGTCAGCTGCGACGGTCGCACCAGACCATTGAGAAACGGATTGAGGCGCGTGAGATCGGGAACGCCCGCCTGGTAAATCGCCTGCCACATCTTGTACATTTTCTCGCGGGCCTTATCGCGCGAACCTTCGGCGAGTCCGGCCGCAAGCGCCACGGCATTGACGGCACCGGCGCTCGTCGCGCTGATCCAGCCGAAGCGCATCGTCTCGTCTTCGAGAAGACGATCGAGAACGCCCCAGGTGAAGGCACCATGAGCCCCGCCACCTTGAAGGGCGAGATTGATGTCAACCAGTTTCGGCAAATTCTGCTGCTCCCCGCACGCGCCGCTCTTCAATGCAAAGCGGCACCGGCGATGATTATCATTAACGCTCGCGGCAGCCCAATGTCATCGCACCTGCGGCACGACGCCCGATCTTTTCACACGCTTCAATTTCAAAAACATGCGCTGCGTTCGCACAACAGATCGTCACGAATTGCGCAATAAACAATCCGTTGCGCTGCATTTTCGCGGCATGCTGCCCAGCCCGCGTGCATTCGCAATTTTTATTCGGCGATTTCAGTCCGCGATTATGTCAGAGCACCGTGTACTCGCGTGTCAATTGGCCGCTACGAAACCGCCGGTCTGAATTAGCGTTCCGCGTCGAGAAAATTCTCGCTGAGCTTTGTGACAGGACCGTCGGGTGTTTCCAATCCTCTCACGACGTGACGAATGCGGAGACCTGATGAGCATTTGAAAAATGTGAAAAGATTATACCGCGCCAGCGGTTCGTCTCCGTGGATCGCGCCTGCCGACGCGGATGCGGCGCCGATCAGCGGAATTGGTTTTTTACGCGACGGCAGCCAATCAAGAGCGGGCGTATGGTTATGTCCGTAGAGGACAAGCTCAGCGCCCGTGCGTTCGAGTAGATGCGCGAAATGCGCGGCATCGTTCAGGCGGCGGCGTGGCGACGTCATATCGGCGAGCGGCGGATGATGGATAAGCACGACGCGGATCGCGCCCTCTCCATCGAGCCGCAAAAGTTGCTCCCGTGCGATTTCGAGCTGGTGCGATCCGAGCAACCCGCTTGCGAAAAAGGGCGGCGTTTCGACGGCGGAATTCAAACCGACAAGAGCGAGCGGCCCCGTGCGACGCACGAACGGAAAGGCGAGCGTCTCTTCCTCGCCGCCCATGTAGGCTGCCCAGCGCGCCACGCCGCGATCCCCGCGCATGCTCGAATAGATGTCGTGATTGCCCGGAACCACAGTCACGCTGGCGGGCGAACCGACACTGCGCAACCAAGCGAGTGCGGCTTCGTGCTCGGCGGGGAGCCCGAGGTTTATGAGATCGCCGGTGATCGCGATATGATCCGGCCTCAGAGCATGCGCGTCCGCAATCAAACGGTCGGCGACGGCGGTGACATGCACGCGCCGGCGCTTGCGCTGCCAATTCAGATAGCCTAGCGCGCGCTTGGCATTCCAGTAGCGCCAGCCAAATCCGATGATTGGAGACATGTGAACATCGGAAAAGTGCGCGAGCGTAAAAGTTTCTGTCATTTTGGAGAGATGAAACCGGGGCGGGGCAGACGCAATCTAGCACACTGTGGTAATTAGCAAATGCGTCGGCACGGCGGACGCATTTCGGCGAGGACCATGGCGTTCGTCAGCAGGATCGTCACGAGCGGATTCAGGGTTTACTGGCGGGCGACGCGGAGCTTCGCACTGGCAGCCGAAGCGTGCGTGATCGACGGCGAGGACCGGATCGCTCTCGTCGAAACAGGCGTGGGAAACGGCTGGCGATTGCCGAGAACCGAAGTCCGCAAACAGGAAGCGCTCGAGGATGCGCTGCAGCGTCTTCTGACGGACGACTATCGAATTCACATTGCGTCTCGGCCAGAGCTTTTCTGGATGTATCGCGATATCATGCCGGAGCGGGACGGAATGACCGGCCTTTACGTCGTGCGGCACTGGCGGCGGGACATCGCCCCGGGTGTATTGGAACTGTCATTTTTCGGCCTCGGCGCTTTGCCGCCGGGACTGCCCCCGCAAGATACCGCGCGCATTCGCCAAGCGGTCGAGAGTCGCGCGCCGTTCGAAGTGTGCTAGAAGGCGGCCATTCGCCTGCCGGAACCTTAAAAACTCCATGTCTTCTCCGCTCGTTATCCGAAAAGCCATCCCGCAAGACGTTCCCGAAATTTCGCGGCTGCATGCGCGCGTTTTTGGGCCTGGACGGTTTGCGCGGTCGGCGTATCGGGTGCGTGAGGGCAAGGGCCATCTTTCCCGGTATTGTCTCGTTGCGCATCTCGGCGGACAACTCATCGCGTCCCTCAGGATGACCGAGATCACGATCGGAGGTCGGCCCGGCGCTGCCCTGCTCGGTCCGGTTGCCGTCGATCCCGATCATCGCGGCATCGGGCTCGGAACCAAGCTGATGAGTGAAGCCGTTGCGACGGCGCGCGCCGGCGGGACGTCGTTGGTCGTGCTCGTCGGCGACGATCCCTACTACGGTCGGTTCGGCTTCAAGGTTGTACCCGCAGGCCAGATCGTATTTCCCGGTCCAGTCAATCCGGCGCGGCTGCTCGCGCAGGAATTGAAGGACGGCGCGCTTGCGGAATTCCGCGGACTCATCGTTGCCATCCCGTCGAACGGACTGCGCGCGTAAGCCCGAACGGCCTCGGCTTCCGGCACGGCGATAACCTTTTGGTAAACGATTCACCGGACCATCCGGGAGACTCCGAGTGCACAGCGGATTGCATGTGCATTCCTTTGCCGTCGCCGATGGCTCTTACCGAGGCAGGTTCATGCAAGTTGTCCGTTCTAGCCTCGGCGCTCTCGTTCACCGCGTGTCATGCGTAACGCGACGCGAAGGCCGGCGATGATCTCAACATTTCTCACCTACACAAGCTTCTCCTCGGACATGTCGAGGTCGCTTGTGCGTGTTTCGGCGCAGGCGGACGTTTCGGGCGCGACCGCTTACTACAACGCGAACATCGGCAAGGTGAAATCGGTCGACGATTTCATGAAGAACAATCGCCTCTTCTCCTACGCCATGAAGGCCTACGGACTTGAGGACATGACCTACGCCAAGGCCTTCATGAGGAAGGTGCTGACGAGCGACATCAGCAGCTCGACCAGCCTGCAGAAAAGCTTTGTCGGAAAGCTGACCGACCCTCGCTTTCTGAAATTCGCGCAGGCGTTTCAGTTTTCGACGGATGGGAAGGTTGCCTCGCAGCCGGTAACGGCACAGCAAGCCAACGACCAGACCGATCTCATCAATCTCTATAGCCAGCAGCAGGTCAACAAAGGCGCGACGGCCGCCGACGATGCTGCCTATTATCAGGCGAACATCGGCAACGTCACATCCGTCGACGGCCTCATCGGCAACAAGCGCCTGTTGAGCTTCACGCTGACGGCTTACGGGATCGATCCCAGTATCGCGTCCGACACGGCGATCAGGCAAGTCCTGACGAGCGATCTCTCCGATCCCGACAGCGTCGCGAACCAGATGCCGAGCAAGTACACGATGCTCGCAGCGGCGTTCTCGTTCAATACGGACGGATCGATCAACGGCAGCTCGGCGCAGTCAAGCGGCAATGCCGCGAGCACCGTCTATCAGTACTATGATGCGTCGGGGGCGAGCGCCAGCGCGCCAGGGGCTGCCTTCAAAACGCAGTACTATCAAGATGCGGTTGCGGACGTGACCTCCGTCGACGACCTGCTCGGCAATTCGCGTCTCGTCAGCTATCTCGAAACAGCCTTCGGTCTCGACCCTTCCGAGCAGTCGACGGAGATCCTGCGCAATGTTCTGACGAGCGACCTCTCGGACCCCGACAGCTTCGCAAATCAGCAGAGCAATGCCGCCTATCGCTCGCTCGCGGCCGCCTTTAATTTCAATACCGACGGCTCCATCAACGGAAGCGTGGCTCAATCGGCGTCCCAGACCGACAGCACGATTTTATCGTTCACGACGAACAACACGACCGCCGCCCAGACTTACCAGACCGCCGAAATCAATTTCTACAAGACCGATATCGCCAAGATCGGAAGCGTGTCGGATTTCATAAAAGACTCTGGCCTTTATGATTTCGTTTTGAGCGCGTTCGGTATCGACCCCAGCAAAACGTCGAAACTTACGATCGAGAAAGTCCTGGAAAGCGACGCCGGCAATCCGAGCAGTTACGCGAACATTTCGCACAATTCCGCCTACAGCAAACTCGCGGCTGCATTCAATTTCGATGCGAACGGGAATGCCAAGACGGCGAGCTCGGCGCAGGTAAATGCGAGCCTCATTTCGACGATCAAACTCTATAATAAAGAGACCGGCGATCCGACCTTAACGAACACGCAGACGACAACCGAAGATACCTACTACGGCGAAACAATCGGGACCATCAAGAATGTCGATGAATTCCTGAAGAACAAGCGCCTCGTGACGTTCGCGCTCACCGCCTTCGACCTGGAAAAGAAAGCGCTCTCCAACGATACTCTGCGCAAGATCCTGACGAGCGATCCGACGGACCTCAAGAGCTTCATCAACAAGCCGGAGAATTCAGCCTATCGGGCAATGGCCGTCGCGTTCAATTTCGGCACTGACGGCAAAGATCTCGCGACGCCGCTACAGCAAGTGCAGACGCGCAGCCAGATGGTCGCGACGACGGACGCCTATGCTCGGCAGACTTTGGAAGAAAATGCCGGCGACCAGAATGAAGGCGCGCGCCTGGCGCTTTACTTCCAGCGTCTGGCGCCGACGATTACATCGGCCTATTCGATCCTCGCGGACAAGGCACTGCTGCAGGTGGCGCAAACGGCGCTCGGGCTGCCGACATCGATGTCGAATGCCGACATCGATGTGCAGGCCAACATGATCACGAAAAAGCTAAAAATCGCCGATCTGCAGGACCCGAATAAGCTCAATAAATTCCTGGCACGCTTCTCGGCGATGTATGACATCAATAACAGCGACATCACCCAGACAAACCCCGCAATCACTATTCTCAGCAGTCGATAAAGCCGGAACCAGTCCGGCCGACTGGCCGTTAGCCTCTAAACAAGGAGGCGGCATATGGCCATCTTTCATGGGCTGCTTAGACCCAGAGCCTTGGATGACGCTGTTCATTCCGGCGACAATGCGCTGAATGTTTTGCTGATGGTGCTGCTGGTCGCGTTCGGCGTGGCGAGCTGGTATTTCCATGCGAATCCCCTGGCGAGCCATACCGGCGCCGGGATGGCAGCCATCAGCGCGCCGCCGACTTCAGGACCTGGCGCAGGCGAAAACGCGATCCGTCCGTCGCCGTAAACTGGTCCCGTGCGCCGATGATCTGCGATCAAGATCGCGCGTTGGCTACGCAGAAGGCTTGCGCGTGCGAAGGGCCATCTTGCGCTGGATTTTCCCTGACGCAGTTCTAGATCGCTTGCGGGCATGCTGAGGATGGGCGGGCTTTTCGGGCGGCGTCACGTCGGCGACCAGATCGACCGAAGTTTTTGCCTTGAGCTGCACCACTTGATAACCGCCGGCTTTCAGTTGCGCGAAGAGTTGCGGCACGGCATCCGCGGTCCACTTGTGAATATCATGCATCAGGATAATGCCACGGCCGCGCGCTTTGAGCCCCGCCATCACGCGCGCAATAACCGGCTTGCTGCTGCGAACGCGCCAATCCTGCGAGTCGATATCTACTGCAAACTGCGCGATGTTTCGGCTTTTCATGTACGTTTCAGTGGTGTCGCTGCTGCTGAGGTAGGGATACCGGAAGAACGGCGCAATAGGTGTCGGGCTCGCCTTCTGGGCCTCGTTGAAGGTTGCTTCAACCTCGTGCTTGACGTCATCGAGAGCCCGCCGTGCGAGATTGGGATGGGTCCAGGTGTGAGTTCCGATCGTGTGGCCCTGTTCGGCTATCTCCTTAACGACCTCAGGGTGCACGGCGATCATTTCGCCGACGACGAAGAACGTCGCTGTCGTGCATTCCTTGGCGAGCGCCGCCAAAATCTTGCGCGTGTTCGCAGGCGACGGGCCATCATCAAAGGTGAGGACGACCTCTTTCGGCCGCAAGAAATCCGGATCGCCTTTTGGCGCTCCAATCCATGGTCCGCCGGTCGTGTCGACCTCGATCGTGCGCGAGATGCCGAGCGTGCCGGGCGCACAGACTCGCTCTCCAGCCTCCACTAAATTGGCCGCGAACGCCACTGTCGCCGCAGCAAGCGCGGCGAGCGTCAGAGAACGTGCAGCCTGCATTTCAAAGTCCCCGGGTTGCGGCAATCCCTTTGTTTTACCCGATGCGGTGCGCACCATCAAAGCGACAGTTGCGGATTGGACGCTGTCAAATCAGTAAGAATGAGCGTATGGTGTGCCCGTGCACATGAAGTCCGATACTCAGGCTTCCTTTTGCTGCCGTTTCCAATCATCATCAGGTCATGCCTTTATTGAAACAGGTCGGCGCATTGCCGCTGCGCAAAGCGCCGACCAATACGATTGAAGTGCTTCTGGTCTCTTCCAGGGATACGGGGCGATGGGTGATACCCAAAGGGTGGCCGTCGAAGCGCATGATCGACAGTGCCGCCGCCGCGCGAGAAGCCAAGCAGGAGGCTGGCGTTACCGGAAAGATCGCGAAGAAGCCTGTCGGCAGCTATCGCTACCGGAAAATCGAAAAGGAAAACATCCGGTTGATCGAGGTCGACGTCTATCTGCTCTGGGTCAAAAAAGAAAAGAAGCAGTGGAAGGAAAAGGCCGAGCGTAATCGCGTCTGGTTCGATGCACAGACCGCAAGCCGCAAAGTTCGCGAACCCAATCTGCGTGCGCTGATTTCGGCACTGGCTGACGGTCGATAAGGCCTGCTGCCTAAAACTTCGGCTGGATCAGTCGCCGGTGCGGAAGAACCAGCGTCGTGCCCGCGCAAACCTATTTTGGACTCGCGATGCTTCCGCAGCCTGTGAAGGCGCCGCAATGGGAGGCTTCGTAGCACCGCCGTCGTTCAACAGATCCTCGAACTCTTGGCGCGGTGCGAACCCGAGCCGTTCGCGGTGCGGATAATAAAAAACCAGAGCCGGCGAGCAGCGCCACCACATCTTGAACTCCGCGTCGGCCATCTTTGCGGGAGAAGCCGGCCACAGAAGCGCTCCGGCGCGCTCCAGATCGCGCGCGATGCAATCATAAACGGCGGTAGCTATGCCTTTCTTGCGAAATGCCTCTTTAACCTCGGCATTCACGATGGTGGCAATTCCGTCTTCCGGCTTTGTCAGCCGACAGAAAGCGACGTCATTTTCCGCCGCCTTGGCCGATCGCTCGTCAACGAAGACGCGGTAGACGACCTGAGGTTCGTGCTCCTCGAACAGCTGTCGCCGCAGGAAAAACGTCCGCCTGCCTTTGGTGCGGATCCTGACAATCGGCTCGGACTGGAAGTGGAGAGACAGTGCGGAATTGCTGACTTCAGGGTCGAACGATTGACTTCGTCTCAGTAAGGTCAATCGTTCGTATTGCGTCGACGGATTCACGTGCGATGTTTCCCTCTCCTCACGCACCTACCATCTCGAATTTTTTTACGCACCTTGCCAGCTTCTGCAGGCCCTATTCAACATGACATTTAGTCAAACGGACTATTTCAAATTGTTCTTATTCGAACGGGTCTTTCATCAGGATAGTGTCGGCGCGCTCGGGACTGGTTGAGAGAAGAGTTACGGGGCACTCAATCAATTCCTCGACGCGACGAACATATTTTACGGCTTGGGCCGGTAGATCGGCCCATCGGCGCGCGCCTTGCGTCGACTCGGACCAGCCCTCGAAATCTTCATAGACAGGAACAATTCTTGCCTGCGCGTTGGCGCTCGCCGGCAAGCGATTGAGACGTTCTCCGTCGAGCGTGTAGCCGACGCAGATCCGGATCGTTTCGAAGCCGTCCAGAACATCGAGCTTCGTCAGAGCTATTCCGTCTATCCCGGACACCTTCGCCACCTGCCGCACGAGTACACTGTCGAACCAGCCGCAGCGGCGCTTGCGTCCGGTGACTGTTCCGAACTCGTGCCCGCGCTCGCCGATTTTCTCTCCGATTGCGTCCATCAGCTCTGTCGGAAATGGCCCCGCTCCCACACGGGTCGTGTAGGCCTTCGCGATCCCAAGCACATATCCGGCATAACGCGGGCCGATGCCCGAACCCGTCGCTGCCTGAGCCGCAACTGTGTTCGACGACGTGACGTAAGGGTATGTGCCGTGGTCGACATCGAGGAGCGCGCCTTGCGCGCCTTCAAACAGAATGCGCTTGCCTTGCCTGCGCGCGACATCGAGCAGCTCCCACGAAACATCCATATAGGGGAGCACCTGCGGAGCAATGCCGGTCAAATCCGCGATGAGTTTCTCTTTCACGACTTCGGGCTGGCCGAGGCCACGGCGAAGGGCGTTGTGATGGGCAAGGACACGATCGATCTTCGGCCCAAGCGTCTCGGGAGACGCCAAGTCCTGCACTCGGATCGCACGGCGTCCGACCTTATCTTCATAGGCGGGGCCGATGCCACGGCCGGTGGTGCCGATCTTTTCGGTGCCCGCTGCTTCCTCGCGGAGCTGATCGAGTTCACGGTGCAAAGGCAGGATCAGCGTCGCGTTCTCAGCGACGCGGAGGTTGTCGCGCGTGATCGACAAACCTTGCTTTTTCAGCTTCTCGATTTCTGCGATGAGCGCCCACGGATCGACGACGACACCGTTGCCGATGACGGAAAGCTTGTCGGACCTGACGACGCCCGACGGCAGCAGCGAAAGCTTGAACGTCGTGCCGTCGATGACAAGCGTGTGGCCCGCGTTATGGCCGCCCTGGAAGCGCACGACGACATCGGCGCGCTCCGACAGCCAGTCCACGATCTTGCCTTTGCCCTCGTCGCCCCACTGGGCACCGACCACGACAACGTTCGTCATTCTCATACCTTCTCATGACTTGGCCCCGGCAGAAGCCGAGGCCATGCGGTGACACCGCGCTTTTTCAGATTTCTTTTTAGAAACTCAAATACCAGCAGGCTCGCTTATGGACCGTAGACAATCGACTTCGACGCCGGCCACGAGATGCGATAGCCGTACTCCAGAATCTTCTCTTCATCGGGATCGAGCTTGGCCTCGAAGGCCACAACTCCGCGGCGATCGTCGACATTCTGCGCCGTCGGCGTTGCGCGGCCCGTGTATTCGACCTTGATCTCATCGTTTTGCGAAACGGGGATACGGTCGAGGATCGTCACGTTGATCGGCCGCTCATGCAGGTTTTTGACGTTGACGCGGAAGCTCCGGCTATCGACGTGCGAGGTCGAAATCAGACCGCTCTCGCCGCGCTTTTCTTCCAGAACCGCGTGCTTGACCTTCACCTGATCGTCAATGCCGAAACCGAGCTTGTATTCCTCGCCCGGCGGCAGCAGCGGCACGTCGCCGGTGCCGACGAAAGTCCCGTCGCGGAAGAGATACACGCGGCCCGGCAGCAGCGGAGTGCCCTTGGCGATTTTCAGGGTGGCATAGAGATACGCGTTGGAGTCGAGCTTCGGAACAGACCGGCTGCCGAGCAGCGGCTCGATATCGTCCGACATCAGCAGCACGCGCTTGACGTCGCCATTGCCCGCGACCGTCGTGCGGCCCGGCACTTCGAATGTTGCTTCGAAGGGCGCGCTGTCGAGCTTCGCTACGGTTTCGACGACGGGAGCCGCATCCATTTCCGGCTCTGGCGGCGGGGGCGCGGCGGCAACCCCTCCGAGTGCACGGCCGTCGGCGAGGCGGTCACGTTTCGCGAACTCCATGTTCACGGAAGCTGGCGCGGCGGCGACAGGCCGTGGCGGCTGCTCATAATCGACGAATTGCGTATCGAGCATTGGAGCCGATGCGCCATCTGACGGGCGCGAGGTCGACAGCTGCAGCGCTACGCCCGTCCAATCCTCACCCGTCCTTTGCGAGATCGCCGCGCGGCGGGCGAGGGTCAGTTTCGGCGGCTCGGTCTTGGTGCCGGTCTGCAGGCGTGCGTCGTAAATCGGCGCCCAGTTTGCATCCGGAACCTGATAGCGGATCGTCAGATCGGCATCGACGGGCGTCTGGGCATAAACGAAAACGCGGATCTCGGTTTGCTCGGTCTTGGCGGGTGCGAGAGACGCAAGCTGGTTCTTAATATCCTTGATGTTGCGGTCGATGACGCGGATCTTCTGCTGCGCCTCGAGAGCGAGCTTTCCTGACTCTCCCGACGCCTGCGGAATGAGGGACAGAATTTTCTGCCAATCGTCACCAGCGCCCGCCGCTGTCTCGGACGATGGCCGCCGCTTCGGCAGTTCGGCCAGATTTGCGATCAGCTTCTTCTGGATCGCCGCCGCCTGGGCCTGGGCGTCGATCGCCGTGCGTTCATCCTTGAGCTGCTCAACGCGATCCTCAAACTCTTTGCGTTTGACGTCGGCGGCCTGGCTTTCCTGACGCTGCAACAGCTTGTGCGCGGTGTCGACGGAACCGATCTCGATCTTGCCCGTCGCCTTGCCTTCGACGCGGATCGATCCCGGGACCGCGCTTGCAGGCACGTCGCCCAGAATAATCGTGCTCTCGCCCTTGTCGAGCTTGACCTTGGCGAGGCGCGTGACTTCCGCCCCGGACAGAAACACGGTCACCGCGTCGACCACTGACGTCGCGGGGACGTCGGCAGCATGCGCACTCAGGGATTGGGCAGCCACAAGTACTGCCGCAAGGGCAAAACGCATCGCGCTAAAACCTTCGTTATTGTTCCGGATCGTCATACGCCACCCTTCCCGCATCCCCGGGGGCACACGGCCGCCATTATGGCCGATACGCTGGCCCAGCAAAAGCACTGACTCATGGCGGCGTTAACCCTCAGCCGGGCTCAAATTATGGCTTCAAAGCCCATTTTTACTGCGTGCCTCCGCATACGCCCACTCGAGCCAGGGCAGCAGGTCGAGAAGATCGGCTTTCTCGACGGTCGGCCCGCACCATATGCGCAAGCCGATCGGCATACCGCGATAGGCGCCGAGGTCGAACGCCGCCTTCTCGCTGGCGAGGATGCGCACCATGTCGTTCTGGACGGCGAGCGCCTTCGCCTCGCCAAGCGCCAGCAGATCGGGCTCGACGAAGCGGATCGCAACGGACGTTTCCGAACGCGTCTTCGGATCGACGGGAAGCGCTTCCACCCACGGTGTTCGCTCGATCCAACCATAGAGGGTTTCAGCGTTGGCGTGCGCACGCGCGATGGTGGCGTCGATGCCGCCGATCTCCTTCACCCAGTTGAGGCCATCGAGATAATCTTCGACGCAGAGCATCGACGGCGTGTTGATGGTCACGCCTTCGAAGACGTCATGAACGATCTCGCCCCGGTTCTTGATGCGGAACAGTCTGGGGATCGGCCAGGCGGGCGTATAGGAAGCCAAGCGTTCGAGAGCGCGCGGCGACATGATCGCCATGCCGTGCGCGGCTTCGGCGCCGAACGCTTTCTGCCAGGAGTAGGTCAGCACATCGATCTTGTTGAGATCGATCGTCTGTCCCATCAGCGCCGACGTCGCGTCGCAGATCGTCAAGCCTTGGCGATCGTCGGGAATCCAATCAGCGTTCGGCACGCGAACGCCGGTCGTCGTACCGTTCCAGGTAAAGACCACATCGCGCGCGAAATCGACTTTCGATAGGTCCGGCAGGTGGCCGGGCTCGGCGTCCATCGTGCGCGCGCCAGGAAGTTTCAGCTCTTCGGCGACGTCGCGCAGCCAGACGCGGCCGAACACATCCCAGGCGAGAACGTCGACGGGGCGCGCGCCAAGCAGGTTCCACATCGCAAGCTCGACCGCGCCGGTGTCGGAACCCGGAAGGAGCGCGATCTTGTAGCCCTCGGGCACGCGCAGAACTTCATGCGTCAGCGTGATGGCGTGCTTTAACCTCTCGCGCCCCTCGGGCGAGCGATGCGAGCGACCGGTCAATGCATTGCTCAGCGCGCCCGTGGTCCAGCCAGGACGTTTGGCGCAGGGGCCGGAGGAAAAGAACGGCCGGTTGGGCTTATTTTTCGGCTTTTCTGATGCGGACATTTCATTCCCGACGTTATTCCCGTCACCGCGACGGGCGGGGCCTCTTAGCACGAGATGGCAGAAGCGAAAAACCGGCTGTAGCGACGCGGCTTCTCCGGGTTCTTTTGCGCGTTTCGACGGTTGTCGAGGACCTGACCCCGTCCGTGTGCCCCGCATCACGCGTTTCCGCGCCGGCAGCAATAAAAAAAGGCGGCCATTTCGACCGCCTTTTGGGCACCGACAACAAAGGTGCGCAGCTTTCAGTCAAACTTGATACGGATGCCGGAGCGGAATTGCTGGAGAACTGCATTCTTGTAGACGATCGTATTGTCGCCTGAGATTGAAGGTGCGGTCGACGATATGGCATTGCCTTCCCATAGCATCTGCCAACCATTATCCCAGACGATCTGATCGGTGACATTATAGGCAATACCCGCCTGCACGGCGGCGGCAAAGTCGAATTGGTTTTTTGACGTCGAACCACTGATGCTCGCGCTAGGCGGCATTGCGGGATTTCCTGTCACATCGCAAGTGAGATCGGGGAAATTGGCTGTTGAAGCGCAACTAGCGAATTCAGAGTAGCCGCGGCGAATTCGCCTCCACGTAAATCCAACACCTCCGCCAATGTAAGGCGTAAATCGCGTTCCAGTTGGAATATCGTAGAGTAGGTTGAAAAGCGCCGTTGTCCGCGACAGTTTTACGGAGTCATTTCTTAGGACACCATAAGTATCAGAATCTGTTCCTGTACCCGCGACATTAATCGAGGTTCGTGTCGTTCGATAGCGTAGGGTTCCATCATCGGTCAGCCGCTCGTCGGGAGAATAGTCTATTGCTATTTCAGCACGCAGCGATGGCGTGAGGTAGCGTCCGAAGCTGCCGCTGAAGATCGGCGACGCACCAATATCGCCGCTGTCCTTCACCGGCATTTTGATGTCGCTACCGTTGATCTTGGCGCTTTGGGAAATGTTGGCGCCGATCGCAAGACCGACGTACCAATCGGAATCGTAATCGTAGGTCGGCACGGGAGCCGGCGCGGGAACGGGAATCGCAACGCCACCGCCCATGTCTCTGACGCCGCCCCAGTCGGCTGCCCAGCCCGGCGCCGCGCCTGCGATCAACGTGAGGCCCGCCAAAGCGAGCGCTTTCGAAAACGTCATGGCCGTTCTTCCCCCACTGCAAGCGAAACGCAAAATGCGCCGCTCAGGACTCTGTTCAACGCTACGCGTGCGCTAACCGAGCCACACGAGGGTCAGACGGCTTGCCGCGATCCGCATTCGGGATGCTTGCAGCAAAACGCCGTGGAACGAACCACACCGTTGGCACTACTCTTACTTAGAGAGCAGGTGCGAACTTGCCCCTGCTCCCGGCCGTGTCTTCGGCGCGCGACACGCGCCAACGCGAACTAGTTCAAGTCGTAACGCAGACCGACGCGGATCTGGTGCGCCGTCACGTCCTTCACCTTGACGTCGTCGACCGAGTTACCGCTCCAATCGGCCTCTCCGGTTTTGACGTCGCCGAGATAGAGGAAGCGATATCCGACATCGAGATAGAGCGCGTTGCCGCTGCTGACGGCCACCGGCTCGTCTTTCATGCCGCCACCCATGTAGCGCGTTTCGCCGCCACGAATGCGCCAGGCAAACCCGGCCATACCGGCGGCCGCGAAACTGTTGCTCGATCCGCCGCCGATGGTGCCTTCGCAGCCGCAATCCGGGTCGACTGTGCCGCTGGACGTCTCGTTGTGCGCGAAGCCGACGCCGCCGCCGATGTAAGGCATGAAGCGGCCGCCGCGATTGATATCGTAATAGAGGTTGGCGAGGACGACCGTGCTGCTGAAGTCGAACTTCGCGTGACCGATGTCGGTGCCGCACTCGCAGAGCGTCGTCTCGGTCGAGGCATCAAAGAGGTGATCGACGGTGATGTCGCCGCGGAAGCCACGTCCAAAGTAACGGCCGATGCCGCCGCCGACGGACCAGGCGCCATCCATCTTCGTTCCATGCGTGCCGAATGGGTCGGCGATATCGATTCCGGGATTGTTGAACCAGGTGTATCCGCCGTCGGCGCGGATATACCAGCCGGACGGGCCGGCTGCGGCAGGGGCCATCACAGGCTCGTCCTGCAAGCCGCCGAGGTCCGCAGCCGACGCACTCAGAGCACTACCGAGAACGAAGGCCGCGCCGAGAATCCATACTTTGCGCGCGTTGAACATCTGTCATTTCCTTTTCGCTCCGACGCGGCGCCAACGACGCACTGCGGCGGATACTGAACCGATGAGGACAATGCAGACGAAACGATTAAAGGAGGCTTAATCAGCGTCGAGGATTGGCACGCTCAGCCGTCTGAGAAAGACGAACGTAGCGTAAGCAAAATCGGCTTGTCCGGCTTAGGACGCCAGCCCATAGCGAGGCTCGTTGAGCGGCATACGGATCAATCCGATCACGCACGCGCCCGCAAGGACGAGCAAAGACTTTGGGGCGAAGTCCTTAGGCTGCGGCGGCGGATTTCACGGCGTCGACGATGTCGCCGACGATAGACGACACGACCTGCTCGTCATCGCCTTCCGCCATCACGCGAATGACGGGCTCGGTGCCTGACGGGCGAATGACGAGGCGGCCGTTTTCTCCGAGCTTTGCCTTTGCCCCTTCGATCGCCTTGACAACGCGCGTATCGTCGAGCGGCTTGCCGCTGCCGTATCGCACGTTGCGCAGGATTTGCGGCAGCGGATGGAAGCGATCGCAGACTTCCGAGACGGTCTTGCCGGTTGCCACGACGCAGGCGAGGATCTGCAGCGCCGAGACAAGGCCGTCGCCCGTGGTCGTGAAGTCCGACAGCACGATGTGGCCGGACTGCTCGCCGCCGACGTTGAAGCCGTGCTTGCGCATGTGCTCGGTGACATAGCGATCGCCGACGGGCGTGCGCACCATCGTCAGGCCGATCGATTTCAAATAGCGCTCGAGGCCGAGGTTGCTCATCACCGTCGCGACGATGCCGCCCGCCGTCAGTTGTCCGGAACGAAGCCAGCTATCGGCGATGACGGCCATCAACTGGTCGCCGTTTACGATCCGGCCCTTCTCGTCGACGATGATCACGCGGTCCGCATCGCCGTCGAGACCAATGCCGATATCGGCCCGGAATTCCTTGACTTTCTCGACCAAAAGCTCCGGCGCGGTCGAGCCGCAGTTGAGGTTGATGTTCTGGCCGTTCGGCTCGACGCCGATCTTGATCACTTCGGCGCCCAGCTCCCAGAGCGCTTCAGGGGCGACTTTGTAAGCGGCGCCGTTGGCGCAATCGATGACGATGCGCAGGCCCGCGAGGCGCAAGTGCTTCGGCATCGTGCGCTTGGCGAATTCGATATAGCGCTCCTGCGCGCTTTCAACCCGCGTCGCCCGGCCGATGTGCTCGGCTTCGACCAGCAAGCTCTTGCTGTCGGAGTCGATCAGATCCTCGATCTGGTGCTCCATATCGTCGGACAGCTTGTAGCCGTCGGCGTCGAATAGCTTGATGCCGTTGTCGTTCGATGGATTGTGCGATGCCGAGAGCATCACCCCCAGATCGGCGCGCAGCGAGCGCGTCAGCATCGCGACGGCCGGTGTCGGCATCGGCCCCAGAAGGAAGACGTCCATACCGACGGAGGTAAAGCCGGACATCAGCGCGGCCTCCAGCATATAGCCCGAGAGGCGCGTGTCCTTGCCGATCACCACGCGATGGCGATGCGTGCCGGAGCGGAAGATCGTTCCGGCCGCCATGCCGACCTTCAGCGCAATTTCCGACGTCATCGGATGGCGGTTGGCGAGACCGCGAATGCCGTCTGTCCCGAAATAGCGGCGTGACATGTGCTCTCCCGTCGTGGCCGTGCGGGAACGCCTGTTCCCAAAGTTCAATATTCCAATTTTCGCGGAACGCGAGCATGGCGCTTCAGCGCTTGCCGCTGATTACGGGCCACACTTGTCCCAGATCGTGAGATCATGCCACTTCGAAGGTTGAGCTTAAGCAAATTTCCGACCATTTTCCCCGCGTTGTAGTGGCATGGCGGCTATCATGGCGGCTTCGGGCGCTCTTGGATAGGGCCACGGAATCGGCCCATAGGTCGGCTACCAGTTTTTAAGCGTCTGCCGGCGGCGGCATAGAGGGTCAAGGCCGGTACAGCGAGGGGTAAAAGGTTTATGGCAGTGTTTCTGGCGGTCGCGAACCGCAAGGGCGGGGTCGGGAAATCCACCGTCGCCGTGATGCTGGCGCACGCGCTGGCGGTTCACGGCAGCAAGCGGGTGCTTCTTATCGATCTCGATTCGCAATGCAACGCGTCGTTGATCCTGATGGGCGGCCAGGGATGGAACGAGGCGCGCAAGGCCGGAAAGACGATTGCCGACTATTTCTACGACCTGTTCGACGGCATCCCCGCCAATGCGCGCGACTACGTTTCCAAGAATGCCGGGGACGTTTCGGCGGCCAACGGCAAGCCGGCGTCGATCTCGGTGGTGCCGGGATCGCTGCTGCTCGAGGACATCCAGGGCGAGCTTTATCTGAAGCAGGCCAACCAGAGCAATATTCCGGACGTCGTCGCGAACCGGGTGCGCGGCCGCATGGAGAGCCTGATCCGGCGCTTCGAGGGCGATTACGACGTCGTGATCCTCGACTGTGCGCCGGGGCTGTCGTTCGCGGCGCTTGCCGCGCTCAAGACGGCCGACAAAGTCATCGTTCCCTTCCGTCCCGATTACGTTTCGCAGCTCGCGGTCGACCGCGTGGCGATGCTCATCGAGGACACGCGCAACCTCGACGATCTGTCGGAAATTCCGATGGACGACCGGCGTTACGCCTGCCTTGCAAACTACGTGCGGAACGACGACAAGGACTATATGATGATCGAGGAAATCAGCCTCGTGCATCCGGTGCTTGAAACATTCCTGCCGCAACGAAACGGTATCGCAAACGCGTTCGATTATGTCGGGCAGCTTCGGCCGATCGACGTGAAATACTCGGATGCGGCGGGTGACGTGAAGGAACTTTACCAGGAAATCTCGCGGGTCATTGACTCGATCTCCGCAAACAAGAAAACGAAGGTTCCGGTTTCTTAAAGCCCCCAGTCGAAAAGCGCATCGATCATGAGCAAAGGCACACAGCTCTGGCCCGGCGATAAGATGCGCAGCTTCTTCAGCGCGCATATCCGGCGTCAGACGTCACTCGACGATGCGGCGGCGGAGCGGCTTGCCGAGGCGTTGACCAAGGCGGTCAACCGCATGCTCGTCTGGGACATGCCGGGTGACGTTCCGCGTACGGACAAGGCTGGCGAGAAGGCCGACCCCGCGCCCGAGATCGCGGCTCGTCATGCACGCGCCGAGAACTTCAATCCGTATCTCTTCTCGGCCATCGTCGTTCTTGCGAAGCAGGGCCGCGACGGGCTGATCAAGCGACTCCAGGAAATCAAGTCGGCGGAGAACCTCAGGGCGTTCGCGGAAGCGCAGCATGTTCCGGTTGACACCAAGCTCCGCCGCCTGGACGACATCCGCAAAGCCATCGTCGCCGCCGCCGAGCAGCGCCTCGCCGACCGCAAGGCCGCCGCGAGCTGAGCATCGCCCCTTCGCGGATCGTCGCGCATCGGAGCACCGCATGAGCGACCAGACGAGCGATCCGCTGAGCAACAAGGCGCAACGCGGCGAACCTCTCCTCCGCCGTTCGATCGGTACGACGCAGCTCGCGCTTTACGCGCTCGGCAGCATGGTCGGCTCGGGGATTTACGGACTGATCGGCAAGGCCACGGGCGAGGCCGGCTCCGCCGTCTGGCTGTCATTCCTCGTTGCGCTCTGCGCCGCGCTGTTGACGTCGCTCTCCTATGCCTCGCTCGGCTCGCGATATCCGAGAGCGGGCGGGGCCGCGTATGTGACCGGACGCGCGTTTCGCGTTCCCGTCGTGAGCTTCGTCGTTGGGCTGGCGCTCGTCGCCTCGGGGCTGACCTCGATTGCGACGCAATCGAAAATTTTCGCCACGATCCTCGCGGACATGGCGGGCCTCGAACGGCTTTCGCCGACGTTCATCGCCGCCGGCTTCCTTCTGATCCTGGGCGGCATCGTCTTTCGCGGCATCCGCGAGAGCATGTGGGTCAACGTGCTCTGCACGCTGATGGAAGTTTCGGGCCTGCTTCTCGTGATCGCGTCCGGCATTTCCTATTGGGGCAGCGTCGACTACTTCGAAACGCCGCCGCAACGTGCCGATACGGCATTCAGTGTGATTGTTCTGCAAGCGTCGGTCTTGACGTTCTTCGCCTTCATCGGATTTGAAGACGCCGTCAATGTCGCGGAAGAATGCAAAGATCCGGAGCGGACGATACCTCGAGGTCTCGTCATCGCGACATGCTCCGCTGCGCTGCTCTATATCGCGGTTGCGATCACGGCCGTGTCGGTCGTTCCCTGGAATGAGCTTGCGACGGCGTCGAGCCCGCTGACCGAAGTCATGCGCCGCGGCGCGCCCGGCATCCCGCCCGGCATCATGACGTTTATCGCGCTGTTCTCCGTCGCCAATACCGCACTCGTCAATTACGTCACGGCCTCGCGCCTGATCTACGGCATGGCGGGACAAGGCTTGCTCCCGGGCCCTCTCGGCCGTGTGCACGCGACGCAAAGGACACCGCACATCGCCGTACTGGTGCTGCTCGCCGTGGCGCTGCTGCTCGTGATTGCGGGCGGAATTGCAGATCTAGCGGCGGCGACCGTCTTGCTGCTGCTGGTCGTGTTCATCGCCGTCAATGCGTCGCTCGTCACGCTCAAGCGCCGCGCCGGCGAAAAGCCCGGCCAGTTCGAAATTCCGATTGTCCTGCCGATTGCTGGAATAGCCGTTTGCGCGGGGCTGCTATTGACGCGCCTTGCGAGCAGCGATTGGCGCGCCCCCGCGCTCGCGGGAGCGCTGATAGCCGTGATCCTCGGCCTTTACGCTTTTCTTCGGTCCAAATCGGACATCCGGTGAGCACTCATTGCGCCTGCGAGCCGCTCAGCAGGCGCGCATTTTCCGTTTCGAGATCGGCAATCCGCTTTTGCATCCGGCCAAAAGCTTCCGCCACTTCGTCAAACGGTAGCATCCGCCGAATATGTTGCGGGCAATTCTGGTCCCAAGCTTCGATCGTAAAGACGATCACGCGCTCCGGTCGCGCGCGATAGCCTGGATCGCTTAACTTCGAGAGAAGGTCCTCGTCGCCTTCGATCACCTTGGCCGTGCCCCAAAGCTTCACGCGCCGCTGATGCACGTAGTCCATGATAAATATATATGCCTTGGGGTTCTCGGCGAGATTGCCGATCGTGATGTACTGCCTGTTTCCAGCGTAATCAGCGAACGCCAGCGTCTTGTCGTCGAGGATCTTGAGAAATCCCGCCGGTCCGCCGCGATGCTGGATGTAGGGTTGCCCCTCGGCGTTCGCGGTTGAGAGGTAGAACGAGCGGGCATCCGCAATGAATGCGGTCAGGTCGGGCGTGACCGTGCTCGGCCATCCCCGCAAACGTTCCATACGCTCGTACTGAAGACGCGACCCGCGCTTTGCCTGTTCGGCCTTGACGGACGGTGTAAATGCTACGTCGGAAGTTATTTGCATCAGAGCTCATCTCCCGCGCTTAATGCCTCGGTTATTCCAACCCCTTTTCAGTGCCCGCCGTGCAGGCGCGCCAAACCTCGATCGCCTGCTTCGTTTCCTTGACGTCATGGACGCGCACGATCTGCACCCCTGATGCGACGCCCGCGATGGCACAGGCGAGTGAACCCGAAACACGATCCTTCACGTCGTCGACGTTGCAGAGCTGGCCGATCATTTTCTTGCGGCTCGCGCCGAGAAGGATCGGCACGCCGAGCCCGTGATAGAGCGATAGTCCCGCCATGACCGCGACGTTATGGTGAAGGTGCTTGCCGAAGCCTATGCCCGGATCGACGACAATCTTCGATTTCGGAATTCCGGCCGCGATGCAGGCCTGCACGCGGCTTTCGAGATAGTCGAACACGTCAAGGACGACATCATCGTACTGCGGATTGTCGTTCATCGTTTTCGGATCGCCCTGCGCGTGCATGACGATGACGGGCAGTTCCGCTTCAGCCGCGACGGCAAGTGAGTCCGGATCATGTGTGAACGCCGAGACGTCATTCAAGATGTCGGCTCCGGCGGCTGCGGCGCGGCGCATGACCTCACCCTTGCGAGTATCGATCGAAATCACCGCGTCGGTTTTGGCGCGCAAGCCCTCGATCACAGGGATGACGCGGCGAAGCTCTTCGTCGAGCGCAACGGCGTCCGACTGCGGGCGCGTGCTCTCGCCGCCGATGTCGAGAATGTCGGCGCCTTCAGCGATAAGTTCCAGTCCGTGCGCAATCGCTTTGTCAGTGTTCAGATTTTCGCCACCATCGGAGAAACTGTCGGGGGTGACGTTGACGATCCCCATGATGCGCGGACGGTCAAGCGACAGACCGGCGATCCGCGGACGCTGCGAGGACAGCTCCTCGAGAATGTCGGCGGCAGCCAAAGCCTCGCGCCCCCAGTCGCCACTGAACGCGTCGCCCAAGACGATCGTACGCCGCTTCGTTTCGGGCGTCGCTCGCGTCAGGACATCGAGTGCCGCGAACGACAGCCGTCCGCCAGCGAGCGGCAATCCGCGCCATTCGGGAATGTCGGGTTCGTCGATCGCCCGGCGGGCGCTCCGGTTCCAGAACATCGCGGTGGGCTGAAGATAGATCGAGCGTTTCATCGGTCGCTGTATCCGTGGGTGGCCAGATGGTCTTAGGGAAAAAACTCTAACAGCTCGCCCGGGCCTTCACCCCACCCCTAACCCCTCCCCGTCAAGGGGAGGGGAATAAGAGGAGAACTCGTCTGCTGCTTCACTGCGAGTCATTAGGTTCAGTCGGGTTCGTTCAATGCTCTTGCTTGGGCTGCCGTCACTTCTCCCCTCTCCCTCGCTGGGAGGGTCGGGGGCGACCTGCCGCAGATACTCGAAATTTTCGTCCGCTGTTCGATCATTGAAAACGTCTGAGATTTGGCCTGGGTCTTCACCCCGCCCCTAACGCCTCCGCGTCAAGGGAGGGGAATAAGAGCGATGGTCGGTAGATGCTGCTGCGATAACGAATCGCGACGGGAGCCGCAAACGAAAGCGGCCGCGAGAGCATCGCGGCCGCTGGATGATTGATAGCGCGCATGAGCGGCTCAGCCTTGGGGCTGGGGCTCCGGCCCGATGTCGATGCCGCCCGACGGCTCGCCGCGCGGACGTGGTGGCTGCCGCCCGGCCGAGGGCACGGCGGAACCTGCCGAACCCTTCGTGCCGTCACCATCATCGCGGCGAGCGATCTTCTCGCCGCGCATGATCGCCTGACATTCTTCGCCGGTAATCGTCTCGTATTCCATGAGCGCCTGCGCCAGGGCTTCGAGCTCGGCCTTGTGCTTCGTCAGCACTTCCCAGGCGATGCTCTGCCCAGTCGTGACGATGCGGCGCGTCTCTTCGTCGATGAGACCGGCGGTTTCCTCGCTCATGTTCTTCTGCTGCGTGATCGAATGCCCGAGGAAGACTTCCTGCGAGTTTTCCGAGTAGAGCAGCGGACCGAGCTTATCGCTCATGCCCCATTCCGTGACCATGCGCTTGGCAATGCCGGTCGCCTGGCTGATGTCGCTCGACGCGCCGGTATTCAAGTGCTCGCGGCCGTAGATGATCTGCTCGGCGACGCGGCCGCCGAAGGCCATCGCGATCTTGCCTTCGCACCATTGCTTGGAATAGCTGAGGCGATCGCGCTCCGGCAAACTCATCGTGACGCCCAGCGCACGGCCGCGCGGAACGATCGTCACCTTATGCAGCGGATCGTTGCCCGGCACGACGAGGTTGACGATCGCGTGCCCGGCTTCGTGGTAAGCGGTCGCGAGCTTTTCTTCCTGTGTCATGGCCATGGTCTTGCGCTCGGCGCCCATCATGACCTTGTCTTTGGAATCCTCGAACTCGGCCTGTGTGACGAGCCGCTTGTTGCGGCGCGCGGCAAGCAAGGCCGACTCGTTCACGAGGTTCGCAAGATCGGCGCCTGAGAAGCCCGGCGTGCCGCGTGCAATGACTTTCGGATCGACGTCGGGCGCCAGCGGCACTTTCTTCATGTGAACGCGCAGGATCTTTTCGCGTCCGTTTACGTCCGGGTTCGGCACCATGATCTGGCGGTCGAAACGGCCGGGACGCAGCAACGCGGGATCGAGAACGTCGGGACGGTTGGTCGCCGCAATGATGATGATGCCTTCGTTGGCTTCGAAGCCGTCCATCTCGACGAGCAACTGGTTGAGCGTCTGCTCGCGCTCGTCGTTGCCGCCGCCGAGACCGGCGCCGCGATGACGGCCCACGGCGTCGATTTCGTCGATGAAGATGATGCAGGGCGCGTTCTTCTTCGCCTGCTCAAACATGTCACGAACGCGGCTGGCGCCGACGCCGACGAACATCTCCACGAAATCGGAGCCCGAGATCGTGAAGAAGGGCACGTTGGCTTCGCCCGCAACGGCGCGAGCGATCAGCGTCTTACCCGTTCCCGGAGGGCCGACGAGCAGACAGCCGCGCGGAATGCGTCCGCCGAGGCGCTGGAACTTCTGCGGATCGCGAAGGAACTCGACGATCTCCTCGAGATCCGATTTCGCTTCGTCGACACCGGCGACGTCGTCAAACGTGACGCGGCCGTGGCGCTCGGTCAGGAGCTTGGCGCGCGACTTGCCGAAGCCCATGGCGCGCCCCGAACCGGACTGCATCTGGCGCATGAAGAAGATCCAGACGCCGATCAACAGCAGCATCGGGAACCAACTCAGGAGAATGCTCGTGATCGACTGCACTTCATCCTCTGCGGGCCGCGCTTTGAACTTCACACCCTTTTCGCGCAAGCGGGTGACGAGATTGGGGTCTTCGGGTGCGTACGTCGCGAATGCCGCTTCGGTTCCCGCCGCATCGCGCTTCGTGCCGGTGATACGATTACCGGCAAGAACGGCTTCCGACACAGTCCCCTTATCGACAGCGTCAAGGAATTCTGAATATTGAATCTCGTTTGAATGCCTGGACTGGCTGGGGTTGCTCACCAGATTATACAAAGCGAGCAGCAGGACGAGCAGCGCCGCCCAGATCGCAAGTTTCTGATAATTAGGGTTCATAGGATTCCCTGTTGAGGCCAGTCACCGACCAGTCACGCGGCCAGCGTTCTGGGCTCCGGCCGCGCATGGAGCCGGACAGCCTGCTTAACATAGGAGGCTCGGCACATCCGCACAAGTTCAGCCTACAGCCTGCCCTTAAAACCTTAACAAGCAGCCGACGACGCCAAAGCCTTGAGTTCACACCCTGCTTCCACAAGCGGCGCTTCGGAAGCCATCGCAAATGGGGCAAGGGACGGAACCGCGACCAAATCGTCGCCCTGCCAGAAGGACGGCAGGGCATGTGCCGCCCGCGCCGGCGGTCGACGCCCAGGGGTGAGGCGGGCCGCGATTCTCAAGTAATTTTCCGCGCCTAGCGGGCGCACTTTTACCGGCCCATTCGCTTCCGCCGAACGCTGGACAACGAACCTGCGGTCCCACATGCGGCTTTCACCTGGAGTTAAAATAAGGTCAGACTGGATGAGCCGCCCCGCCTCACGCCAGACCCGGACGAAACGGCTGCCGCTCGTGATCATGGCGCCGCCGAGCGTCGCGGTGCTTTTTTCTTCCGCCTGAAGCCTGGCCGCGAGGTCTTCGATCTCGGAAAGGCCGGGTCGGTCGCTGGCGCCGCCGTAGCGTGCGACGAGGCTTGCGAGAAGCCGCTGGCGGAGCAACGCGGGACCGTCGCGGAAAGCGTTGCGATCGAACGCGGCGAAGACTTCATTGCCGAACGAAAGAGCAAGGGTCGCGGCGAAGCGTTCGTCGGCGTAGCGCAGCGCTGCTTCGGCGGCACCGAGACGCCGCGCCGACGTCGCGAGCGCCTCGGCGGAAATTCCGGCGGCGTCGAGAGCCGGTAGCGTGTCGCGGACGCGCGTACGTTCGTAGCGATGATCCGTGTTGGTCGGATCGTCAACGCTGGCTACGCCACTCGCTTCAAGCGTTGCGGTGAGGCGCGATTTGGAGAACGGCAAGAACGGCCGCGCAAGTTTGACGTTCGATCCTTCTTGCAGCGTGCGTTCAGCCGGCATGGCGGCGAGCCCGGCAACGCCGGCTCCGCGTGCGAGACGCATGGCGAAGGTTTCGGCCTGGTCGTCCTGATGATGCGCCGTGACGACGGCAACCGTGCCCGCGCTCAGGCTTCGCGCATGCGCCTCAAGCAGCCGGTAACGCGCCCGGCGCGCGGCATCGGGAATGCCGCTCGGCGGCTTCTCGCCGGTCCAATGCAATGTGACGTGAGGCATTCCCAGGCGGCGCGACTCTCTCGCAACGAATTCGGCCTCCCGGGACGCTTCAGGCCGAAGGCCGTGGTCGACCGTTGCGACGGAAAGCGATGGTGGCGCGCCATTTCGGCTCTGACGCCATTCGGCAGCAAGAACGAGAAGAGCCATGCTATCGGGGCCACCCGAAACGGCGAGAACGACGTGCTCAAACGTTGCGAGCGGCTCGAAAGCGGCGTTCGCTTCGACAGGCGAGACCGGCAGATGCGAGTCGCGTGACATCGCTTTTCACCGCTACTCTACTGGCACCCGACGCGCTGACGTTCGCTCTGCGCACGCGCCTTGACGCTCTTCGGAGCCGCCGGAAACTTGGTCGCCAATTCGGCGAACGACGAGCACGCCGCATCCTTCTGGCCGAGACGATCGAGCGACATCGCGAGCTTTAACAGACTGTCGGGCGCCTTCGCGCCTTGCGCGTATGTCTGATAGCCCTTCAGAAAGGCACTCGCGGCAGCCTTGTATTGCCCGCGAACAAAATGCGTTTCGCCGAGCCAGTACTGCGCATTGCCCGAAAGCGAGTCGCTCGGGAACTTCTTCAAGAATTCAGTGAACGCCGTTTCGGCTGCGCCATAGTCGCGCTGCAGGAGATAGCCGTAGGCTTGCTCATAAAGTTGCTTGGGGTCGTTGCTCGACTCGCTGGCGGGGGCCAGCGCTGCCGTCGCGACAGGCGCGGGCGGCGCTTCTCCGCCTTGAGGGTTTGCGACACCCGCGGCCGGAGAGTGCGCGCTATCGCCGTTGAGCAGGCCGCCGATGGCATCGTCCCCTGCCGCAACGGTCGTCGAGCCGAATCCTGGGCTCGGTGCTGCGGCGGCGTGCGCCTGCGGGTAAGTTCCGTCGTCGGCGGACGCGGTGTCTGAGGAAGGCGGAATATCCGAGCGACGCGGCGTGCCGCCGAGGCCTCGGACTTGATCGGAGAGTTGCTGAACCTGAGCCGTCAGGGCGCGAATTTGCGTTTCGAGTCCTTCGATACGAGCCGCATCGCCGTCGCCTCCCGCCGTCGATGCCGGGAATGGCGCCGGCGCGGAACCGCCGCTCTTCGCCATAGTCTCGAGCGTCCCGATGACGACCTGCATATCGACGAGTTGCTCTTCCAGCGACTGGACACGCGCCTGCAATCCGCTTTCCGCGGACTGGGCAGAAACTCCCTTCGGCGCTTTGTCTTTGGATTGCGCGAACGCCGGTGTCGCCGCAATGAGCAACGCAGCTGCTGCTGCGGAAATTCCCAATCGGACTGGAATCGGTTTGCGCTTAGCCATGCCCCGGCCCTGCTCCGTGTGATTCGATAAAGGCTACCGATTTCGACATCGCCGCCGACCCTATCACGGCCAAGCGTCTACCGAACTGTCTCGTGCGCCCGATATTGGGCGAAATCAAATGAAGAGTCATGGGCTTCCCCCGCCGATGCGGCAATTGAGGCGAAGCCACATTGGCTCACTGCGCGACTTGCCCTGTCTCACCTGGGCGACCCGACGACGATCTGGGGTTTTGCGCCGCCGGAGATTGCATGCTCGATCTTATCGGGTTCTGGTCACGAAGATCATTAATAAAAACTTCGGCGTTCCGATTCTGTGCCCGGCACAAAGACGACGTGCAGACCGCGACCTTGTCATCGTTTCCGGTCGGCCGCAAATCGATCCGGGTCGCATCGAGTCCCGCTGCAACCAGACGACCACGAACGGCCTCGGCCCGTTGCGTAGACAGGACTTGCGCCGATCGCCTGTCACCGCCGTCGTCGGCGCGGCCGATCACAGTGACCGTAAGATTTGGCCGCAGTTTCAGCCAGCGCGCCTGACTTTCTATGATGGCAAGGGCCCGGCCGCCGAGGTCCGCGCTGCTTTCCGCGAAAAAGACCCGATCTCCAACACTGACCAGGAAGGCATGGCGATACTCGGCAGTTCGCTCGGCTTCATCGGCGCGGATGGCGGCCCGGTCTTCATCAGTATCTCCGCCGGACCCGAGCGTTGCCAGCGCCCGGCGCGCGCGGGCCGCTTCGGACGAGTTCGGAAAGAGCGAGATCAACTTCTGCAAAATCCGTCGCGCGGACTCAGTGGCGTGATCGGAGGCGGCGTCCATGCCATCGACGAGAAGTTCGGCGGCGGTCTCTCCGTTCGGGCCCTCGTTGTCATCCTGGGCGATCGCAGGCAACGGCAATGCGATCATGACGGCGAGCACTGCCGACATGACGCCAATCACAAACCTGGACGATAGCAATTTGTACATTTGAGGGGCGCGAATATTCTGACTTGCACGCCCGTTATGCTCGGCCAATTAGGCCAAACTTTGCCGATTTAGAGCCTGTCAAAAGCAATTGGCGCGTGTGGCTAATTTAATTCAGCCAACCGCGCCAATCCGAATAGCGATATTTAGTTTAGCGCTGGCTTACGACGCCGCCGCTGTTCAGCACAGTCTGGGCGCGCCTGTTCTGCGACCAGCAGGAAATGTCATTGCAAACCGCGACCGGGCGTTCCTTGCCGTACGAGATCGTGCGAATGCGTGCGCCGTTGATGCCGTGCTGCGAGAGGAAGTTGCGCACGGTCGTGGCGCGGCGGGCGCCGAGTGCGATGTTGTATTCGCGCGTGCCCCGCTCGTCGGCATGGCCTTCGATCGTAATGGCGTATTGCGAATACTGCTGCAGCCACTGCCCTTGTTTCGAGAGCGTCTGCTGCGCTTCCGGCGTCAGGTCGATCGAGTCGGTCGAGAAGTAGACGATGTCGCCGACGTTCTGACTGAAGTCGCGCTGAGATCCGGGAGTCGCGGCGCCGTATTTGCCGCTCAATGCGTCCGGCTGAAGCTCTTTATTGCTCGCGCACGCACCGACCGTCGCTGCGAGAATCGAAACGGCGGCGAGGCGCAGCCACATGCTCCGCGCAATCGTTGCCAGCATTTCGTTTATCCCTTTCGTCTCGATCGCAACTCTCGAGCAAGCCAGATCGCGTTCAATCCGCTCCGCAAGAGGCCATCTTTGTTCTGTCAGCGTTTACCGGGATGATCAGCCGAAAATATGACCAATTCCGCAGATTCACAGCGATTTCATGTGCATCGAATGCCGACGCAATTGTTAGCGCAGCGAGACCATCAGCCGACCGAACGGTTTGTAACATCGCGGCTTTGCGGCGCACGTGCGACCAATTCGATTCAGAAGTATTTTCCCACACACAAAATGTGGTCATTCCGTCAGCACAATTCGGACTCGGTTCCTAACCGAAATTCGACAGCAGACGAATCGATACGCCAAAAAGCTCAAGACCGAGATGGTGGCGAGGAAATCGCCAACAACTCGGTCTTGAAGATCGGTATGAAAAACGCATTACTAAGACAACAGGCGGTGCTTAGCGCACTGCCTGAGCCGAAGCGGCCGGACCGCCGAGCTTCAGAGGCTGATGCTCAACTTCTTTCCGGCATGCGCCGACAGCAACAGCAACTAAAACTGTAGCAAGAACGATTGCGCTCTTCATGTGTAGTCTCCTTTGAGTTCCAAACAATCCGCTATTAGCGAACGGCCTGGCTGCTTGCGGTGGGACCGCCGAGCTTCAAAGGCACGTGCTCAGCTTCGCGACGGCATGCGCTAACTGCGACAGCCGCGGCTATGACTGACAAAAGGATCAGCCCCTTTACACCCTGCATGGTCATATCTCCTGATACGATTCCGGCAAAAGCCGTACTCTGGGGTACCGGGCGAGCGCCGCACGATCAAGGACAGAGGCGACAAAAACCAAGTTTTCCAATCCTATAGATGCGAAAATGCAACGACGCTGCGTGTGGGAAAGTCAACACTTTCTCGATCGCCCAAGGAGCATCTAACTCCTTGTTTTAACTATATTATTTTCGCCATTTCGAGACGCTCTCGGAGTTCGAAATGCCGCCGTTTGTAAAGAAGGTGTTAATTAAGAAGCGGTGACCAGGCGGGGTCGGAAGCGAACGACGGAGTCGTCACCTGGCGCTCGTTGAAACCGGTGATATCGACCGAGTAAATCTTCGGTCCGCCGCTCGTCGACTGAGAATCGCGCCAGAACATCAGGACGCGGCCGTTCGGCGCCCAGGTCGGCCCCTCATTATGGAAGCCTTCGGTCAAAACGCGCTCGCCGGAGCCGTCTGGCTTCATCACGCCGATCAAGAATCGGCCGCCGGCCTGCTGTGTGAAGGCGATGTAATCGCCGCGCGGCGACCAGACGGGCGTCGAGTAGCTGCCGCCTCCGAGCGAGATCGGGTGCACGCCTGATCCATCGGCATTCATGACATAGAGCTTCTGCGTGCCATCGCGATCGCTTTCGAACACGATCTGGCGGCCATCAGGGGAGTAACTCGGACTGGTGTCGATGCCGGTCGACTCGGTCAGGCGACGCGGCTGTCGCGTCCGCAGGTCCATCTCATAGATGCTCGAGCGGCCATCGGGCGTGCCGAGACTCATCACGACTTTTTGCCCGTCGGGCGAAAAGCGCGGCGCGAACGTCATGCCCGGAAAATCGCCGACAAGCTCACGCCGCCCCGACTCCAGGTTCATGATGAAAACCTTCGGCTGGTCGGACGTATATGACATGTAGGTGATTTCCTGGTTCGTCGGCGAGAAGCGCGGCGTCAGAACCAATTCCTTGCCTTGGGTCAGGAGACGCACGTTGGCGCCGTCCTGATCCATGATCGCGAGGCGCTTGATGCGATTCTGCGCGGGGCCGGTCTCGTCGACAAACACCACGCGCGTATCGAAATAGCCTTTTTCGCCGGTCAGGCGCTCGTAGACGCTATCGGCAATCATATGCGCGATGCGCCGCCAATTCTGCGCCGACGTGGAGAATCGCTGACCGGCGAGTTGCTTGCCGCTCGCGACGTCCCACAGGCGGAACTCGGCGCCGACGCGGCCATCACCGGCATTGACGACGCGGCCAACGACGAGTGCATCGGCCTGCACGGAGCGCCAGTCGCCGAACCGCGGCACGGCATTGATGTCCCTGATCTGCTCCAAGAACGACGCACGATCGAGGGGGCGGAACAGCCCGGACCGTTCGAGATCGGCCTGCAGCACGTCTGAGACGTTGGCTGCAAGTTGCGGATCGTCACCGACGAAGAGCGGAACCGCAATCGGGATCGGCGCGATCGTGCCTTCCGTCTGCGTGCCTTTGAGTTGTGCCTGCGCCCTTGTCGCCAAACCACAATCGAGCGCGAGCCCGACCGCGATGAGACAGATGAAGGCAAGCGCGTGCTGCAGGGAATTTTTCGGGCTCATGCGATCTCTCATCCGTCAATCGTTGGACATCTCAGGTCGTGTTCGCTTCATAGTCGAATGAAGCAACTTTTTGGCGTTTACAACATTTGCCGCGGATCGAAAGTCCAGTCGACGATCTTCCATGCGCTGTATTTATCGGGAGGCAACCTGAACGGAGCGCACATTCGCACCGCCCGGAGCGCCGCTTCGGTGTAAACCTGCCCCGCCGTCGTCGGTGGTGCCGACGTGACACGAGGCTCGCCCGCGAGGCTACCGTCAGGGTTCATTTCCCAGTGCAATTCGACAACCGGAACCTCCTCGCCGCCGCCGGTGCCGGGCGGCCGCCAGCATCCGTTGAGCTGCGATTTGAGCATTCCCTTCAACAAATCCTGCTCGCGCGCGGACAACACCGTATCGGTGCCGGTCGCCGTTCCCGCTTCCCTACCGGTTTTATCGGCGGTCGCACTTGAACCGGCAGCCTGCTGACCTTTTTTCCTCGGGTCCTTGTCGAGCAGCGCCTTCGGCGGCGCGTCTTCGGGCGACTTGTCGAGAATTGAGGCAATGCGGCTCGGATCGAATTGTTTCTTCGCGGCCTCGGCTTTTTTCCGGGCCTCTTCCTGCTTCTTTTTCTTCAACTCGGCCGCGCGCTTCTTCTTCTCGGCTTCCTCGGCTTTCTTTTTGGCCTCTTCTTCAGCCTTTTTCTTCGCCTCGGCCTCGGCTTTTTTGCGGGCTTCCTCTTCGGCCTGCTTCTTGGCTTCTTCAGCCTTGCGCTCTTCCTCGAGCTTCTGCTCCAGGATTTTCTTTTCATCCGGCGTCGGGCCGGGCGCGGGCTCAGGCGGCGGCGGGGGTTCGTCCAGCTTTTTTGCGATCGGGTCCGGGGGCGGCGGCTTGACCTGCTCGGCCGCCTTCGGAGGCTCGGCGGGCGGCGGAGGCTCAGCTTCGGGTGGCGGCTCAGCCTTGGCGACTTCCTGTTCCTGCGGCGGAGGAGGAGGAGGCGCGGCATTGCTAGGCTTGGCGGTATCGTTCTTGCTGTCGTCGGGCTTCGGTTCTTCCTTGGCCTTCGTCTCGAGGTTCTTGGCGTCCTCGCTGCCCTGTTTCAGGCGCAGGAACTCCGACGGCGTGATGATGTCGGCCGCGATCGCGGGCGTGTCCGGCGTCAGTTGCGAAACTGAGCGCATGGAAAAAAGCGCCCATCCGAGGAGCGCGGCGTGGAAAGCGAGCGACAGGACAAGTCCGAAGGACACCGCTAAGTGCCTCCCTTCTCCTGATCGAGAACGAATGACAGCTTCTTGAATCCACCGTCGTTGATGCGCCCCATCACTTTCATGACGATGCCATAGGGTACGCCTCTATCGCCGCGCACGAAAATCGTCTCGTCGTAACCGTTCTTCGCGATGGCTTTGAGCTTGTCCGCAAGCTCATCGATACTGATCTGCGTATCGCCGATGAAGACGTCGCCGTTGACCTTCACGGTGACGGCAAGGGGCTCCTGCTTCGGCGTCGGGATTTGCTGGCCTTTCGCTTCCGGCAGATCAACCGGAATGCCGACCTGCAGAAGCGGCGCGGCGACCATGAAAATGATCAAGAGTACGAGCATCACGTCGACCATCGGCGTGACGTTGATTTCGCTCATCGGAGCGTTGCGGCCGCGACGCCTGCGACCACGCCCGCCGCCTCCGCCGCCTACCTTGATGCTTGCGCCCATGTAATCAGGTCCTCACGTCGATCTGACGCGATACGATCGCGGCGAACTCGTCGGAAAAAGCGTACAGGCGTTGAGAAATGGCAGAAGAATCGGCGGAAAATTTGTTGTAAAATACGACGGCCGGAATGGCGGCCATGAGGCCGAGCGCCGTCGCGAACAGCGCTTCCGCGATACCGGGCGCGACGACCGCAAGCGAGGTATTTTTCGAAACTGCGATCGACTGGAAGCTCGTCATGATGCCCCAGACGGTGCCAAAGAGACCGACGAACGGCGCGGTCGATCCGACCGTCGCAAGAAAGAGCAGGCGGCGATCGAGGCGTTCCATCTCGCGGCTGATCGTGACGTCCATCACCTTCTCGACGCGAAGCTGGATGCCTCCAAGAGCGCGAATGTTGCCTTCGACGGAGCGTTTCCATTCGCGCATCGCGGCGACGAACAGCGCGGCCATCGTGATTGTCCGCCCGCGCGAGAGATTGGCATAAAGTTCGTCGAGCGACTGACCGGACCAGAACAGTTGCTCGAAGCGGTCGCTTTCGACGCGCGCGCGGCGGAACGCCAGCAGCTTTTCGAAAATGATCGCCCAGGACCAAATGGAGGCGAGGCCCAATCCCGTCATCACGATTTTGACGACGAGGCTCGCCTGCATGAACAGTTCGATGAAGGAAAACCCAGCTGCATTAACCGGAGCAACGACGCCTTGGGCGACATCCGCGGGATTCATTTCACCATCCATGTCGAAGAAATGCAGAGCTCGGTCAGAGCGCGCATGAGATTAAAATTCAGGAAACGCCGGCAATCGTGCGCCGCGGGATCGCTCGCGATTGCATATGACGGTCTTATGGCGTCCACCCCGGCAGCCATGCCCGCCGCATGCGCTTTTGTTGGAACAGAGCTTTCGCCGCGCAATATGACCAAACAAGGGCCCGTGCGCCGCAGACTCGATGGCACATGCTGCGGTTTATCCACGCAAAAAAATGCATCGATGTCGCCTGCTGGGGCTTGGCGGAGGCCACAACCGCACTTTAGGATCATCGACGATATTTTTGCCTAGGACCGACCACGCGCCGTGTGATCAATTTTTGATCCGAAAATCTATGCACTCTATTTTAGCAATTGATCAAAATTTATGCATTTTGCGCTGCAAAACGGCATTATCGTGTTGATTTAAATCAACAATACTACCCATGATTGCATCGCAATATATGCGGTGCATCATCGAATTTTGTTTTCATGTTACGAAAAAAAGTTGACTAAGAGCCAACTGATACGCGACTTGGTGTGAGCCTGGACAATCAGGCAAAGTGCCACACTTTGCTTTGGCCCGAGCTCAAGACGCGCATAAAAAAAAGAAACGTTATCCGTTCAAGTTGAATGACAGGGAAACGCTGATGAACAAGGAAAATCTTAACCCCGATCCACGAATAGCCAAGAAATTTTCGGGTGATCGTAATTGGTCTTTTGTCGCAGTCGCCGTTTTATGGGCGCTCTACGCTTTCGTCTTCTACGAGGTGAAAGACTATCTGGACCCACAAGTCACTTGGACGCTCGTTATATTTGGTGGGCTTGTCCTTTTATTCAATACCGCCGCCATTCTGGCGATGGTCGCGCATCTCAGCGAGGAGCGTGACGAGATATACGGGCTGGATCTGCATTACGTCGATCTCGCCAAGAAAAAATCATACAGCTGATAGGTGGTAACGTGGAAAAGCCTCACTACGAACCTCCAAAGCAGTCCGCTATCGGCCAGCTTTTCGATAGCATGTTCCTGCTCGTTCTCGTGTTCGCCGCGCTCTTCACTCCTCTCTACCTGAAACTCGCCGGCGGCGGTAAAATCGACCTTCCGGTCGCTGACAAATCGACGTGGGTCGGACTTGGCCAGAATGCAGCGCAAGCTGGTCAATGGGAAAAGCTCGGATTCACTCCGGACACTGCGGCTCCGCTCATCACGTCGCGATTCGATTACAGCTTCAGCCCGATCGAACTCGGCATCACCGCTGTGGTGGTGATCGGCTATTTCGTGCTGCTGTTTATGTTCTCGAAGCGCGAATACATCGAAGTTCTCGAAGAACGCTTCGGCAGAAAGTGAGAGGCCGCAATGGACAATTTTCAACTCATTGAATATGCGGCCTGGGCACTTTCACTGGTGCTTGGCCTCTACATGCTCTTTGACACCATCAAGACCAACCGCGCTTACAGCGAAGACCTCCTGACGTCTTCGCGCGAAGGTGAGATCGACGACACGCTGGTCATCGACCCACCGCACCAAGGGGGGCACCTGTGAATCAAACAACTGCTGTTCACGGAGAGAAGATTTCTCTTCTCCGCGTTCTCGGCCCCGCTCACGTGTGGGCATTGGGCGTCGGTATCGTGCTCGTCGGCGAGTACATGGGCTGGAACTTCGCGGTAGGCAAAGGCGGCGCGATCGCGGCCTTGATCGCCTGCTGGGCTGCCGGTCTCCTCTATACCTGCGTCGCCATGATCGACTCGGAAGTGACATCCACTGTCGCTGCCGCCGGCGGTCAGTATGCGCAGTCGAAACATATCATCGGACCGTTGATGGCGTTCAACGTCGGCCTTTATCTCGTGTTTGCCTACACGATGCTGGAAGCTGCGAATGCCATCACGCTCGGCTATCTCGTCCAGACAGTCGGACAGATGGCCGGATTCGCGGACGCCCAGGACAAGCCATTCATCGTCTTGTCCATCATGTTCCTCGCATGGCTGAACTATCGCGGTGTCTATGCGACGTTGACGGTCAACCTTGTCTTGACCGCGATAGCGTTCATCGCGGTTGTCATCCTGTTCGTCGCGGTGAAGCCGTGGTCGACAGAGCTGCTCAACCATAAGGAAATCCTGAATGGATTGCCCTATGGCTGGATCGGCGTGCTTGCTTCGCTGCACTTCGGCCTCTGGTACTACCTCGGCATCGAAGGGACGTGTCAGGCCGCCGAAGAGGTCCGCTCACCGGCACGCTCGCTGCCGCTCGGAACGATGGCAGGCATCATGACCCTGCTCATCGCGGCAACGATGACGTGGTACCTCTGCTCGGGTCTGATGCCGTGGGAATACCTCGGCCAAGCAACGACGCCGCTCTTCGACGCCGCACGGCTGACAAGCTCGACGCCGCTGATGGTGCTGCTGTTCGTCGGCACGATGTTCTCTACGCTCGCATCGGCCAACGGCTGCATCAACGACGCTTCGCGTGCGTGGTTCTCGATGGGCCGCGACCGTTATCTGCCGACTTGGTTCGGCGCCGTGCATCCCAAGAACAGGACGCCCTTCCGGTCGATCGTGTTCCTGGTGCCCGTCGCGCTGACCTTTGCGTACTTCGCGCCGCTCGATCAGGTGATCACCTTCTCGATCCTGTCGGGCCTGCTCGGATATACGTACATGTCGGTTCAGGTGATCTTCTTCCGGCAGATGTGGCCGCTTGATACGATCAAGCGCGGATACGTGCATCCGTTCCATCCGATTCCGGCACTCGTTCTCCTGACCATCTGCTCCGCAACGTACTTCGCGGTGTTTCTTGGATACGGCACTCAGCTCATCGCGATGATGGTGTTCTTCATCGTCGCTTCGCTCTGGTTCCACTTCCACCGCTACAAGTACGTCCGGCGCGGCGACCAGTTCACGATGAACTGGCCGCGGCCACAAGGTTACTGAGAACCCTAGCTCAATGGTGGCGCGTCCTCGTGATGCGCCACCTGCTTTTTTTTCGCGGGAGAACCATAGATGCCTCTCACGCTTGCCGCTTTGCTGCTTGCTGCAGCGATCGCGTTTTTTATCATTTTCGGTCGCCGTGAGGCGCGCCTCGCTGCCAGCGCCCGCCATTCGATTCTCGATCCATCGAAGGACGTCCTCGATGCCGGCAAAATCGAAATCGACTCCTGCGGCTTTCCAAAATTGGACGGGACGTTTCGCGGACGCTCATTCCGCGTCGGTCTCATCCCCGATACCCTGACGTTTCGCCGATTGCCGCAGCTTTGGCTCGACGTCACGATGAAGCGCAGCTTGCCCGTCGACGGCAGCGTCGCCATTCTCATCCGGCCCACCGGCGCAGATTATTTCTCGCTGACCGATCGCTGGAATGAGCGGCTTGAGCCGCCCGCAAACTTTCCCGAGATGTGCCTCATCAAGGGTGATGGCCCCGGCGCTCGTCACATCCTCGAGCGAATTGCGCCGTACGTGGCCAACCTTCTTCACGATCCCTACTTCAAGGAGATCGCCATCACGCCGCGCGGAATCCGCATCATGCACCAGCTTGCAGAAGGCAAACGCGGCGACCATCTCATTCTCAGACAGATCGTTTTCGAAAACGCACGACTGAATCCAGAAGACCTGGAAGACGTCATCGCGGCGGTGCTCGAAGTCGAAAATCTTCTTCTCAACGTCAAGCTGGTGTCTGCTGCATGAATGCGCTGCAAGCCGATCGCAAACCCATAAACCCGTATCTGGTTCTTGCGTTGGCGATCGTTCTCCCCGGCATGGGCCATGTTGCGATCGGCCAACAGCAACGCGGCTTCATGTTTGCCCTATTTACGCTGCTGCTGGCGTTGGTGACTTGGCAATTCGCGCCGGACGATCGTTCGATGATCGGGCGATCGGCGCTCGGCCTGTTCGTATGGGCGCTTTCGATCCCGGATGCCTACCGTCTTGCACGAATCAACTGGGAAACTTGGAAGCGACGGCATCCGTAGCCTTCGGCCGAAGCCTGGCGTCGCGCGCCGTGAGCCTGCTGGCGCTAGTGCGCGAGAAATGCGTCGCGCACGGCATCGCTCAACCGTAATGGCTTTCCCGACACCGATATCAGCACCACGGTCACCTCGGCTTCGGCGATCCTGTTGCCGTCGCGCGTGACCGTCTGAATGAGCGTGACGCTCGCGCCGCCGATTTCCTTGACGCGAGTCACGATCTCGAGCAGGTCGTCCATGCGTGCGGGGCGGAAAAAATCGAAATTCATGCGGCGGACGACGAATGCGGCCGGCTCGCGGTTGTCCGAACCGTCGATTAGGCGGCGTGCATCGGTTCCAAGCAGCCGCAGGAAGTCTGTCCGCCCACGCTCGCAAAACCGGACGTATGACGCGTGATAGACGACCCCGCCCGCATCGGTATCCTCGAAATAAATGCGCACCGGCAGCACATGGCGCTGGCCGGACTCGTCGCGGAAAATGCGGCCTGCAAGATCCGGCCATGAATTCCCGGTCACGCTTCGCCTCCGCCGCCGAGCTCGATCATGACAATCTCGGGCGGCGATCCCAGCCGCACCGGAAGCGTCGAGCAGCCGAGGCCACCGGACACAATCAGGTTGCGCCCTTGCTCGATTTTATGTCCGTAAACATAGCGCCGCCCGAAACGAGAGGGCACGACCGGAGAAAAGCCGAATATGCGAACCTGACCGCCGTGCGTATGCCCGGAAACAGTCAGCGATACGCGGTTAGGCACTTCTGGAAAAATATCGGGCTCATGCGCCATAAGAATTACCGGCGCATCGTCGGTGACTTGCGCCAGCGTGCGCGGCAGATCGTCGACGCCCTGGTAGCGATAACTGTTTTTCACGGCGAGTTCGTCGTCTTCGCCAGAGCGTGACCAGAACGCCCATTGGTCACCCAGACCCGCGAGCCAGAACGGCTTGCCGTCTTTCTGAAGCCGGATCGCCTGATTCTCGTAAACCGGGATGCCGACGGCCTGCAACGCAAGCCCGGCGCGTGTTGGTCCGGCGCGGCGTGCCTGCACCTCTCGTTGCTCCCACCAATCGTGGTTGCCAAGAACGGCGTGCACGCCGAGCGGCGCCTTGAGACGTTCGAGCGCGGTTGCCCAAGCTCCGGCGCTGACGGGCGTCGATAGTCTGCCAAGGCTATGCCCAACGACGTAATCGCCGAGCAGCAGAATCGCATCCGGCTGAAGGCTGTTCGTCTGCTCGACGATGGCAGCGATCCGATCGACGGACATCCAGGGTTCACAGACGTGGAGATCCGCCAGCACCGCCAGACGCAGTCTCAAGCCGGGCGTCCATCGCGGTGGCGTCAGCGCGTAAGACGTTATCCGCTCGCCGAAGGATTCCGCGACGGCGTAACTGCTCAGCGCCGTAGAGCCGAGCCCCACGGCAGCAAGCATCTTCAGCAAATCACGGCGGCTGATCACAAAGCGGTCTTTCGATGAAGGAGAGCGCAACCTATACGTTGAGCGGAAGGATCGCCCGAAAATGCGGGCAAAAACGTGAATTTTTTCTACGATCCGAGGGAGAGCGTCGTTAAGTCTCGTCTGGACCATCATCAAAAATGGGCAAATCGGGCGTGGCCGTTCGCGCCGGGCCGCTGACGCCGAGGTGGCGGTAGGCCTTGAGCGTCAAGACACGGCCGCGCGGGGTGCGGCTGATGAAGCCCTGCTGCAGGAGATAAGGCTCGACGATTTCCTCCAGCGCGTCGCGGGGTTCAGAAAGCGCCGCCGCCAATGTTTCGATGCCGACGGGTCCGCCCTCGTAATTCTTCAGGATACATCCGAGATAGCGGTGATCGAGGGCGTCGAGCCCCTCGCCGTCGACCTCCAGCATCTTCAGTGCCCTGTCAGCGACTGCGGCGTTGACGACGGCCGCGCCTTCGACGGCCGCGAAATCGCGCACGCGGCGGAGCAAACGTCCAGCGATGCGCGGCGTTCCGCGCGATCTCTTGGCGATCTCTCGCGCGCCGTCGCTCGCCACGTTGGCGCCGAGCACGCGGGCGCCGCGAGAGACGACCAGTTCCAGCTCGGGCACGGAATAAAAATTCAGCCGGACCGGAATGCCGAAGCGATCGCGCAGCGGATTGGTCAGCAGCCCGGCCCGCGTCGTCGCGCCGACGAGGGTGAATTTCGGAAGATCGATTCTGACCGAGCGCGCGGCCGGGCCTTCGCCGATCATCAAGTCGAGCTGGAAATCCTCCATCGCGGGATAGAGAATTTCTTCGACGGCGGGATTCAAACGATGGATTTCGTCGATGAACAGCACGTCGCGTTCTTCGAGGTTGGTCAACAGCGCCGCCAGATCGCCCGCCTTCGAGATCACCGGACCGGACGTGGCGCGAAATCCGACACCCAATTCCTTGGCCATGATCTGCGCCAGCGTCGTCTTGCCGAGGCCCGGTGGCCCGGCAAACAGGACATGGTCGAGCGCATCGCCACGGCCGCGTGCCGCCGTGATGAAAATACGAAGGTTGGCGCGCGCCTGCTCCTGACCGATAAACTCGTCGAGCGACTGTGGGCGGATTGTCGCCTCGTAGGCGTCCACGTCCTTTCGCGCGCTGCTGACGAGCCGATCGGTCATGGTTTGTTCGTGGGGCTATTCGGCGATGGCGTCAAGCCGAGCGTTCCGCCGGCCAATGACAAAGCGTGCCGCGCGGCTTCGGGCGGCATTAAGTTTTGGGGGTATCAAGCAGAATACCGGCAGTGATCAGGAGCCGCCGCATGCCGATGGCGATGAGACCGGCCAAAAAGGCAAGGACGGGCAATGCGGCTTGGTTCGGGAACGGAAAGATGATCGCCGACGCCGTAAACGCGAGCACGCCCGCAACGGCGGCGTGCAACCAGGAATAGGTGCCTTGCTGTAGGACGAAGGGCATCAGGCCGAGGGCCGCGACGGTCGCGGGCAGCGCGCTCCAGGCAAAGACGTCGACGGCGAATTCGCCGATCGCGGGCGTCGGTGCTTCCGGCATCGCGAAATCCGTCAACGGTCGCGCAAGCGCCAGGCCGACGCTGATAAGACTCGCAAAAAACGGCGCTGCCAGCGAGGTGATCAGCACCATCCAGAGGGCACGTTGTCCGTTGCTCACGTCGTTCACTTTCGCTCAATCCTATTGTCGGGCCTGTCGTCGGGTATTTTAGCGCGCCAGTTCCTTGAGGGCGCGTTTGATCAATGCTGCCGTGTCGGCCGTTTCGCCCAATTCGCGCGACGCCAGCGCCACCGCCGTATTGGCCTGCGCGGGATTATAACCAAGGTTGGTCAGCGCCGACATCGCTTCGGCGGAGGCGAGGCCGATCGGCGGGACCGCAGCTGCCGGTCCTGCGCCGGGGGTCGCCGGAAGCCCAGCCAAAGACAACGATGGCGCCTTGTCCTTCAATTCCGCAACGATACGCTGCGCGAGCTTCTTGCCGACGCCCGGTGCTTCCTCCACCGCGGCCGAATTTCCAAGCACCACGGCATTCGCAATCTCTTGCGGTCCAAGCACGCCGAGAACGCTCAAGGCGACCTTGGCGCCGACGCCCTGGATCGTTTGCAGCGTGCGAAACCAGCTGCGCTCGAATTCGCTCTGGAATCCGAACAGGCGGATCGCGTCCTCGCGGACGTGCGTGTCGATGGTCAGCGAAACATCGTCGCCGGGCTTCAGGTTGCGGAGTGTCCGCGACGATGCCTGCACCTCGTAGCCGACGCCGTGCACGTCGACGATGAGAAAGCTCTCGCCGACCGCGTCGACCTTGCCCTTGAGTTTGCCGATCATGTGCCGACGACTTTCGCTGCGACCGACGCAAGCCGCTGGCGGCTGGCGCGATGATGCGCGTGGGTGATCGCAATCGCGAGCGCGTCGGCCTCGTCGGCGGACTCGAAGGTTGCCTTCGGTAGCAGGAACGAAATCATGGCCTGGATCTGCTGTTTTTCGGCGTGTCCGGTGCCGGTGACCGACTTCTTGATCAGGTTCGGCGTGTATTCGGCGACGCGCAGGCCGAGCCGCGCCGGGGCGAGCAGAACGGCGCCGCGTGCCTGTCCGAGCTTCAGCGTCGAGCGCGGGTTCTCGTTGACGAAGGTTTCTTCGACGGCGGCTTCCGACGGACTGAAGCTCTGGATGACGCTGGTCACCGCGTCGAACAGCGCCGAAAGACGGTAGGCAAGATCGTCGTCTTTCGGCGGCGTGATGACGCCGGATGCCACGTACACGAGGCGCACGCCGTCACTTTCCACGACACCCCAGCCCGTCCGCCGAAGGCCGGGATCAATTCCGATGATGCGAATCGCTCGTGCAGTCATGCATTGCGCATAGCACGAACCGCGTAGGAGGCCGAAGGCGAAGCGAGCAGCGGCGGTAGCGGAGGTGGCTTGGTCGCATCAGCGACTTTTCCGGTCAAAATCGCGTCGAGAGCCTCGGCGACATCCGGTTCGGTCCAGTAGCCGGTGTGGCCGCCGGGACCCATCACATGATTGTCGACGCGCAGTCCGGACGGCGCGATCACCCGCCCGCCGATGTAGTCGTCGACGCGATAGAGGTTGATCCAGCACTTCAAGCGCGCCGCGAAGCCGTGCGGCACGGGTTGCGAGGCGGCGTATTCGTGGAAATACTTCTGATAAATGGTCCCGAGCGGCGATCCGAACGTCAAAAGGGCGGGCGCGGCATCGCCAAGCTCGCTGTAGGTCGGACCGTTGTCGCGAAGATAATCGTAGGCGACGATCGAGCCCTGGCTGTGCGCCAGGAAGATGACGCCATCATAGCCTTGGTGCTGGACGAAGGTTTTGAGAACGAGCTTCAGGCGTTCCTGGATGCGGGCTCGTCTCGGGCGTTCCGAAGCGGGGCGGAATCTCGCCGGGATGAAGAACAGCGCGGCTTCGAGGCTCGGGCGGTAATTGTGATCGATGAGGTCGCGCGCGATCTGGATGACGTTCGCCACGCGATGACCGAACGACAGGGGCACGAGGAGGGCCGCAACGGCCGCAAGCGGCAGCACGAAGCTGCGGAACGAGATGAAGGCGTGGCTCGATTCCATCTCGGGCTGGAAGAAGACGAACGTCAGCACGATCAGGAACGACCCGATCAGCAGCCCGACGAGCCACGGGTTGAACAACAGCCTCGGCATGTTCCGTGACGTGTGCTCGAGATCGTGGAGGCCGGTGCGGGCGCGATAGCGCCGGATTTTCATCAGCACCCAGGCGCCGAGCAGAAAGGCCATCACGGTCAGCGCTGCTGCCGCATAGATGAACTTGAAGCGCGCGATCCACTCAAGTTTCAGATCTGGCACCTGCAGATAGGGCAGGATCGGGTTGTCGACGGCGATCTTCTTATCGCGAACCGCGCCCAGAACCGCGTCGCGGACGGCTTGCAGCGACGACCCGGTCTCGGCGCGCGTCAACATCGTGTAGATGATGGTCACGACGATCGTCGTCCACAGCAGGAACTGCATGATCAGGATGCCGACGCTCGTCGACAGCGCCGCGAGCCGCGAGGGATCGCCGGACCGGCGCTTGCCGCCCAGCGCGCTCAGCAACAGCACCGCCGCGACCAGGATCAGGGCTCCCCAAAAGCGCCAGCCGTAGATGATGACGCGATAGAGACCGTTGACATAGCAAGCCGCCAGCGGATCGGTCGGCAGGCAATTGCTCGCCTGCATTGCGATCTGGGCACCGCGAACCTTCAGCGGCGGAAAGAGATCGGTCAGCGGGATCAGGGCGCCGTAGGCGGCAAGCACCACGAGCGCCGCGCTTGTGACGACCAGCCAGAATGCTGCGTCGTACCACGAGTAATCCTGACCCTTGACGATGCGATAGCCGAGATAGAGCGCGACGGCGCATAGAGCCGTCTGCACGACGATGAATTGCAGCCCAGCGTCGAAGCGATCGATGCCGAGCCATTTCGGCTCGTAAAGATAGACCGCGCAGATGAGCGACGTCGCAACCGTCAATGCCGCGATCGGGCCGCGCAGCAACCAGGCTGCGAACCAGAGAATCGTTCGCACGACGACGGCCATCAGCCCCAGCGAGCGCGAGAGCATCGCATCGACGAGATGATGCGACTCGAAAATGACCCTGAACAGTCCGAGCATCGTGTCGACGCGGCCCGAGCCCATCGCCGCCAGATCGGCCAGATGGACTTCGACGGCTTCGATGTCGACGCCGCTGGTGTGGCGCCCGCCACGACGAATGACCGGGAACACCGGCGCGGGATCGTCGACGCCCGGCTCGGCTATGCGATTGAACTCGTTCGCCGGCAGCACGCTGTAACCGGGCCTCGTCGCGGCGAGCGTATCGAGAAGAGCGTTAACGCAATACCCCGGCTCGGTGTCACCAACACCTTGGACGACCACCAAGCCGATACGCGTCCGGCTGCCTCCCCTCGTTCGCACGTCCGACGACATGCCCGTCTCCCACGCGACCGGCTACACGAACCTAATTATAAAGCCTTTTTTTCGTCGCGCGACCCAAAACGCGTGGCCTGACGAGGCTCGCCAAGTCCATCCTTTCCCTTTAACTACTTGTTCCGCGATTGGGGAGACTTGGCCTCACATCCGTTGCCAGAAATTGGGGGCGAAATGGACCCGACCTTCGGTCATCCACTTTGGATCACGTCCGGTGTCTTGCTGGTCATTGTCGGCTTTTTGTTGTTCCGTTGGGCGCGGCGGCTCGGTGCCCCCGATCGCAACGCCGCCGCACAGCGCGATGCGAGCGTCGGCAAGATTTTCAAAGGTCAGAAAAGTTCAAAGACGTCCGCGCCGGGCAGCTTTCGGCGGGCGATGTCGCAATTTTTCGGAATCGTCGGCTTTCTGCTGATCCTCGCCGGGTTGATGGCGATCTTCCTCGGCATCTTTTATGTCGGAAGCTGACGCGGCGTTGAGACCGCGACCGCGAGCCTTCGCGCAGGATCAGGCGGCCGTCAGCTTCTTCAGGACTTCGTCGGAGATTTCGAAGTTGGCGAAGACGTTCTGAACGTCATCGTCGTCCTCGAGCGCCGAGAGCATCTTCATGATCGACTGGGCGTTGTCCTCATCGACCTGCGTCGTGAGATTGGGCTTCCAGACGGCCTTGATGCTTTGCGCTTCCCCGAGTGCCTTCTCAAGCGCAGCGGCGGTGGAGCCGAGCGTATCAAACGCGCAGACGATGACGTGGCCGCTTGCATCCGACTGAACGTCGTCGGCTCCCGCTTCGATTGCAGCATCGAGCACGGCTTCGGCCGAACCGGTCTCGGGCTTATAGGTGATCTCGCCGATATGGTTGAACATGTGGCTGACGGAGCCCGTCGCGCCGAGATTGCCATTGCATTTGGTGAAGACACTTCTGACGACGCCACCCGTGCGATTGCGGTTGTCGGTCAACGCTTCGACGATCACCGCAACGCCGCCCGGCGCGTAACCCTCGTAGCGCACCGCTTCAAAGTTCGCGAGATCGCCGCCGAGCGCCTTCTTGATGGCGCGCTCGACGTTGTCCTTGGGCATGTTCTCGGCGCGCGCTTCCTGGATTGCCAGGCGCAAGCGCGCGTTCATTTCAGGATCGGGCGTGCCGGACTTGGCCGCGACGGTGATTTCGCGCGCGAGTTTCGCAAAG
>NZ_JBAYUV010000008.1:0-113117 GCF_041674905.1 Hyphomicrobium sp.
ACCTGCTTCATCCCCGCCCTCGCGCCGACGCAGGCACAGGGCTCCAATCTGCCGCACTTTTAGTCCGGCGCGGCCGAACAAATCAGCCGCTTCTGTGAGGGATTATTGCTCCGGCTTTTACACTTCCCTAATCGTTGCCGGAGGCGATGTGGGGAGAACCTCGAGTATCGCCTGCATCTTACGCCGAGCAAAATGCTGGCCTTTCATTGCTAAAATTATCGCGTCATCATGGGCCGCCGGCATTTTTTTAATTGGCTTGGAACGATCGAGGAAAAAATCCAGCAATTCGGTCGCCTCGACCTCCAACGAAGAGTACGCGTTGAGCTCACGGCCGAATTTCTCGATTTCGCTCTTTGTCGATAGTTCACGTGAACCATTGGCTGAGGCTGCGGGGGCAGCTTTGCGGCTAGGCCCAGAAGAAACCCGCAGAGTTTTCAATTTGCTTCTAGACATGGTCGGCGCCCTCGTTTCGATAGCCGTTTCGTCCAGACACTTCTCCAAAACGTCGAATTCTTCGATCATCTGTTACGCTCCTCACATCAGACACATCGCCAGGCTCGGCGACATCTAACCCTGGTTCGAAGAACTTCGGCGCAACGACGACAGCCTGCGAGTTATCGACAGTCTTTTTCATCGAAAGCGGATAGAGTTCTCTGACCGATGATTTGATTACTTCTGATAACAGTTCGAGGGCGGCTGACATGCGCGTTGCATCGAATCCAGACGGTGCTTCAGCCATCTGATCGAGGAGCTGAATCACCCCAAGCAGCCGGGAGAAGTGTGCGTCTGCGTTCTCTTCGCCTAACCCACCGGTGCCACTTCGACTTCGATCCAAGAACGTGATAGGCGCGGTGCTAGCCTTCGACATGGCTTCCTCCATGGAGATGGGTTAGGCACCCGCCCCGTGTTCCAGCACGGGCGGATGCCGCTTGTCACAACGACAGGTGCTGAGTTATCAATAAATCATGAAAACGTCAATTCGTGTTAACAAGAAAACAAAAGGACGCCCAAAGACCACTGGGCCGGGGAAGCTCGTCGGTATTCGATTTCATGATCCTGAGCTGTCTAAGATCGACGATTGGCGCCGGAGGCATCCTGATCTCCCGACGCGTCCCGAGGCAGTGCGTCTCCTCGTCGAAATCGCGCTGACAAAGTGAGACATTGTTCGCGGGCTCAACGTATCCGCGAATGCAACGTCTGAAATACGCCCGCCTCCCGCCACAGCGCTCGATTTCCAACGACGTAAAGCGCTTCTTTTGCACGTGTCACAGCGACATTGAGTATGTTCGGCCGGCTTCCCGCCCAGTTGCGCGCGCCTGCCTGCTGCACGGCGGGTGCGCCGAGGACGAGGATCACCGCCTCGGCTTCACGGCCCTGAACAGTATGCACCGTCCCGATGCGGTCATAGACCCAGCGGCCGGGATCGGAGGTCCAAGAGTCGAGAACCCCACAATCGCGCATGAGTGCGCGTAAGTTGTCCTGCACGATGACGAACGGCGTTATGATGTAGATGTCTGGTGGCTCAGCCAGTGGCCGCAACGCGCCGAGCAAGGTGAGCACGGCTTCGCCCTCCTCTGGGCACCATTTCTCGCTGGCGCTGCCGGCGATGTCGATCCAGCGAGATGGGCCGAGTAGATCGCGAATGGCGGACTGTCGCGCGCCGCGGCCCTGCACCATAAGATGCTCATAGGCGACGGCGTTGGATATCCCGAACATCGGCTCATCACACCGCCGGTGCACCAACAGCGGCACGCCAACCGTGCGTGATCCGTGCCGGCTGGAGAACTCCGCGACATAAGGCGTTGCTGCATCGGCCAGCGTCTGCACGGAGGCAACTGGCGCATTAAACCGATCTGGATCGATGCCGAAGGCCCGACAGATAGCTTGCGTCAGAATATCAGGAAGAACCACGACGGGCTCGATCTGCATCGGGTCGCCGACGATGATCGCCCGCCGGCTTCGCATTAGCGCTCCGACCGCGGCCTGGGGCAATGCTTGCCCGGCCTCGTCGATGAGAAGCCACCCAAAGGACTCGGGTGGCTGCCTTCCGAGCATGCGCTCAACGGACGCAAAAGTGGTCGACACCGCCGGCACCAACAGAAACAGCGACGCCCAAAGATCGGTGACGAGTTCCTCCTTCGCTGCGTCGGACATCTGGCGGCCGGCAAAGACGTTCATCAGCGCGCCAAGATTGTGGCGCAGCGGCTTCGCCGCAGCGTCGACGAACGCCTTGTGCAGGGCCATTGCGGCGATAAATACGTCGTCGCGCAGCCGGTGCATCTGCTCGTCGAACCAAGGCGCCAACAGGTGGCGCGCCTCGTGCCCGCGCTCGGCAAAGGACGCGTCGAGCAGGCGTTCTCCAAGCCTCGCCCGCCAGGCATCAAGGATTTGCGTGCTCTTCTCGGCCCGTGTCCCCGCCTCCATATGTTCGACCTGGGCCGCCTGCAGCATGCGCTCCGCATCGGCCGTCACTCTGTCAGATGCATCACACGCCTTGGAGCCGGCTCGACGCCGATCATCGGCATCCGCAAGCTCCCGCTTCATGGCAGATTCTATCGAACGCCATGCGCGGAAACTCCCTGTACCGAATAGGCGCGCGAAAAACCCCGGGCGCGCTGCGGAATGGCCTCGTAGCGCCCGCGTGGCCGCCTCCTGGCGCGCTTCGCACAAGCTCAATTGGTTTGCGCACTGCTCGTGCTCGGTTTTGGTGCGCTCAAATACGGCCCGCATCTGCTGCTGGCGGAGGTCGGCTTGCCGAACCGCCTCCACCTTACCCGGGAGTTCGTCCATCAGGCGGCGCACGGCTTCGAGGTCGGCTTGCGCCTTGCGGCTTTTCTCCAGAGCAACCCGGAAGGCCTTTCGCGCCGCCTGCCAGCGCTGCTGCGCGTGACGCGGGTCGCGCGGAGCATCCTCCTCGGTGACGATGCGGGGGGCGCGCTTCTCGATTACCTTTCCGTCCTCGTCGGTGATCTCGATGAACTGCGGAGTTCCGGCCGCATGTGCAAGATAGCGCGCCATGCCGATGTCATTGTCCCACCAGAAGCCGTTGCGGAAGGCGCTGCGGTTCTGCGCGTTGCCGAGAACCGCCGCTACCAGGCCCCAGGTGTCCTCCTCCAAAAGTCCGTCCGATAGCGTCTTGAAGTAGCGAAGATCGCTGGCATCGGCGGCGATGGCATCGCGCCCGGGCAACTCGGCGCTTACATTCTCGACCGCCCTGTTGTTCGAGGACGCGATCAGCATCTCGAAGCCTTTGAGCCGCGTATCGAGCTGATAAAGATGCAGCCACGCGTTCCCGACGCTCAGGCGCTGACCGGAACTGGTGAATGCATCGGCGGGATTGTCGTAGTCCGCCATAACCGCGGCACGCGCGTTGACGACACTCGCAACGATGTCGCGAAGCAGCGTCGTCTTGCCAGTGCCGGGAGGCCCGTTCACAGCTAGGATGCCGTCGGTCTTCAAATCCTGTACGGCGAGGTTGACCGCGGCTTGCTGCAGCAGAACGAGCGGATGTCGTCCCATGCCCGGCCAACGCGCCGCCGGAAAATTCCCTGGCGACAGCGCTTCCGCCAAGGCCTCGGGCTCTGCCAGCAGATCGCGCCGCTTTACGGGTTTGTCTACGCCAAGATAGCGCTTGAGATTGCGCGTTGCCTTGCCATCACGGAAGGACGCTGCCGCGGTCGCCAGATCCCCGAGGAAGAAGCTGTTGAGCAGTAGCGTCTCGGGAGGATCGCTGTTGCGGTAGTATTGATAGGTGCGGACGGAAAAGCGCGGCGCGTTCATCAGCGCCGCCGGAAGTTCCAGCGTTTTGACGAGCCACTGATAGGCCTTGGCAATACCCTCACGGTCGAGCGCCAGCAGCTCGCCATCGCGGTTTTGACGGCGTATCATCTTGTCGAGCTTCTCCACTAGCGGCTGCTCGGCTGTCTGCCATCCGCCGAGAGAAGCGAGGTCTCCAGCGAGCGCGCGCGGCACACCCCAGCCGAAGCTCGAAATCGCCACGGCGGGCTCCTCGACCGGCCTACCCGCGCGGTCTAGCATGATCGTAGCCAGGATCGCTTCGCCGCGCGACCCGATGCGTTCGGCCCGCGTATCGCCGAAGCACGTCACCAGCGCTGCGACCGCCGCATCCAGCTTGATCGTGCCCAAGACGACCTGATGATAGAGCTTGTAATTCTTGCGCCCACCACGTGTCTCCTCCCAGGCGAGCTTGGTGCCATCGAGCCGCACTACGGCCGAACGGTCGCCCCCCGTGAGATCAGTGTCCCGCCGAAAGGACGGAGGTGATAGAACCTCAAGCGCGCTCCACGCGGTCAGAATGGAAATTGGATCGTTCGTGGCCGGCGGCAGCTCCGTCCGTCTGTGCTCGCGTGAAGCTAAGGCTGCGTCCGCCGCCGGGCTTTCCTCCGCAATCGGCGCTGTGTCGACTTCCAAATCATCCGGCCCGTCGGCGGTCGCCCGCCTCTCCATCCTGGGCCGGGCCGCTCCTTCATCGGCGATCTCATCGTCAAGCGACAGACACTCCACTACCCGGCTTCGCAGCCGCGCTGCGCGTTGTGTCGAGCGGTATTCGAGCTCATCGAGCAACGTTCGGAGAAACGGGGCATCGTCCTGCCGCCGTTTGAACTCCGCTTCCAAAGCTTCAATGCTGCGGTTGAAAAATGGTCTGCTCAAATAAGTTCACTCCCCACCGGGTCCTAGCATGCCGGTAGCGTTTTTTCGACGTGACGGGACAGCCGAATTTGCGCGAACCTAAGGAGCCACATGCGGCCGGTCCACTGGGCGAACCCCGACCGAAGGCCGCCGCTATAGTTCCGGAAATCGCTTGGAAATCCATACGTCATCGCCGGCACTGAAACATAAGACGACCGTACCGCAGCACGCCCCCACCGGCTGCGGTACTCGGCGGCCGAGGTGCGCGAGGAACTCGAGCCATCACATTGTCCACTTAAAAGCTCGCCACCGCATTTTCGACTCAGCGCTTGGCGGGTAATAGTCGTTTCAAATGTATCGTCGGGGGCATTGACGTATGCCAAATCAATACGTTGCCATTGACGTCGAAACCGCCAACGGCAGTAGAGGGTCAATCTGCCAGATAGGGCTTGTTGCGTTCACGGAAGCTGCAATCAGCGGGGAATGGTCGTCGCTCGTCAATCCGCAATGCGATTTCGACGCCTTCAATGTTCGAATTCACGGAATTGGAAGCGCGGCCGTGGCGGGGGCACCGACCCTGCCGCTCCTGTTTGATGAGCTTACGCGGCGCATTGATAACGTTGTAATGGTCAGCCACAGCTCCTTCGACTATGAGGCTCTGCACCAATCTTTCAGCCGCTATGCCCTGCCGGTTCCTAAAGTGGAATGGCTGGACTCCTGTGAGGTCGCTCGTGCGTGCTGGCCGCACTTTCACAAATACGATCTTGCGACCCTCTGCCGTGAACTCTCGATCCCGCTCCAACATCATGACGCCCTCAGCGACGCTCGTGCTTGCGGATTATTGCTGGCGTCAGCCATTGCCCAATCGGGGAAAGGTCTCGATGACTGGAAAAAGCTCGCGTCATGTGCTCATTACCCGATCGCGGCCAATGGACCTTCGCCGCGACGATATTCCGAACGCATTGAGTGTTTAGGAAACCCCCAGGGCCTTTAGCTGGCCACGTTTGGGTCTGCACCGGTGATTTCGTAACCGGAGAAGCAGAGCTTGCACGATTGGCGGCTGCGCTCGGATGCGATGTCAAAGAACGATTTGGCAAAAAAGCGACCATGCTGGTAGTGGGAACCAGAGACCCGGCCCGGTTTGGTGGCCAGGTGAAGAGTCACAAACAGCGCGACGCGGAAGCTGCCATCGGAGAGGGTCGCACCGTCCAAATCCTGAATGAGCGTGAGTTCTTGGAATTGGTTCGCTATTATCAGGGATCTCTGCAGCCAGCAGGCTGAATCTCTCCAGCCGCCTCTCGATACACCGTGGCTAACTGATTTGAGTCGCCTTTTTGCGCACAGCCGTACGCCAGCGTTTTGGCCAACGCTCGATCGGTATTTCCTCCGCTCGCAGCGTTTCGAGCAACTCGATCACGGCGGCTAATGCGGGCTGAACGCGAGCTGGTCGGCCGTGACTGTCCAATTCTGATCGCCAAATTCTGCTGAGCGAGTCCGGGCTTTTCCCGAGGGCTCGGGCAACCATCGCACTTGAATTCTCACAGCCGAGCACCGCCACAACTCGCACTTTCATTTCCAGCGGATCTGGGATTTCTCTCTCGGGAGGACGACGTGTCGATCGTCGACGTTCCTCAATATTATTGATCTGCCGCCATCTGGGCGGCCAATTTTTTTCGCTTGCCTCCAGTCCGTAAAGGATTTCGAGCAGCTCAATTATTGCGACTAAGTCAGATTGTGCTCTGAGGCTCCGCCCTCGGAATGCGTTGGCGATTGTTTCCCGCGCCATGCCAATAGCGACCGAAAGCCTGGGTACGAGTGCATCGGCGCCAAATAAACGAGCGAACCTATCCCGCAAGTTGGGTGGTTGTACCTCGTCGTCGTCACTCACCGGCTTGATTACGTTCCAGCGGTCGGGCAGGAGTTTCGGATCGCGAGCGCTTACGCTCTCGAGCAATTCGATGACTGCCAGAACACGACATGACAATGGATTATTGAAGCGTTCGGATGTGCATGCGAGAGCCTGCGCGAGTCGGCGCTTCCACTCGGCGCCCAGGACGCTCTCAATTTTTTCCTTCATTTTCTGACCCGAAAAGCGGCGGACAAATCGTGAATCTCCACTATCGACTTGTCGCTACAGCAGTCACGCAACCATCTGAAACGACTCTTGGAATGCCTGCGCTGCACATGCACGATCGGTCTAAAAAAAATAGTTTCGGCGAAAACTTGCGCCGAGAAAAATTTCTCGAAGATCGCGGTCCTTGGCATCGACTCTTCCAAGATTTTCACTCCCCCCTGGGGGTAGTGTGAGCCAATTCAATTAGACGACACCCCTGTCCTTGGCTTGCTGCCAAGCCTCGATGGCCGTCTGCGGAATCGAGGCCTGAGTTTCGGCGAGCGCCGCCTTGATGTCGGCGATGCTCTCCGGATAGGCGCCCTGGGCGTTGATCGTCACCGGCATGTTGATGACCGGCGGCCCGGACGAGGCGGCCGCGTTCGGGAGCGCGTTGTTGGGGATGACCTTTCCAGGGAACGTCGGCCAGATGAGTTCCGGACCGCGTTCGCCGACCATCATGGGGCCAGGTCCGAAGTCGCCGCCATCTGCGAACGCCGGAATAACGCTGGTGCCGGCCGCCCAGCTCGACGTCGACGGCATGCCGCCCGATCCGCCGAGGCCCAGCAGCGAGCCGAGCAATCCGCCGCCTCCCGACTGCGAACCGGTCAGGAAATTCGCCAGCGGGTTGAGCACGGCCGCCTTGAACTGAATTTCTGCCAGGTCGGCCAGGATCGATGCGGCCATTTCCTTGACGGATACCTTCGAGCCGTTCGTCCAGCGCCGGAACGCGCTGTCGAGGTTGCTGGTGACGGCATTGCCGATATCGTTGAGTAATCTCATTGCCCGTTGCGCATCCTCCTGTGCCGTCGTGGCCTCGATCTGCGCCTGCGCTTGCTCGCGGATTGCATCAATTCGTTTCGGCGTCAGCTCAATATGACGGGCCTGCAGAGACACAAGTTGCTGATCGACGAGGGCCTGTACACGACCGGCTTCAGAGTTGTCGTAAAGGGCTTTCGTTCGCCCTTCGATCTGCGCTGTTTGGCGCTGCAGTTGTTGGATTGACTGATCAAATGCTCGCTGCTGACTTTGTTCGTCCTGATCTTCTCTTCGGGCCGTCGTTAGTTTTCGCAAGGTGGCGATCAGCGCCTCCATCTCTTTGCGCTGCTCCGGCGTCAAATGGAGATCCTGGTCAGTTAGCTGATTACGCAACCGCATCTCGGCGTTGTAGGAGGCCGCCGCTGCTGCGGACATTCCTGATGCTTCAGCCTGTTGCTGTAGTCCTCGAATTTCGTGCTGAATGCTCTCCAAAAACCGCTTCGCAGCATCATTATTGGACTTAGCCTTCGCGCGAGCCTCTTCCGAGTCCGTCAGAATCTTTATCTTGTCAGTTAGTTCTCCTAACTTTCTCGCGCCCTCTTCAGTCAACAACAGCGATTTGGCGTCCAGATCGTTCACTACTTTCATCACGGCGGCATACGCGGCCGCCTCGCCGGCGGTCATTCCATAGGTGTTTGCCTTTTCCTGAAGCGCCCTCACTTGGTTCTCGATCCCGACGACGACTTTATCGAACTCTTCCTGCGCAGGACCTTCGGCGTTCGACGCGTCTTGCGTTTGCCTTTCCCGGCGGCGCTCGTTCAAATCGCGAACCTTATCGAGGAAGCCGGCCATCTTTTCCATGCGCTCGGTGACTTCGTCGTCTCCGAGTAGGTCGCCCAGTAGGGACTGTCCATTCGCAAAATCGCGACGGACGCCTTCGGCTTCCTGATTTAGAAGCAGCGTTAAACGTCGGAACTGGTCGTCGATCGTCTGGACCGACCATGTCGACTCATCCGCCATCGTGCGGAAGGTGTGGGACATCTCGTTGAGGGCTCGAATGTTTCCCCAGACTGCTGGCTCCCCTAGTCCACGAAATGAACCCGACAGTTTCTGGTTGCCATCGCTAGTATGGCTTGCTGCCAATGCGTAGGCTTTCAGCGCTTCTTCTGAGGCCGGAATCGCTTGGCCGGTGGCTAAGCCCACGAACGCCGCCTGCACATCTTCTATCGCCGCCCACCACGCATTCCATTCATCGGCCTTGCCTCCGCGTTCAGCAAGTGCGCCGCCAATCTCTTTGGCAAGCAACAGCTCCCCGCCAAACGAGCGCATTGCGGTGCTGACCAATGATAATTTTCCCGATAGTCCGACGACACCCTCTGCCGCTCTCCCAAGGGCGCGGTCGAATAGCGAAAGCCCGTCATTGCCTTCGGATGCGAACCGCGAGACGAGATTTTTCGCCACGGTGAGGCCTGCCTCGAGCTTGTCGGTCGATGAATCGATGACCACTCGCATGTCGGCTATAGATGAGAATGCTTCAGGCATTAGGCAGCCCTTTTGAGCGGCACGCGGTCAAGCACGGCGTTATTGATTGGAATCCGATAGACGCGCACTCGATGACCATCACGCCACGCGTAGCTCTTCTCGCCCCCTAGGAGCTTTCGCAGCTCACGCGCGACGGGTGACCACGGGCGCAATGCCCAGCGCATTTCGGTGCACATGTCGGTGTAGATCAGTTCGACTTCTCCCGCCGCTAATTCACCGGTGAGGCCGCCCGGGCTCTGCAGCCATTCAAGCAGCGCCTGCGCATGCCTCTCGGGCGGATACCAACCGGCTGATAACTCCGTCTTTGGGGCGCTGGACGTCCGGGTCGTGGTCGCGGCTACCGAAGCGACGGCACATTGATCAACCCGAACCTCATTTCGTACAGGCTCGGTCACGGGCAAAAGAGGAGCCGGTCGCCATCGAGAGATGGCACGAAACACCGGCTCCAAAGCGGCTCCGGCTGCTAGGCCGGCAGCGAAGACGCACCAAACTCCGATCACTGAGGGATCTATCAAGGTCACCCTCCCACTGACATCGACATTGAGTCGACGCGAGAACTCAGGCTCACCGGCGCCGCTTCGATAGCGTGCCGATGATATCTTTGTCGCGTTTCCTGCTGGGGACGGAACCAGCTCATGCTGCCTCCTCCTCGGAGTCGACGCTAGGTCGTACCGCAATCGATTTGGCGCCGGCATCGTCCCCCTTGGGATTCGACACGGAGTCGCCGCTTAACTCGATCTGCGCCGCTCGACATGCCGCGATGCAGGATGCCACGGCCGGGAAGCTCGAGGTAGCGCGGGTGCGGATAAGAGTTCGTGCTGCGCGCTGCAGCACTGGCACCGTGCATTGTTCGTCAACCAACGCCGATATCAGATCGGCAAAAAAACAATCAGTGGTGCGACGGTTCACGACAAAATGGTTGCTGAGCGCGTCGATGAAATGCAGTTGGATCAACTCGGGGGTAGCCATATCGATCTCCTTATTGGTCATACCCAAACCGATTCGTGTTTCTAACCGGATAGACATGGATGTTTCTAACTGCTGAGAATCTAGAGCCGGTGACGTGCCGAATCCTTCGAGCCACACCGGCAGATCGCGGCGACCGCTCCGTACGCGCCAGACTGATTGTCGAGACCGTCCCAGCGCCTTGGCAATTGCACGATCTGAGAGGCCGCGGGCCGCGAGCGCGCGGATGCGAAAACAGTCGTAGCTGCTGAGATGCTCACCGCGGGCCATGGCGAGTTCCTTTCTCAGTGGCAGTGGTGGTCATCCAAACGACCTCGCGGTTCCTCGCACATGCGCGGACCGTTTTTTTGACCCGCCCAGGTGCCGCCAGTTGTTTGCTGCGGTCGTCACGTATTGCAGGACGTGTTTGACGTCGCCCGCCTCAATCCGCGGTCGCGCAGACTGGAGCGCCGCCGTTACGGCATCGGCCCCGAGTGCGTCTTCGAGAAGCCACAGCCACCGCACGAGCTCGTGCGGTTTTTCGGATGGTGCGGCGGATAACAAAAACTCGAGGTCGTGTGTTCGCCACGTCTGCGGAATTCGCAGTGGGCGATCATCAATTCCGTTCGGACCGTTTAAATCTGAATCAATATCTGACTCTGACTCTAGATTCTCTCGCGCGCACGCGTAGAAACTATTTTGCTGAGCCGTTCGGTCGGCCCGTTGATTGGAAACATTCACGAAATTAGAATTTTCATGATTTTTTCGTGCGTTTTTCGCACCGTTTTCGGCGTTGATCCGCTGCCTTATCTCGCGGTTTTCAAGCTCTATTTTCGCTTCTTCGGTGATCAGACCATGCTGCGACGCGACCAGTTTTCCACAGGCCATGAGAACGTCACGCGCTGCGCGCCAGCGCCGGAGACTGATGTGTAGCTGATGTGATATCCAGCGCTCGTCGTCAGGGACCGGCCCCCCGCGATCATATATCAGGCATAGGACGTCGATGTAGATTCCGCGAATTGCTGGATCGAGGTCGCGGGTGCCGTCGAGCCACGTGCGGCACTCCACTTTGAACCACGGCATAGATCGCGTCATTGCGCACCACGGGCCATGCCGGCACCGCTAACGGTACGCGTCCACGTTTCTAATGGCACTGAAAATCCGCCCTCTGTTGCCAGTGGGACGCGGACGGGCCATCGTACGATTCGCTGTCCTGGCCACGCGCACCCAGCCGTTGGTTAGACATAGGCCGTCGGTCGTTTCGACCGGCCGGCGGCCCATCACGCTGAGGACGCAACTAACACTACAAACTACAGTCCGGTTTCACGACGCACCGCCACCGCGCTCCAGATCCGCCGCGGCCTCTGCCATTCGCGCGCGTAGATCCCGAGCCGTTTCTAGCAACAGTCGCCGTTCCGACAAACACCGTAGAACGGTCGGGTTACCAGCGGTGATGCCATGCGCCCCGTGAACGTACGCATGCTCAACCGCATCGATTTTCCCCGCCTCTTCCGCGATAAACGCGTCGATTTCTGATACCAGTGCGGTTAGCGACAGCGCCGACATGCGCAGCACCTCCGATGCCATCCGTAAAACGTGTACTTCGCTGGTTTTTTCCATGCCACGACCCATCAATGCTCGTCAGACATCGGCGTTTCGTTTTTCTGCCCAGCGCGCGGGCGCGCATCGAGCCACGCGATGACCTCGGCCTCACAGAACCCGATAACGGAATCACCTAGTTTGACCGGTTTTGGAAACCGGCCATTTTCGATCCAGCGGTATAACGTTTGGCGAGTCGCTGGGACGATTTTTAGAACATCGGCCATGCGTATCATTTTGCGCGATAGCAGCGCCGCCGTCGGCGTTTGCTGGTTCGTATGCATTTCCAGATCTCCGCGCCACATCAGACGTCACGTGACAACACGTGACGCGGCAACCTAGCCTGTAACGTCGACGATCAACGGTGGGCTTTTTACGCGCGCTCTCTGGGGTTCCGGAAATCATCGCTAGTTGGCGCAGAACATTTAACAAGAGCGAAGAGATTGGCCACAAACTCGAAGCCAAGCCCGCCTCCGTCGGCGCTCCACGAAAATTTCTTTCTAGTAAGCTTTGAAAAGTGTTGGAGAAGCAACCGGACCACTCGCTGCCGTGCGTGGCGCCGGCGCGGGCCTCGTTTGACGGGCTCGTTTATTAGTTTATCGAATAGCGCGAGCATCTTTCGGCATTCGTTTAGCGAACCTGCCACTGTATCAACGGCACCCAAACGAGTCAGCGAACTATATTCGATTTGCAGGACCTCGTGCAGCCAGACACTGCTGAAGCGACGGTGAACATCAGCGTTCCCTTGATCAAGAATCTCTGCGAGGCGCCGCCTTAATCGTTTTAAATAATCCTTCCTTCGCCCCTGGCATTTCCTATGGCTCTTTTCGAATTCGCATTGTTCCCGCACCATCAGGTGTGAGGCGTCAGTAAACTGAAAAACAAGTTTGAGGATCGCTGTATCTGGCAAATTCGCTTCATTCAGTTCCTGGTAAACGTCAAAAAATAATGCGGGCATCAGGAACGCACGCTCGCGCACTCGACCATTGAGCAGCGCCACCTCTCGGTTAAACCGTTGACCGGTAAGATCAGCAATCTTTTCACGTGCGCGCTCATTTGCGCCCGGTCCACGCCGAAAAATCCCTTCTACGAAGGGCTGGTAGTCATATTCACTATAGTCTCGTGGATTTTTTTTAGGGCCGAATTCCCGAACGACTCGAGCGGAATAAACGCCGGCAATCTGCTTCCGTGTTACCGGATCGATGGCCTCGATATAGCGCCTCAGAACATCGGGTTTTATCCCGAGCTGACCACATCTTGCGAGAAAACCCTGCGCTGCTGGAGACCCATCTGTGGTTAGTAGCGACGATTGGAGCCGCGTCTCCTGACGCCCATTTGTCCCGCTACCTCGCGACAGACGTTTGTTCGCTAACGTTCTCGTCATGCGATTAGCTCGCCGGGTAATTGGCCCACCGTAACTGCCACCCTGCTGACAGTATGTGTCTTGGTAGCACAGTTTGACTGATTTGATTACCGCAGGTCGCGATGTCCACGACTTCCAGCCGAGAACGACAGCCGGTCGCCCCCGTCAAATCGCTGGCATTGGAGTACGCTGGATACGGCCCAAAGGCCCGGCAAATCATCCTAGACCTTGCGCGGGCTCTTGCGCGCCAACGAGCCGAGTCCGATCATGCGGCCGCAATCAGGGGAGACGTCGCGTGCGCGTCGCAATCTACAGCCGATATAGTTCCGACCTCCAAGATCCGCGATCGATCGCGGATCAGATAGCTGCGGCTAGAGATCACGCCCAGCGCCAAGGCTGGACCATCTCCGCCGAATTTCAGGACGCGGCGATATCAGGCTCGACAACGCACAACCGCCCCGGCCTCGCCGAACTTATGCGCGCCGCTGGCGCAGGCCGGTTCGATGCCGTGTTGACGGAATCTCTCGACCGGCTTTCCCGCGACCTCGAGGACATTGCGGGGATTCACAAGCGCCTTGAGTACGCCGGCGTTAAAATCGTCACGCTTGCCGATGGCGCCGTGGGCAAGATGCACGTCGGCCTCAAAGGCATGATCGCCAGCATGTTTCTCGACGATCTCGCGCTCAAGACGCGGCGCGGCCAGGTCGGGCGAGTGAAAGCGGGCCGCATTCCTGGCGGCAAATCGTATGGCTACGACCTCGTGCCCTCACTCGAGGAGCGTGGCCAGCGGACGATCAACGAAGCTGAGGCCGCGATCGTGCGGCGAATTTTCGAGGAGTACGTGCGGGGTCGGAAGCCGATCGATATCGTCTCCGACTTGAACCGTGAGCGCGCGCCGTCGCCGCGTGGCGGCCCTTGGAACGTCTCGACGATCATCGGGAGCCGTAAGCGGGCGAACGGACTGATCAATAACCAGCTTTATCTCGGCAAGATCGTCTACAACCGGCAGCGGTTCGTGAAGGACCCGGCAACGGGCAAGCGTCAGGCCCGTCCGAATCCTCCGGACCAATGGATCGTGAGCGACGCGCCGCATCTCCGCATCGTATCGGACGAGCTGTTTGCGGCGGCTGAGGTCCGACGGGACGAGAAGGGAGGAGCCAAGCTCACGCATCATCGACGCCCGAAGCATCTGCTGTCCGGCTTGGTCCGATGCGGCGCTTGTGGGGCGTCCATGATCGTCATCCACCGCGCCTATCTGGGATGCTCGGCATCGCGCAACCGAGGCACTTGCGACAACCGCCGGACGATAGCAACCCACGAAATCGAACGCCGCATCCTCGATGTCCTGCGCAAGTATTTGCTGGCACCGGAAGTCGTGGCGGCGGCCGTCGACACATATCGGGAGCACCGCGCCAAGCTGGCAAAGGAAACCGAGCGGATGAAACGAGACGTCCAACGCGACCTCGCTGCGGTCGAGCGAAAGATTGCGGGCGTGATCGCGATGGTCGAGGCTGGCGGCGACCCAAAGACGCTCGCCGCGAGGCTGAATGAATTCGTCGCGGAGAAGGAAGCCCTCAAGCAGCGCCTACCGAACAAGGCGGCGGATGTCGTTGCCTTGCACCCCAACGCGGCGAAGTTCTACGCCGACACCGTTGCCCAAATCCACGCAGCGCTGGCCAAGGGCGACGCTGCCGGGCTCGAGGCCGTAGCCTTGGTTCGCGAGCTCGTGAACGAGGTCGTCGCAATCCCGACGCCCGGCCGGGAGCCCATGAAACTTGAGCTAGTCGGCAACCTGGCGGCGCTGCTCATGGAACCGAGCGCGAACCAAAGTCCGACATTGATGGTTGCGGGGGCTGGATTTGAACCAACGACCTACAGGTTATGAGCCTGACGAGCTACCGGGCTGCTCCACCCCGCGTCACCAATCGGCGTGCTGAAGCCAGCGACGCCTTCCGGATAAGTAAGGCCGCTCGTTTCCGAGCGGCCCAGACCGCGCCTATAGCACAAAAAATCCGGGTGGGAACCCCTTGTGACGGTTTTTCTGCAGGGGACCGATCGGCGCAGTGGAAGCGTCGACCGCCATTCCGTGACGATTCAACCGCGCACGCTTGCTCCAGGCGACGCCGGAGGCTTCAACGTGCACGGACCGAGTTCAGCGGGCGCTTGTCTCGAACATCGACCTCATACGATCGATCTGCCCGGCGCCGCTTCGACAAGGCCTGCTTCGATAAGGCCTGCCGCCTGCCGCACGCGTATTGGCACGAAGAGACCGTAAGCTGCACCGGATAATGTGTGCCTCGATCTCAATGGCAAACCGGGCGAGAAGTGCGGACCACAAACCTTCGAGATGGTGGTGCGCCTGCCGAACGACGCGAGCGCTGAACAATTCTCGAACTGCGCCAGCGTCACCGACGGCGAGAAGCACCGCAGCGACGACGAAGCCTGCCATTCAGTTTCGTTGAAGCCGAAAATGAGCGAAACGCCGCCGCCACCACCACCAGCGTCGCAGCCCGCGCGCGAGCCAACTCCGCCGCGCGTCACGGAATGCGTGCGCGGCATGGTGTTGATCGGTGGTCTCTGCCAATGCCCGCCCGGATCGACATTCAATGGACGCCGTTGCATGACCGGCCCGGGAACCGGCGGCGCCTATCCCGTTCAATCGCAGCCGGTTATTCCGCCGCCAGTCATTACACAATGCCCGATCAGCCGGCCGGTTGGCGTCTATCCGAACTGTTGCCCGCGCGGGATGGAGTATCGGTTCGGCGCCTGCCGGTCCGTTATTCACGAACCGCCGCCGCTAATCACGCAACCGGCCTGCCCACGATCCCGTCCCAACGGCGTTTATCCGAACTGCTGTCCGCGTGACATGGAGTTCAAGTTCGGAGCATGCCGTTTGACGCAGCGTCCACCGACGCCGCCGCCGGTTCATGCCTGCCCGCCGCAACGGCCGAACGGTGTCTATCCGAACTGCTGCCCGCCCCACATGGAGTTCAAATTCGGAGCGTGCCGCCGCCCGGCGCCGATCGACAATTCCGGCGGAGGCACGAACGGCACGCAACATCAGGATTCGGATCTCAACTGCCCGCAGGGCACGCATAAGGCCCGCAGGCCGGGTCAAAGAGGCGGCGGCATCTGCGTGCCGAACCACGTCGAGCCTCCGAAATGTCCCGCAAACCGGCCGATCGGCACGCCGCCCAACTGCTGCCCGGAAGGCACGTCCTACAGATGGGCCGGTGCTATGCGGATCGTTGTGCGCCGGGCATGATCGGTCGGCCTCCGCGATGCCGTCCGGTCAAAACCAATCCGACGCCGACACCTATGCCAACTCCGACCGGCCCAACGCCGAAGCCTGTTCCACAGCAGCCGAAGTGCTCGGGTGATAAGATTCTGTCTTCATCCGGTCAGTGCGTCTGCCCCAGCGGCACGCGAGATGTTGGTCACAATCAATGTGGCAGTGTCGTCAGATAACCGCAGAGCGATGGAGATCAGACTCCGATGTCGATGACTTTTTTTGTTCGCCTCCTCGCTTTGACGGTCGCGCTCGTTGCATCGATTGCGAGCGTGCTGCGGAGGATATTGCGGGGAGTACGGATCATCCGCTCTTAGGGCGCTACAAGGATGCGAGCATCGTCTATTACAAGGCGGCCGACTTTGATGAACTCGTGTTTCTCAAAGCGCCGCATGACTATGGCGCGCCGCTCGAACGTAATGCGACCGACGACCGGTTGGGGCCCGAGTGGCTGACGCTTCAAGGTCGCGCCACGGAAATCCGTTACGAGGTTCCGGCAGGGCGATCGTCGCTGGAGGTACTGACCAACTACGATCTGGCCTTGAAGGCGAAAGGCTTTCAAACCGTCTTCACCTGCGCCGACAAAGCCTGCTTCAAGGGCAGCATGAACGATCTCTATCTGCTCGAACAGCAGCTCGATCCGACGAATGGTCTTTCGACTGCCTATTCCGGGCATGCACGCTATCTGCTCTCCAAACTCGACCGTCCGGAAGGGCACGTCTACGCAAGCGTGTTCGCGGGTGAGGACAATGGTCAAACGGTCGTGTTCGTGCGCGTGCTCGAAGCCAAGTCCATGGAGACCGATAGAATCGCCGTCATCAAAGCCGCGGACATGCAGGCGGGTTTGGAAACGAACGGACGCATCAATCTTTACGGCATCCAATTCGATTTCGATCAGGCGACGATCAAGGGCGAGTCGAAGCCGACGCTCGATGAAATCGCCAAGCTTCTGACAGACAAACCCGAACTCAAGCTCGATGTCGTCGGTCATACGGATGGTGTCGGAACGGAAACCTACAATCTCGATCTTTCCAACCGCCGCGCCGGAAATGTCGTGGCGGCACTGATCGGCACGTACGGCATCGATCAAGCGCGGCTTTCGAGTCGCGGGGCGGGCATGTCACAACCGATCGCATCGAATGACAGCGATGACGGTCGCGCCAAGAACCGGCGCGTCGAGCTGATCGCGAAATAGATCGATCTGACGGCTCACAGAAGAGGCTGGGATTTCTGCGTTGTAAAATGACAGAAATTTTTAAGTCTGGTCACTGGCGCTCTCCGAGGCTGACTTCTCGAGCCTCTCCCGCGAGTCCCGGCGGTAACACTTGAAGCAACAACCCACAGACATTTCGCGCTCTCCCCTCGAAGCCAACCCGCCGGCGTGCCACCATTTCGAAAGTTAGAGTCCAAGCGCCCGCAGCTTTCGCTTCGAGAGGTTCGCGAGATGGCCAATTTGGTACTGCTGAATTCCCAGCGCACAAAGAAAGACGAGCAGGAAAGGGCCGACCTCGTTAACGGCCTCAAAGAGCTGCTTGCCAAAGCCGAGATGGGTGAACTCAAAGCCGTTTGCTACGCTTCCATCGCGACGGACAACGAAAGCATCACGCTCGGCATCTTGAAGGGCGGCTCCACCGGGCTGCACGAGATGGTCGGAGCCTCGCAAATTCTGGCGGATGCCCTCTTGGAATCGGCCAGGAACTGAACGGTCACTCGTCAGCGGTAGCGACATGCGCGGTCTTACGCGGCGGTAGCAGCGCCGACGTCCTTAAGCATGCGGCGGGTGACGGGTGGTCGAAGGCTGTTCGTTCCAATTATTTTGTTCGAGCGTCTGCCTGATCATCTCAAGCGCTGTTTTCGACGCCTGGACGTGAGCGCGGGTTCTCTCTGAATAGGCCCTCATGCGGTCGGCGAAAGACAATTCCTGCCGGGATTGAATATCCTTCGACAGGCGAAAATCGACCCAGATGACATTGTCTTCAGACATGACGCACTTCCGGCTACAGGCGAACGTTAATTCTTGTCGGATCGATGTGTGCAAGTCGCGTGCCTGATTAACCGTCCAAAATTCCTTCGCTGCCACCGAGCTATGCCCGAGATCAATGGGTCACGCGCACGACGGCGTCATATATTTGTTCACCCAGAAGATAGGCGCCGAGCCATGCCAGCGCCGCAGCCAAAATCAAAACTATCGCCCATTTCGCGAAACGCTGATTGCCGGACGTGGCGGCATGGTCTTCCTGTGGCATGACATCCCTTCCCTAGCGCCTTGCATTATCGATCGTCATCACGCGCCGAATATCAGGCGACGCTGCCGTTGCCTTCCTGCTTTTGAAATGTCTTCGATGCCTGCAATTGATTCATCACTTTTTCGAGCAGGCTTTCCATCAGCGTGCGTGCGCGGCGGTTCAACGTCTGGTCGCTTGTCTCGGTGATCGACTGACCGAGATTGTGCGCGCTGCGATAGCCGGCACGTTCGGGTATCGATCCCACCAAGGCTTCGTAGCCCGCCTTCTCGATATATTTGCGCGCCGCGTGTTCTTCCCGCTGCTCAAGCAGCCGGCAGAGTGCAACCGCAAGACGTTCTTTCGGAATTCCCATCTGCTCCAGCTCGTAAAGAAGCAGTACCGTCGGATACAAATCGTCGGTGCTGGCACCCGTAGGCAAGATAACGACCTGCGAGGATCGCGCGATTTCGAGCGTTACGGGGCTCGCGTGTCCGGGCGTGTCGATGATGATGAGATCGATGCCGTGCACGCTCGCCAACACATCTTCGAACGTCATGTAGGCTTCGGCTTCGACAGGATACCCATTCCCGCGCGCGGTGCGCGTCCGTGCCCAACGTACTGACGTCTGCTGGTTTACGTCGAGATCAGCGAGCTTCACTTTCAATTTGCCGCGAGCGGCAACAGCCGCGAATGCCCGGGCGAGCGTACTTTTACCCACGCCGCCTTTCTGCCCCACAAACGATACGATGACCGGCATCGCCTTTCCTCTCCCCAACCGCCGGCTATAGGACTAAGGCGGGCCACGAATGGGCCGAGCTTAGCATGCGCGCAGCAGCTCGCGACCGGCTTATGCGTTGTCGGCCGTAAAACTATCGTCCATAGTTTACTACGATCCCGGCCATGTACATGCGCGCAGGGCCTCTTGCCCAACCAGTCCTAGAACGTCTCGAATTTTTGCAGTTCTGCTACAAAGCGAGAGACGTTCAGTGCCAGAAGGCGGGATTGGTCAACATTCCAATCAGCCCCGTCTTCCAGCCGACTTGCGCTCCAGGAACAGGGTTTGGAGCCATGCCCTGCATCCCCGCATCGACGGGTGGCCGCCGTCCGTCGCGGTTAGGGGACTTCATTGCCCGGGAGTTCGATGAGCCCGGACGAGCTGATTGCGTTCTCGTACTTTTGGATTTCTTGGGAGCAGTGGCGGAGGCCGGATGGCGTGCTCTCAGGACCGCGACGTGTTCCGAGGTTGCGGAGTTCGATGGCGGATCGACTAAAGCGGGCAGCGGCGTTTTGGACGTCTCGCGATCCATCTCTGCATCATCAGCCGATGCCCCCGCTCGATCGCCGGAAAATTTAGCGCTGAGAGCTTCGGCGGCCCGGCGAGTCTCATCCGTTGCGAGCTTGGTCGTGTCGGCGCCTGCGTGCATCGCCGGCGGCATGAATTGCGGCAGGGACGGGCTCTCCCGCTGAACCGCTTCCGCACCGAGCGCCGGCACATTGAGAACGCCGACAGCAAAGAGAATTTCCAGAGCATAAATACGCATAACCACTGCCCCTTCTCCCCAGCGAATTTTCACCTCGGAAGGAAGGCCATAGCGTGGCCGAATTATTCGTATTGTGATGATTTCACGGGCGTTCAAACGCGCCGGATCAGGCGGCGGGTGCGTTCGATGGAGGCCACGGTGGAGCCTTGCGCGGCGCCCTGCCCACCAAGGTAGGCGTCGGCGGAAGCAATCGCCTGTGCGATTTCGGACGAGATAAAGCATCGACGCTGAAGTTCAACCTCGGCGCTCTTGAGTGCGTCCCGTAACTGCGTAACCAGCGGCTGAAGCGCTGCATCCGAGGTTCCATTCACCCACGCCACTTTCGTCTCCCATTCCTAAGCACTGCAATCGCGCGCCGACTTTGGCACCGCGCGCCACAATCAAACGGAAATCATGGGCAACGTATGGCCTAGCGGGTTGTGGGACGAAAAAATTAAATGTCCGGGATCGATGCGTGCGGCCACGCTTTTGTTTGCCGAGGAAATAAAAACGAAATCAATCGAAGAGCTTAGTGAGGCTCATGAGACGTTATGCGCCGCTGCCCGAGAGACCGTGCGGGCAGAAATTTCGTCGCCTCAATCAACCGCCGCCGGCAAGCTGCGTCGCCATGGCGGCGATGGTGCGCTGATAGACTTCAGCTTTATTCCACTGGCCTATGACGCCGTAATTCGCGGAGCCCGGCTGCCACGACGCGCCGCGCTGCCAACCGTGGCTCGCGAGGAAATTCGCCGTCGAAGCAAGGATATCGGGAACGCTGTGCACCAGGTCGCGGTGGCCGTTGCCGTCGAAGTCGACGGCATAGCGAACATAGGGCGTCGGAAGAAACTGCGTTTGACCGATCTCTCCGGCCCATCCGCCGCGCAGCTGGCTTGGCGACAAGTCACCGCGTCCGACAATGCGGATCGCATCCAGAAGCTGACCGGTGAAGAATTCGGAGCGGCGGCAATCGTAGGCGAGCGTCGCGAGTGACCGCAGGATCGAATAACGCGCCGAGGCGTCGGCGCCGTAGTGCGTCTCTAGTCCCCAGATCGCGACAATCACCGCGCCCGGGACACCAAACCGCTTTTCGATCCGGTCAAGCGTGGCGCGATGCGTCCGCATCAGAGATTTGCCGCGATTGATGAGCGCGCCGTTGACGCGGCGGGCATAGAATTGCTGAAAGCTGAGCTTGAAAGAATGCTGCGACCGATCGAGACGAATGACGGTCGGGTCGTATGTGACGCCCGATAAAGCCCGCGAAACCGTTTCGGGTTTTATGCCCTGCGCGGCGGCTCGCGATTTGAAGCCTTGCAGCCAAGCGTCGAATCCTTGCGGCCCGCTCCCGCACTGAGCGGCCATGCCGGCGGCGGGACAGGCACACAACGAAGCAAGTAGTGCAGCTACCCGCAATGTCGCGATTTTCGAGAATCCAGAATTATGACGCATGACTCTTCCGCTTTATCGGAACACCGCGATCCGGCGATCACCAGCCACTGTAGCAGATCCGGTGCACGCGCATATCGTAGCCATTATCGAAGTAGCAGCCGGGCTGGATCGGCGCGACGGCATAATAATTGTCGATCGGCGGAGGCGGCGGCAGAACCGCAACAACGGCGGGCGCACGCGGCGCCCTGCGCACGACGCGATGCACGGCCTTAACCCTTACCCGCCGGACGCGTTTTACCACGACCACAGGCGGTCGAACGACGATGATCTCAACTGCTGGCGCGCAGCCTCTGAAGTTCGGCGGATGATACCCGTAGCGGTCGAACCCGCATCCGCGATACGTCGCCTCCGCCGTCGCGGAGAGGCCAATTACCGCCACCGCCGCCGTCAGGGCGGCGATGCCGTGTCTCGCGCTCAACATGGACCTTCTCCTCTACGCCCCGCAGATGCAGGCTACAGAGTTGAGGCACGAAGTAAATTTATTGCAAAAATGCTTCCGGCATCGCGCGCCAGGATTAAGAGAGTTTTGAATCCGAGCTCTGGGAAGTGCATGTGGGGACCCGGACCAGCTGGCGGCTTGCGATCTGGTTCCGGCTAAAATCCTATTTGGGTCAAATAGAAACGAGCCCTGCCGACGTCCAAGCCATCGGCTAGGCTCGATCTAAATTCTTAAAACCGATTTACCAGCGGCCGCGATGCCCCCAGCCGCGATGGCCCCAATACCGATGCTGGTAATACGGCCCGAAGCGATACGGATAAGCCGCGTAGTACGGGTACGGGCGGCGATAGGGCCGCCGATAGTACGTCACCACCGGAGCGTCGTCCTCGTAATATTCGTCGGCAGGCTCGTAATAGCGGCGCTCCACGATCCGCTCGCGCTCGACGACGGGCGCGCGTTCTTCGATCACCGTTTCCTGCTCGTCGTAGCCGCCGAAATCAGCTGCGGATGCAACGCCCGGCGCAAGGCCCGCGAGTACCGATGCCGTTACGACGCAGATCAGAGTTTTCATGGCGAACTCCCTGTAAAACTGCTGTCAGAAACGCCTTCAGCCCTGAATGGTTGCTGAATGCGTGACGGCCTGAGGATGACCGGCAGTAGTACTCGAGGGCATAAAAACAGCGGTCTTAATCATTTCGGATTGCATCGGCGACGGCAAATTGAACTCGCGTTTTAACGAGGCTCAGCTCTTGTGATCGCTGGCGGAAGCCGGATTGCGGCGTCGGATTTTTCGCTGTACTTGGCTGGCCCGGAATGCAAAACAATGGTCTATTCCAAGCCTGAATTATATATCGCAATACGATATATCTTAGAGAATATCCTACCTTACCGGCCGCAGGAATTGGCGCTGCATGGCGCTTGAATGGCGCCGGCCATCCGCTAATAGGAAGTCACCAGAGCGCCGGGTCGGGCCCATTGGGCCGCTTCCATTCCGACTCGCCGGCCGAAACAGGAGTCTACGTTGGTCACCAAGAACGTAAAAACGTCTCCTCAGCCCAAGAGCGTAGCTCGGCGCAAGAAGTCAGCCCTGACGAAGGCGAACTATGAGGCGCTGGCGGAATTCCGTTGGGAACTCCGGAAGTTTCTCGCGTTCAGCGAGGCCGCTGCGACCGGCGCGGGTGTGACACCGCAGCAGCATCAGCTGATGCTCTCCATCAAGGGCGCGCCAGGGCGAGAGTCACTCAGCGTCGGGGAAATCGCCGATCGACTGCTGCTGCGCCATCACACGGTCGTCGAACTTGTCGACAGGCTCTCGGACCTGGACCTGGTGGAGCGTAATCCCGATCCGACCGATGGGCGAAAGATCCAGGTCTCGTTGACGAAGCCCGGCAACGCGACCATCGACAAGCTCTCGTCCATCCATGTCGAGGAGCTGAAAAGCATACGCCCGACGCTGCGCAAGCTGTTGCGAACGTTCGAGCGGCGATAGGCTCTTTCAGACGGCTATTCCGCGGCGCCGTCCTTGTCGGCTTTCGGCTTCGCGAACGTCGAGCCCGCTTCCTTGAACTTCATCGCATGCGCATCCTCGGCGGCGCCGGGAACCTCGGCGACAATGCCAAAGGGTAGCGGCTCGTCCTGGGTGTAACGCTTTCCAAGCCGGTAGGCGATTTCGGCACGCGCGGTTTCAACGCCGAGGTAGAAGGCGTGCCCAACGTCGTCGCCAAGCTGAAGATTCGGATAAAGCTTGAACGGATCATCTGAAACGTGATGGCCGTTACGGTTGTAGATGTGGACTCCGTCCTCGGCCACTTCGATGCGGTAGTTCTTATCGCGCAGGGCTGCAGCGAGCGCTTCGATTTCGGCGGGGGTCGATGCAAAGCCCTTGCGATCGCGAAGCGCCATCAATCCCATGCCGAAGCCTTGCGGCAAGGCGTCGGCCTTGCGCGCAGCGAAGAATTCGCGCCTTGCGCGATCGAATTCCTTGATCGCCGTGCGGCAATGCGGGCTGACTTGCACGGCAAGAACGGCCGTCACATGCAATTCCGAGCACATGCCCATCAGCAAGGCGTTGATGCCGGTCGTATCGGCGTCCGTCAGCTCGGTGACGTTGCCGATGCCCATTAGAATCGGAATATCGGGGCGACGCTTGCGCAGGTCGTAGTAGCGCGCGACCGAGGCCGTGAAACCGTAGTGAATGGGATCGAGGATGGGATCGGCGTAGAACGGCTTGCCCTTGGCGATCATGATGTCGATGGCGCGATCGAGCGAGTCCATGTCGGCCGCACCTGCGGAAACGAGGATCGGAACGGCAGGCCCCTCATCCGCGATCGCGATCGTCTTCTCCGACAAGCTCAACAGATAATCCGCACCTGCTCGTGTGGCTCGCGACAGCTCGTCGGGGCGGAAAGAATCCACGCTGACCTTGGCGCCATCCGAGTGCAAGGCTGCGATCGCATCCTCGAGATGCGGGAACGGACTGTCTGGCAGGCAACCGAGGTCGATGACATTGGCACCGTCGGCGCGCAGCTTGCGGGCGCGCTCGACGATCTGATCGCACGTCATCAGCGTCGCATCGACGATCTCGGCGAAAATCGTGACGTCGTATTCCGAGAGATTGATCTCTCGCTGGGCGTGGCCGAGATAGGATGGCAGGTCCGCGATCTCTTCAGGGCCACGCTCGAACCGCGTTCCAAAGAAGTCCGACAAACGCTCCAGGTCACCCCGGAAGCGGCCGGGCATGATCACTCTATCGATGCCTTCCGGCAGCTTCAGGCGGCGCTCAACAATATCTGCCGTCATCAGCGCTGCGACCTTGACGCCGACGTTGGCGACGATCGGCTCGATGTCCTTATCGTTCAGATCGTCGGCGATGCGCTTGACGCGCGGCTCCGCCAACGATCCGGTTACCAAAACGACGCGCTTGGCCATTGGCCGGGGAATTCCCTTTCAAGATCGGTTAAACCGTGAATTGGCACTGATTGACCGCCGTTGCAATCTCTACCGCAGCGTAAAGCGGCAAGGTAAAAAAGTATGCGCCTTCGAGCGCGCAAGGCGGGAAGGTCTCCGGACATGAAGACATTGCTCATCATCGGAATCGGGGCCGGAAATCCTGACTACGTGACGATGCAGGCGGTCAAGGCGCTCAACGCGGTCGACGTTTTTTTCGTTCTCGATAAGGGCGAGGCCAAGGACGATCTCGTCAAGCTCAGGACGACGATCTGCGAACGCTTCATCACCGGCCATCCATACCGGATCGTCGAGGCCGCGAGCCCAGTGCGCGACGCTGGTGCCCCTGATTACAAATCAGGGGTTCTGTCCTGGCATGGCGAGAAGGCCGAGATTTTCAGCCGCCTTATCGCGACAGAGCTGCAAGACGGCGAAGTCGGGGGCATTCTCGTGTGGGGCGACCCGTCGCTCTACGACAGCACGATCCGAGTCATTCAGAGTATCGTCGCCGAAGGCAAGGTCGCGTTCGACTATGAGGTGATCCCCGGCATCACCAGCGTGCAGGCGCTCGCGGCGCAACACAAGATCGCGCTAAACGCGATCGGCGAGCCGGTGCATATCACGACGGGGCGAAAGCTTCTCGATGGGTTGCCGCAGGGCGTCGATACGGCGGTCGTGATGCTCGACAACGGTTCGGGCCTCCGGGCACTGGCCGACCAGGACGTCGACATCCATTGGGGTGCCTATCTCGGCACACCCGACGAAGTGCTTGTTTCTGGAAAGCTCGCGGAGTGTGTCGATGAGATCGAGCGCGTCCGCGCGGAGGAACGGGCGCGGAAAGGCTGGATCATGGATACATACCTGTTGCGCCGGGCGCCGCGGTGAGCGTTAGCGTTTGTCGAAACACACGTCCCACGACGGCGTATTTCCGAAGCGATCCACGAGAAAGTCAATAAAGACACGAGTTTTCGTAGCGAGATAGCGGTTCGGCGCGTACAGCGCATGAATCGTCAGGTCGTCCGGCTGGTTCTCGGGCAGAACGACTTGCAAGCGTTTTTCCGCGATATCTTTTCCAGCGATGAAGGTCGGCAGCAACGCGATGCCGATCCCTTTCAGCGCCGCATCGCGCAGCACCTCGCCGTTGTTCGAGGACAGGCACGCGCCAATCGCGACGGAAATCGGCTTGCCTTTTTCGGCAAGATGCCAGCGCTGCATCGACGTCATGTGGCCGTAACTCAGACAGCGATGGTTCGCGAGGTCGACCGGACTTTGCGGCGTGCCGTGTTTCTTCAGATAGTCCGGCGACGCGACGAGCACGATGCGCGCCGGTGAAATCCGGCGCGCGATCAAGCTGGAGTCGACCATCGCGCCAATGCGTACCGTCACGTCCACGCCTTCTTCGAGCGGATCGATGAACCTATCGGTGAGAGTCAACTCGACCTTGAGATCGCTGTAGCGGATCATGAAGTCGGCAACCGCGCCACCGAGGTAGAGCGTGCCGAACGACATCGGCGCGTTGATCTTCAGGACGCCCTTCGGCTCATCGTGCAGCCGCGAAATCTGGGCTTCCGTCTCGTCCACCTGCGCGAGAATGGCGAGGCAGCGTTCGTAATATGCGAGACCCGCCTCAGTCGGCGTCACGCGCCTCGTCGTGCGATCCAGAAGCCGTGCCCCAAGCGCCTGCTCCAATTCCATGACGGCCTTGCTGACTGCCGAGCGCGTCAGGTTCAGCCGTCGCGCCGCCTCCGCGTAGCTGCCGCTCGCGACAACCTTGGCGAACGCGTTCATTGCTTCCAGCTTGTCCATTTGTATCCAAATTGGAACCAGACTGACAATAACATCATGGATTGATCATTTTTCGTCAACTAACGATATTTCACCCATCGACGGAGTTGCATGAGCAGGGAAGGCACTGAAAATGACCAAGGTTCTTGTCCTCTACTATTCGAGCTATGGCCACATCGAAACGATGGCCCAGAGCGTTGCGGCGGGTGCTCGCGAAGGCGGCGCTGATGTCGTCGTCAAACGCGTCCCCGAACTGGTGCCGGAAGAGGTCGCCCGCAAGTCGCATTTCAAGCTCGACCAGCCAGCGCCGATCGCAACAGTCGACGAGCTACCGGGCTACGACGCGATCATCGTCGGCGTTCCGACTCGTTTTGGAAACATGCCCGCGCAGATGAAGAACTTCCTCGATCAAACCGGCGGCCTGTGGGCAGGCGGCAAGCTGATCGGCAAAGTCGGTAGCGTTTTTTCGTCAACGGCGACGCAGCATGGCGGCCAGGAGAGCACGATCCTCTCGACGCATACCGTGCTTTTGCATCACGGCATGGTCATCGTCGGGTTGCCCTATTCCTTCCAAGGGCAGATGGGCGTGCAGGAAGTCACCGGCGGTTCGCCTTACGGCGCGTCGACGATCGCGGACGGTGACGGCTCGCGGCAGCCTTCGGCGAACGAACTTGCAGGCGCGCATTTTCAGGGCCGCCACGTGGCACAGATCGCGGCGCGTCTCGCTGGCTGAGGACCGTTGATCGTCGCCGGATTGGCGACGGTCTGCACACACCATCGCGCATTGAAGACTCGGGCCTAAGGAGCATTTGAAGATCGACTAGGAAATCCCGTCACGCACGGGAGAAAGGACTCGTCATGTCTGGAATCCATCACATCACCGCCATCGCCGGCAACGCCGCTCGCAATCTGGATTTCTACACGCGTGTGCTCGGCCTGCGGCTCGTTAAGAAGACCGTGAACTACGACGATCCGGGAACCTATCATCTCTACTTCGGCGACGAAGCGGGAAGTCCGGGGACGATCCTCACGTTCTTTCCCTGGGGCCACGCGCCGAAAGGGAGAGCGGGTGTCGGGCTTGCGCAGCAGACAATGTTTCGCGTTCCCGAGACGGCGATCGGTTACTGGGCGCATCGGCTCGTTGAAAAGGGCGTTCCGCACGACGCGATTGAAAAGCGCTTCGGGCAGTCCGTGCTGAGCTTCACCGATCCGGACGGCATGAGTCTGGCTCTCGTCGGCGTAGCAGGTGCCGAGACCGAAGCGGCGTGGCAGGGCGGCGGAGTTTCCGCCGAACATGCCGTGCGCGGGTTTCACGGCATCAGGCTTCTGCTCGAAGACGGGAAGCGGACTGCCGCCATCCTGAGCGACGTTCTCGGTTTCGGTGAGGCTGGCGTCGAAGGTCCGGTCACGCGTTTCGTCGCGACCGGAACCACGACGGGCGGCGTCATCGAGATCCGCGAGGCGAAAGGATTTCTCGCGGGCAACATGGGTCGAGGCTCCGTCCACCACGTGGCGTTCCGCGCTGCGACAGACGAAGCGCAGGCTGAAATGCGCCGCAAGCTTGTCGAGGGTCATCGCCTCCACGTCACGGAGCAGATCGATCGCAATTACTTCCGCTCGATCTACTTTCGTGAGCCGGGCGGCGTGATCTTCGAGATTGCAACCGATGAACCGGGCTTTGCGATCGATGAGCCGGTGGCGTCCCTGGGACAGGCATTGCAACTGCCTAAGTTCCTGGAAAGCCGACGGCAGGAGATCGAAGCCAGTCTGCAACCCTTGGAGCAGGCAGCATGACGACATTGACGTCCAATGTCATCCGCGCGGGCGTACCTATCGATTCCGCCCGCGCGGCGGTTGTCCTGGTGCACGGACGCGGAGCGAATGCCGAGAGCATGCTCGGCCTCGCCAACGCGTTCGCGACGCCGGACATCGCTTACATCGCGCCGCAAGCGCCTTCGGGTAGCTGGTATCCGTACTCGTTCATGGCGCCGACGGCACGGAACGAGCCACATCTCGGCAGCGCTCTGGATACGCTCACCCGCGTCGTCGATAATCTCCAGCAGCAGGGGATAGCTGCCGAGCGCGTCGTTCTCTTGGGGTTTTCCCAAGGGGCGTGCCTGGCGCTGGAGTTTGCGGCGCGCAATGCGCAGCGCTTCGGCGGCGTTGCCGCGTTGAGCGGTGCGTTGATCGGACCGGAGGGCACGACGTGGACTTATCCCGGTCAGCTCGCCGGTACGCCCGTGTTTCTCGGATGCAGCGATGTCGATACTCACATTCCGCTGGCGCGGGTGCATGAGTCGGCGGAGGTGCTCCGAGGGCTCGGCGGCGACGTGACCGAGATCATCTATCCCGGTATGGGTCACACCATCGTGCAGGATGAGATCTACCACGTCGAAAAACTCCTGCGCGGCTTAGGTGCGTCCGAGAGGTGAGGATATGGAGTTCGACTTCGAACGGCTCGCGGCAGACGATCGCTATAAAATCCTGACGAGCACGATCGTGCCGCGGCCCATCGCCTGGGTGACATCGCTCTCCAAGAACGGCGTCCGCAATGCGGCGCCGTTCAGTTTTTTCAACGCGATGAGCAAGACCCCGCCGATCGTCGCAATTGGAATTCAAGCCAATGCGGACGGCTCAATGAAGGACAGCGCGCGCAATATTCTCGATACGCGAGAATTTGTCGTCAACCTCGTGCCGCGCTCTGCCGCCGAGGCCATGAACCTGACGTCCATCGACGCACCGTCCGATGTGGACGAGCTTGCGCTGGCCAATCTCGAAACGTCACCGTCTTCCAAGGTAAGACCTGCACGAATTGCGGTTAGCCCCGTCGCGTTCGAATGCCGGCTGCACACGCCCATAGAGGTTGCACCGAGCCAGCTCATCGTTCTCGGCGAGATTGTCCAGGCGCATGTCTCGGACGAATTCGTCCTCGATGCGCAAAACCACTACATCGATACTCCGGCGTTAAATCTGGTCGGGCGGCTGCATGGGCGCGGATGGTATGCGACGACCGGCGACGCTTTCCAGATCGACCGGCCCGAGCCCTACGCGAAGCGATCTGAACGCGCGCGTTAGGTTCCGGCATTCTCGAGTTCGACTTCGGCGCGCAGGCTTTCAAGATCGCGCGAGACGGTGGCGACGGCAAGCTTTCGGCCACTTTTCAGATACGTCACCGTGCAATCACGAGAGGATGGATTGCCGTCGATCTCGATTTTATCCCATTTCTCCGCGTGCCCAACATAAGACACGGTAACGTCGAAGTGCTGGCTCCAGAAGAATGGCGCGGCATCAAAAGGCTGGCGACCACCGAGCATGTTGATTGCCGCCGTCTGTCCCTGACGCTCGGCAACGACCCAGTGCTCAACGCGGATTGGCGCGCCGCTGTGGGGATCTGGCCAGCGCGCGATATCGCCCGCCGCGTAAATTCCCGGCACGTTCGTTTGCAGATATTGATCGACGACGACGCCGTTATCGATCGTCAAGCCCGCGGCTTTTGCGAGCCCCACATCCGGCTGCACGCCAATTCCCGCGACGACCAAGTCGGCGGGAAGCCGGTCACCCGACTTCAAGGTCACCATATCCTCGTCGATCGCCACCGCCGTCGTTCCGAAATGGAAAACGACGCCGCGCTCTTCGTGGATTGACCGGATCATGTCGCCAAGCTCCGCTCCGAGAATGCGTTCGAGCGGACGCGCTTGCGGGCCGACGACATGCACTTCGATATCGTGCGCACGCAGCGCCGCCGCGGTTTCGAGTCCGATGAAGCTCGCACCGATGATGACGGCGCGCTTGGCATCTTTCGTCTTGGCGATCAGCGCGCGGCTATCGTCCAGCGTGCGAAGGTAGTGGACGTGCGGCAGTCCGGCGCCGGGAATATCGAGGCGAGTGGGAGCCGCGCCTGTCGCCAACAACAGCGCGTCGAAGGCGACGCGACGTCCGTCCGCGAGCCTGACCTCGCGTTCGACTGTATCGATCGACGCGACGCGGACGTTGAGCCGCACGTCGATTTTCTGCTCCTTGTAGAAGTCCGGCGTGCGGAGCGGAATCCAATCCTCAGACGCGTTTCCAGCCAGATAATCCTTGGAGAGGTTCGGTCTGTCGTAGGGGAGCGCGTCGTCGGCGCTCAGGACGGTAATACTGCCCTTGAACTCTTGCCGACGCAGCGTTTCAGCGGCGGCGTTGCCAGCCGCTCCGCCGCCGACGATCACAACAGATCGGATATGACTGTCGGGCTTCACCTGTTGGATTGGTGCCTTCTCGATCTTTTCGCGGACGAAAATCGTCGATCCGCTTTCTTCGATGCGAAAGCACGGCACGGGATTGAGCGCGGGAGCGCGCACGGCTTCCCCTGTCCGAAGACTGAAGCAGGCGTGATGCCAGGGACAGCGAACCGTGTCGTCGACCATCAGGCCTTCGGCAAGCGGGCCATTGTAGTGCGTGCATGTGGCGCCGATGGCAAAAATCTCGGCGCCACTTTTCGCGAGCAGAACCGCCTCGCCGTCGAAGTGGCCGAGCAGCATCTTACCCTCCGGGATATCCGATGCGGGGACACCACGCGCGAAATCAGGGCCGGAAAGTTGCTGCTTGTTCGACGACATGTCTGCTCCTTCGTAGGTCTTTGGTTATGCGCCGCTCGGCACCGGCCGGGTTGCTTCGAAGAGGAACCAAACGCGGCGCTCGGTTTCATCAATCCAGTTTTCAAGAAGGCTGGCGGTCGCGACATCGCTGTGCTCGTCGCAAAGGCCGTGCACTTCCTGCATCGAACGCACGAGCTGCAAATTGTCGTCTCTCAACTCAGACAACATGTCTTCGGGCGTGACGTAGTCGGCATCGTTGTCGAGAATACGCTGCAGTTTTGCGATCTGTCCGGTCGAGCGAAGCGTGGTTCCACCGATCTTGCGAGCGCGCTCGGCAATATCGTCGGTCATGTTGAAGATTTGCGTGCTCTGCTCATCGAGGAGCAAATGATAGTCACGGAAATGCGGACCCGACATGTGCCAGTGGAAGTTCTTCGTCTTCACATAAACAGCGAAAACATCGGCGAGAAGAACAGTCAATGCGCCGGCGATATCCTTGATCGCGTTATCGGAGAAAATCGAAGGCGTATCGAGAGGGGCCTTACGCCGGGCTTTGGCGGATTCTGGCTTCATGAGCGTCTTCCTTTTAATGCGGGTTGGCTAACGGGAGGGAGAGAGTCTATCCGCAGAATTCTGGTTCACGGTTGGCGCGATGGACAACGCGCAGTATAAGTATTCGCTCCATTCGTGACGACAAGCCGTTCAACTTTTTTTGTTCGACCGGCCGCCGCACGGTCGATCATGTCGCGGCCTGCCAATGACTCTCCATCCCGGCTGCAATCCGTTCGATTGACGCTGGTCAAAGATTGGATGCGCGATTGAACGCGTTGGTTCCCCAGTCCGGCCCGATCTATTGCGGTGGGTCTGCGACAGGGACATTGGGTTAATGCTCGGGGGTTAATGCTCGGGGTTTTATTGAAACGGTATGCAATCGGGCGCGCGCCACGTCTCAAGCACGCCGCCTTCGCGGCCGGCAAATAAGGACTGCAATTGCGCAGGCTATGGACAGGCGACCGATCGGCTTCAGCTGTCGCTCGTGGCCGCCAGCGCGTGGCGCGGCGATTGAGATATTTCCTGCCCCTTCGCGACGCTCATGTCGTTTCCGCGCCAGACGAACGTATCGCCCGACCAGCCTTCGAGCCAAAGCACGGGCAGCAGCAGGTCTCGCGCCATCCATGACAGGGGCGACAGCAGACGGAGATGCCATCCTGCCGCCGACGCCAGCACCGCTTCGGCTCCGAACCAGACACCGGCGAGTCCAGCCAGAGCGACGGCCGGGTCGACATCGAAACTCGCCGCAGCGGCGACGCCTGACAGAATGGGAAAGAAGCTTCCTGTGAAGATTTCCGGCACATAGAAAATTGGGAATGTCGCCCGCCTCAGCCGCGCCCAGCGCACCTGCCGGTCCCAGACCTCGCGAAGTTTGCGTGGCCCTAACGGCTGTTCGAACGGACGGTTCACGAGGCGCACGTTCAACCCGCGCGCACGCACGATCTTCGTCGCCGCGGCATCCTCGGCGATTTCGTGCCCCAACGCTTCAATGCCGCCGGCCTTATCGAGAATATCGCGCCGCCAGAGCATGGATTTACCTTGCGCAAATCCGAACCCGATCGCATCGGCCGCCGATTGCCAACGCGCCTGGTACGTGTTGAGAAACGCGCATTCGAGTTCGGCTTGGAAGCCGATCGGATGGCTACCGACGGGCGGCGAGCACACCAGTCCGACGCCCGGACCGAACGCCGCGAACATGTCGTCGAGATAGCCGGACGGCATCAGCACGTTATTATCGGCGAGCACGATCCAGGGATGACGCGCTGCTTGCCAGCCCTTGACGATGTTGTTCAGCTTCGGATTGCTTGTTGGCCGGTCGTCTCCGATCAGCAGGCTGGCCGGTATGTGCGGATGCTCTGCCATCAACTTGCGCACCAGCGGCACGGCGGCATCGCCTTCGCGAGCGGCGCAAAAGATGATTTCGTAGGCGTCGCTTCGAAGCTCGAATGTCGAGCGCAGCGTCAGCATATCGAAATGATCGATGCCGCAGACAGGGCGTATGATGCTGACCGGCATCGATTTCGGTTCGCGATGCCTTTTACGGGCGAGCACACGCACGAGCGCGAGAGCAATGGTCATGAGATGTATTGCCGTCGCCAGGGCGCAAAAGATCAATGCCGCCGTTGCCAATCCGGCCATCGTGCCTCCGTCGCAAAACCTATCGCTGAATTTCAGGATTTGGTGAAATTGCGACGACGGATCGGCGACAGATACGTGACACCCTTAGTGTGCGCGGGCTGGCGAACTTGGAAAGAAACCACAAGGGCGCAGCGAGCAAAATCTGCCTCGGCTCAGCCGTCCGCCGGGGGCTTGTTCGAGATGCCTGCGAAGATCGACGTCGCGCCATAGGCTCCAAGCAATGCGAGCGCCACCATACCCGCGACCGACGGGAGGCCTTCGTTGAGCCCGAAGTTGACAAGGCCCCAATAAGCCAGTGCCGAGCCAATGAGGCCACCGACCGCGCCGAGAACGATATTGGGCAGACCACGCAGTGAAAGGCCGTAAAGGAGCCCGACAATGATGCCGGGATAAAGTGCAGGCCAGAAGTGATCGCCCATGAGAGCCCTCGCTCGGAACGCTGAGCTAGCTCCATCGTCGATCGATGCTCGGAGTGTCAAGGGGGAGCCGTATCCGAGACGTATCGCCGGCTCGCACGAACCGACGTGCACGAAAAAACCGGCGCTCATAAAGCGCCGGTTCAAGTTTTTTCTCGCGCTGGCGAGCGACCAGGTCCAGGACGTGTGGCTTTAACGCGGGTGCTAGAAATCCGATGCCGGACCGACTGCGGCGATCGCGGGCAGCGAATCCCATACGGCCTGCTTGTTCGGAAGTTCGCTCTTTTGCTGGCGCGAAAGAACATAAACCTCGCGGGAAACACGCGTTTTGATCCGTTTCGGCTGACCGCGCAGCCGCTGGAAGTAGCTATAGCGTTCACTCATAGCGATGCGCCCTCCAAGACAGCGGCCGAGTGACGCCGGCGCCGGCGGCTCACCGAGTGCGCGATGGCTGCGCGCTCCGCCAAAAGCGCGTTCGCGAAACGACGGCCTTCGAGTGCATGGTAGCTGCGAAGAGCCGCGTGAAAGCGATATTCGCTTTCGCCATCTTCGCGAATGATAACACCAGCTTGGTCGTCTCCGACCTCAATGACGTAGGATTTTGACATGTTTCGACTTTTGCCGACAGCGCCGGCATCCTCTGGTATCCGAATTGTTGGGTAACGTGTTGAACAGCGGGAAGGTGATCAGCAGCCACGACAACAGGACATCGACACAAGAGCGCTCAGAGTCTTGGCCGGAGGATTCGTGATCAGGTCTTTCATAGCGGTCTCCATCTGCGGAGCCCACGGCGTGCGTGAGGCTTAGCGTTTGATGACGCGGCGCAAGTCGCTTCCGAAATCACCGCGGCCGACGCAACGCGCCGGCAAACGCAAGAAAGCAGGGCGGCCGCGTAAAGTAAAAGAAGAAGAAGAGGATTGCTTTTCAGGGCCGTTCTGAATGAAATCGCGCTCCCAATGCGACCGACTGGGCTGCGAGCGCTTTCTTCGTGCTAAGTCATTGTTGCAATAAGGCTTTTAACGCACCCTGAGGGGGACTTATGAAGATTTGCATGATCGGAGCGGGCTACGTCGGGCTCGTTTCGGCAGCCTGTTTTTCCGATTTCGGGTGGACCGTAAATTGCGTCGATAACGACCCAAGCCGGCTGGCCGCGCTCAAAGCCGGACAATCACCGATTTATGAGCCGGGCCTCGAAGCGCTCATGGAGCGCAACGTTAAAGCCGGGCGGCTGGTGTTCACGGACGATCTCAAGACAGCCGTTGCAGATGCCGACGTCGTTTTTCTCGCGGTCGGAACACCGATGCGGCGCGGCGACGGCTATGCCGATCTTTCCTATGTCTTCTCCGCGGTCGAGGAAGCGGCGCAATACCTCAATGGCTTTACGGTCATAACGACCAAGTCGACGGTCCCGGTCGGCACAAGCCGCGAAATCGAACGGCGGCTTAAGGCGAAACGTCCCGACGCAGATGTCGCCATCTGCTCGAATCCGGAATTCCTGCGCGAAGGCTCCGCAATTCAGGACTTCACGCATCCCGACCGCGTGCTTGTCGGCACCGATGACCCTCGCGCCCGCGACGTCATGGAGCGGCTTTATAAGCCGCTGGCGCTGCGCGGCTCTCCCGTCATGTTCGTCGAACGGGAATCGGCCGAACTCGCGAAGTATGCGGCCAATGCGTTTCTCGCGCTCAAGATCAGTTTCATCAATGAAATCGCGGACGTCTGCGAAGCGGTCGGCGCGGACGTGCAGGAGGTTGCTTCGGCGATCGGCAAGGACCGGCGAATTGGCGACAAATTCCTGCATCCGGGACCGGGCTATGGCGGGTCCTGCTTTCCGAAAGACGTTTCGGCGCTCGTGCGCACGGCTCGCGAAGCACGTGCTCCGGTGTCGATCATCGAACAGGTCGAAAGGGTCAACCACGAGCGCAAACTCGCCATGGCGGTCCGCATCGAAGCGGCCGCAGGCGGATCGGTGCGCGGCAAGACCATCGCTATTCTCGGCGTCACGTTCAAACCGAACACCGACGATATGCGCGATGCGCCGAGCCTGTTGATCGTTCCGATGCTGCAGGAGCGCGGCGCCACGGTTCGGGCGTGCGATCCGCAGGGCCGCCGGCAGGCCGAGCCGATGCTTCCCGGCGTGACGTGGTGCGAAAGCGCCGATGAAGCCGCTGACGGCGCCGACGCCTTGGTCATCGTCACTGAGTGGAACGAATATCGCGCCCTTGATCTCGAGGCGATTAAATCGCGCATGGCGGGCAGCACCATCGTCGATCTGCGCAACGTCCTCGATCCTGAAGCCGTCCGGGAGCTTGGCATCACATACACCGGAATCGGCCGCGGGAAATATTCGGCCGGCCAGAAGGCGGGCTGACGAACCCCAAATTCAGATCGACTTTGCCGGTGGGCGCCTCAGCCCTCGGCGATTTCGCGATAGGTTGCCGATACGCGTCATCGTCAACGCCCTGATCGGCGAGGCGGATCGGCAGCAGCATCCTGATTTCCGGCGGGGTTTCCCGTCCCGGCGACGACCTCGCGCAAGCTTCAGATTGCAAGCTTGCCGGCGCAGCGCAGACGCGGCGTATCGGGGACCCTCGCTTTATGGCAGCTACAAAGACCGCAGACGGCGGTATCGGAGTCGTATTAGGCCAGCGTGACGCTGGCCTGGCGATCGGCGTCATCGCCATTCTGATGATCCTCTTCCTGCCGCTGCCGTCCTTCCTTCTCGATTTGGGCCTGGCGTTGTCGATTGCGCTCTCGATCCTCATCCTGATGGTCGGGTTGTGGATACGCCGCCCGCTGGAATTCTCGGCGTTCCCGACCATTCTCTTGATCGCGACGCTGCTGCGGCTGGCACTCAACGTCGCCACGACACGTCTTATTCTTTCTCAAGGCGCGGAAGGGCCGAACGCTGCGGGACACGTCATCGCGGGCTTCGCGCAGTTCGTGATGGGCGGTGATTTCGTCATCGGCATCATCGTCTTCATCATTCTCGTCACCGTCAACTTCGTCGTCATCACCAAAGGCGCGACGCGTATCGCGGAAGTTGGCGCGCGGTTTACGCTCGACTCGCTGCCCGGCAAACAGATGGCCGTCGACGCCGACCTCTCGTCGGGTGCCATCGACGAAAAAGAAGCGATCCGCAGGCGCAGGGAACTGGAAGAAGAAAGCCAATTCTTCGGCGCCATGGACGGCGCCTCGAAGTTCGTGCGCGGCGACGCCATCGCGGGCCTCATCATTACGGCCGTCAACATCTTCGGCGGCGTGATTATCGGCGTGACGCGCCATGACCTCCCATTCGAGCGCGCGCTCGACACCTTCGTCAAGCTGTCGGTGGGCGACGGCCTTGTTACACAGATGCCGGCGCTGATCGTGTCGCTTGCGGCGGGCCTGCTCGTTTCGAAAGGCGGTACGCAAGGTTCGACCGAAGGCATCATCGTCAGCCAGTTCGGCAACTATCCGCGAGCGCTGATGCTTGCGGGCGGCGTCATGGCCCTTCTCGCGATGGCTCCTGGATTACCCTTGCTGCCGTTCGCTGCCATCGGGGGCGTCCTGGGCTTCATCAGCATCGGGCTGACGCGTAAGAACGAGGCGGGCGCACAAGCCGACGCGAACGCGAAAACCGCCAGCCAATCGCTCTCACCGGAAGAGCAATCGCGACAATCCATTCGCGATCAGCTCAAGACGACCGAAATTGAGATCTGCTTCGGCAAACAAATTTCGACCGTGCTGATGCGTCCGAGCAGCGATCTGCCGCAGCGTGTCGCGAAGATGCGGCGCAAGTTCGCCAAACAGTACGGTTTCGTCGTTCCGGAAATCAAACTGGCGGAAGACCTTTCAGTCCCTTCGAAAAGCTATCAGATCAAGGTGCACGGCACGGTCGTCGCCAGCGCCGAACTTCGCCTCGGCGACGTGCTCGTCGTGGTCGGCGACGGTCCAAAGCCCGATACACCAGGCGATGAAACGCGGGAACCGGCCTTCGGCATGAAGGCGATCTGGGTGCCCGATATTTTCACGAACGCGCTGAAACGCGACGGCTTCGTGCCGGTCGAAAACACATCCGTGCTTCTAACGCACGTCGCGGAGGTCATCCGCAATAGTCTCGCGCAGCTCCTGTCCTATCGCGACCTGCGCTCGCTTCTCGATCGGCTCGATCCCGAATACCGCAAGCTGCTGGAAGAAATCTGTCCGTCGCAGATTTCTTACTCGGGGCTGCAAGGCGTGCTGAAGATGCTGCTCGCAGAGCGAATTTCGATCCGCAATCTGCATCTCATCCTGGAAGCGGTTGCCGAAATCGCGCCGTTCTCGCGCAAGGCCGAGCAAATCACCGAGCATGTCCGGATGCGGCTTGCATCGCAAATCTGCGGCGATCTCAGCGACAACAACTATCTGAAGATCGTCCGCCTCGGTAATAAATGGGAAGTCGCGTTCCATCAGGCCCTTCGCCGCGACGCCAAGGGCGAGATCATCGAGTTCGACATCGATCCGCGTCTTATCGAGCAGTTCGGCGCCGATCTTGCCCGCACCATTCAACCGCTCATGGATGCGGGTCATCAGTTCGTTCTCGTAACGGCCGCCGAGACGCGGCCCTACGTCCACACCGTGACTGAACGGCTATACGGCACGCTGCCGGTTCTCTCGCACCTCGAGATCAGCCGTGGCGTGCAAATTCAGTCGCTCGGCTCGGTTTCATGAGCGAGCTGACGCAGCAGACGCTTCTGGTGCCCCTTATCATATTTTGCCGTGTCGGCGCGTGCTTCATGGTGTTGCCGGGATTTTCAAGCGAGCGTATCCCGGTTCAACTCCGCCTCTTCGTCGCGATCGCCATTTCGCTTGCCATCATGCCGATCGTTTACGACGACGTGCGGCCGGTGACGGCAGGTCCTGCCGACGGCCTGCTCTCGATCATCGTCACCGAGAGCCTGGCCGGATTATTCCTCGGCTTCATCGTCCGTATTTTCTACCTTGCTCTTGAATTTGCGGCCATCGCCATGGCGAACCTCGCAGGCTATGGATCAGCATTCTCGCACGCGATCGAAGGAAACGATCCCTCGACGCCCTATTCAGCGTTCGTGACGCTGCCGGCCGTCGTGCTGTTTTTCGTGGCCGATCTGCATATCGCCATCATCCGGATGCTGCAGAACTCTTACGAGGCCCTCAAGATCGGCTCTGAATTCGCCGCGCCTCCTAATCTCTCGATGATCGTCTCGACGTTCGGCTCGGCGTTCAAGCTGACGTTACAGCTGAGCGCGGCGCTGGTCGTCTATTCGGTGATGGTGAACCTCGCGTTCGGGTTCCTCAACAAGATGATCCCGCAAATTCCCTCCTACTTCGTATCGGCGCCCTTTGTGGTGCTCGGAGGGCTGTTCATCCTGCTGCAAATCGATGCCGGGATCCTCAGCCTTTTTTCTTCGCTCGTGATGCAGGCCATCGCAACGCTGGGGCAACATGGCTAGCACCACCAAGAAACTGCGCCGCCTCGCCGAGGTGTTTCACGACCTCGAAACCGTGGAGCGCGTGCGCGTGAGCGATTTGACACAAGAGATCGCGACACTTCGCGCGGCCCAGGACGATATTCTGCGCAGTCTCGAAAGCCCTTCGACCATCAACGGTCTTTTCACCGCGCTACTCTCAAACCGTGTCGGCCGCCTGGAACGGCGCATCCACCAGTTGTCGCGCGAACACGAAATTGCGCTGAAACGCTATGCCGAAGCAGCGGCGCGCGGCCGGAGCGCGGGCCGTCTGCTAGCCGACGCAAAAGGCGAAGAAGCGCGCAAACGCGAGCAGGTGGAGCTCGAGGCCTTGCTTGAATTTCAGGCGGCTGTTGCCGCGCAAGGCCGGGGTAAGTCTCCGCGTTCAATCTGAGGCGGTCTTCCATGTTCGAAGTGATATTTTTCGATGTCCGCCATACTTCCCACCTCGGCCGCTGACGTCGCCACCTGGACGGCCGGACAAACCGTCCGGCCGACGCAAGCTGCCACCGTTGCCGACGCGGCATCGCCCGCCTCGCATGGCGACGCCGCCGCGACGAAAAAAGCCAAGGACGTCGCGCAGCAGTTCGAGGCCGTCTACCTGCGTCAGATGATCGATACGTCCATGCCCAAAGATTCCGAAGCTCTGTTCGGTGAAGGAACGTCGGGCACCATGTGGCGCTCGATGATGACGGACACGCTCGCGACGGCGCTGTCCAAGACCGGCACGCTCGGCATTGCGAACATGATCCTCAAATCCGAAATCGGTCGACTTAAGGATAAGTAGAATGAGCACCGGCGCACTCGGCGAAAAAATCAAAACGCCTTTTTCGACGGGGCGATCCGGCGCACCGTTGGCAGGGCTCGCGTCCGCGAACGGACGCCGACCGTTGCCGACCCGCGCGGGCGGGCAGGATTCGGATGCCGCGCGCGCGATCGTCATTTCGGTGATCTCTCGCATCGAGGGCTATCTCGACGAAGAGACGGAGGCGTTGAGCAAATCTCTGAAGTTCGATTTCAAGACGTCGAATGATCGCAAAAGCCAGGGCCTTCTCGATCTCAATCAGGCCCTTCGACGCCTGCAGAAGACCGATGTCAATGCCGACCTGCAGCTACGACTTGCGACCTTTCGCGAAAAGCTCGCTGTAAACCTTCGCAAGATCCGGCTGCATCTCGATGCGGTGAAAGAGATCGCGGCCATGCTGTCGGAAGCCATCCAGAACGCTGAATCCGACGGCACGTATACACGCAACATCGGGCCTTACAGGAACGCGCCGTGATCCGGATGATCCTGCTCGCCCTCGTCGCGTGTCTTTCAACCGTCGGCGGCGTCTTTGGCGCGGTCACGTGGAAATCGTCGATGAACGCGGAGCCGAGCAAGGACGAAAACCATAAATTGCAGATGCTGAAGACACCCATGGTCAGCGTTCCCATTCTTTCGGATGGGCAGGTTCTTGGGTACGTCGTGACACGCCTGCAATTCGCCGCCGACGCGGAGCTGCTCAAAGAAAGCTCGGTGCAGCCGGAAGCCTTCGTGGCGGACGAAGCCTTTCGGCTGATCTACGAAACGACGCCGAAGGACATCAAGGCGGGGCGCAAGAATGCCCTCAAGGAGCTATGCGAAAACATCGCCTCGGGAACGAATGAGCGGCTTGGCCGCAACGTCGTCAAGGATGTGATGATCGATAGCTGGACGTATCTTTCCAAGCAGGACATGTTGAGAAACCATGAACGCGCTCAATGATCGCTTTGCCTTCGAAGACGTATTGCGTCAATCGGAACTCGCCAGCGCGCTGAAGCTTCGCAAAGTCGACGCGGCGCTTGCCGATCTGCGGACGTCCCGGACGAAAATTCCAAAACGCATGATCCCGATCGCGGTTCTTGCGGTGCTCGGCATCATATCAGCGATCGTTTTCATTGCCGGATATTCGGCGCTGCTGTCTGATACACCAGCGGTTTGGATTCACCGCTTGATGGCTCTGACCGTGGCGCAGAGCATCATCATCGCGGCCATCGCAATGAAGGTCCTGCCGATGATCGAGGGTAAAGGACTTTTTGTCCGAATTGCTTCCGGCGGCGGCGCGGATCAACAGCCGTATTTCGGCAGGCCCGAGACCATGCCGGAGCAGCCGGTTCCCCTGCCACCGCCTGCGCCAAGAAAGCCCTTTATCGGCGGAAAACTTGCGGGTCGCGAATACGTGGAATTCGACGACGGATCGATCGAGATCGATACGCTGATTGGACGTCGGCGCTTCATATCGATCGATGCGGCGCGTGAATTCGTCGGAGCGTAACCGGTCTAGGCCGTCAACTCAAAGTCGTCGAAATCTCCGGCGCCGCTTTGCAACGCATGCTCCCGCGTGATGCCGTTCAAGCGGTCGCTGATTTCTGCGATTTTCACGCAGCGGGATGCCTCCGCAACATCGATTTTCCAATCCGACGACGATATTTTCGAGACCCCTCCAAGATAGTCGGAAATCGCTTCAAGGTTTTGAGAGATACGGTCCAGCGACTGCAATTCGTACAGCGAATGCGAACCGCCGAAGGCTCCGGCAACGACGAGGTTTCCGATCAGTTCCTGCAGGTCGTTGACGCCATCCGACAGCAGCCGGATTTCGTCGCTCATGGTCATAAGGACCTCGGGAACCGGCACAAGCGTGCGTGCTTCGCCATTCATATTGTTTTTATCGCCGCTCATGTCTGTCCTGCGCCCATCACAAAATTCAAAACAATTCCAGCTCGCCGGCATTGCTCGCCACCACCCGAGCCGCAGCCGCGGGTGGCACAATTTCCACTGTGCCTGCGAGCAAATTCTGCCGCGCGCGTCCCGAGACCGGCCAATACTGAATCCTTCGCCCTTGCAGGCCGCCGGTGCTGCCGCCGACGTGAGCAATGCCCTCGTCACGAAGAAAGCGCTCGGCGAATTCGGCATTGTGTTTGCCGATGTCGTTGTGGCTTCGGACCGTCCGCGCACCGCCGAAGATTTTCGCCTCGAGCCGATCCCGGCGCGCGCCGGCTTTCAGCAGGCCGTTCACAAGCAACTCCATCAGGTGGACGCCGAGACGCTCCGCCTCACCGGCTTTTGTCCTGGCATTCGTGCCCGGCAGGAGGAAGTGGTTGATGCCGCCCACGCCAGCAAACGGATCGCGAATGCAGGCTGCGACGCATGAGCCGAGAATCGTCGTCACCATGACGTCGCTGTCGCCGGTGACGAAGTATTCGCCCTGGATAATGTGAACGCGATTATCTTTTTTGATCGCGGACGTCATGTCAGCTTTCCGACAACGGCTTCGATGCACGTTTTCAGCGCGGGGACGGTGAAGGGTTTGGCGAGAAAATTATTGAGGCCCCACTTCTTGCCCTCGTCGATCAGCGCCTTGTCGCCCTTGCCCGTGACAAGAATGAAACCAACCTTGCTCGTCGGAGCATGCTGGCGCAATGCGCGCAGCAGCTGAATGCCGTCGATTTTCGGCATGTTGAAATCGGAAATGACGAGATGGCACGGAGTTGTCATCATCATCTTCAGCGCCTCTTCGCCGTCTTTGGCGACCCTGAACGACTTGAGGCCGATCTGATCGAGACCATCGGTCAGCAGCGCGCGGCTGACGGACGTATCGTCGACGACCATGATCGATAATTGCTGCATTGCCGGCATGATTGGCCTCCTAGTGCTTCTTGATTATTGACGTTTCTGACACTATTGCCGCTGCGAGGCGGTCGAGTGGCAACTGCTTTTCTACCGCGCCGATGTCGAACGCCGCCTTCGGCATTCCATAGACGATGCAGCTCGATTCATTCTGACCGAATGTTCTAGCTCCTGCTTTGCGCATGGACAAAAGCCCGGACGCACCGTCGCGACCCATGCCCGTCAAAATCAACCCAACAGCGCGTGACGTACACGCGCGTGCCACCGATTCAAAAAGCACGTCGACCGACGGGCAGTGCCCATTGACGCGATCACCCGCTTTCAGACGGCAGTGCAAGTCACCCTTGCCGGCAATCTCGAGATGCAGATCGCCACCGGGCGCCAGGAAGACTTGGCCCGGCGTGAGCTTGGCTCCGCTCGAAGCTTCCTGCACCCGTGCAGGACAGATCCGGTTGAGGCGGTTCGCAAAGCTTTTCGTGAAGGACGCCGGCATGTGCTGCGCGATGACGGTCGGCGGGCAATTCTCCGGAAAATGCGACAGAAGCTCGATGAGCGCCTCGACGCCGCCCGTGGATGCTCCGATCGCAAGCACGCGCCCGTCGGGCACATATTGCGCGTTCGCGGATCGGGCTTCGACCGCAAGTTTCTGCCGATCTTTTTCCGTCGTTAGGGGCCGAACACGCGCCAACGCGGCGATCTTCACCTTGAAGGGTAGTTCTTCAAAATTGTGCTCGTTGCCCGGCCTCGGCTTTTCAATGCAGTCGACGGCGCCGATCTCGAGTGCGCGCACCGTTTCGTCGGCACCGCGACTCGTCAGCGTCGACACCATGATGACCGGCATTGGCCGGAGCCGCATGATCTTTTCGAGAAATTCGAGGCCGCTCATATTCGGCATCTCGACATCGAGGGTCACGACGTCCGGGTTCAGTGCCTTGATGGCTTGTCGGGCCTGCAGTGGATCTTCAGCCTGACCGACGACTTCGATATCGGCATCCGACGACAAGGCCGTTGCGATCAGACCGCGCATCGTCGAAGAATCGTCGACCACCAAGACCTTGATTTTTTTCATCTCTGTGCATCGCTTTTCTTGCGGTAACTGGTAACGCCATTGGCCGTCAGGACGTTCAGCGCAGGTCCGGCGACGCGCTCGGAGTGTCCGATGTAAAGGTCGCCACCCGAAGCAAGCAGGCTCGAGAGACGCTTCCAGATCATCGCCTGCGTCTCGTGATCGAAGTAGATCGCGACGTTGCGGCAGAAGATGGCATCGAATGGCCCTTTGAACGGCCAGTTGCTCATCAAATTGAGCTCGCGAAACGCGACGAGCGAGCGCGTCGCGTCTGCGACGCGCATGCTGTCGGCGTCGCCCGGCACGGACTCGAGCCATTTTGTTCGCATGGCCTGCGGAACTTCGGCGACCTCTTCCTTGCGGTACATGCCGCGTTTCCCATGGGCAACGACATTCGCATTGAGATCGGTCGCGAGAATTCGGATATCCAGCTGCGGCGCATCAGGAAACACGGAGAGAACGGTGAGCGCCATTGAATATGGCTCTTGCCCTGTCGAACAGGCGGAGGACCACAGCCTGAGGCGCCCGCCTTTGCGAACGTGCGCGGCTTTCGGTTCCAGAATATTTTTCCGGAGGTATTCGAAATGATGGGGCTCACGAAAGAACCGCGTCACATTCGTTGTCAGCGCGGCGATCATGCTGCCGCGTTCCTGGTCGTCAGCGCGCACCCTGTCGAGGTACTCGCTGAACGTCGCAAGACCGAGGCTACGCAACCGCTTCGCCAAGCGCGAGTAGACGAGTGTCGCTTTTGACTCGGGCAGATCTATGCCTGCGTCGTCCTTGGCGATTTCTGCGATCGCGCGGAAGTCCGCAGTCGCAAAAGCAAACTCGCCTGTGACGAGCACGTCCGCAGATCTCGCCGACGCACGCTGAAGAGCAGGCGTCATGCCGCGGCCTTTGCATAAATCGGGAGAACGCTGTCGAGCGCGACGATGCTGATCATACGTCCGTCCACGGCGTAGACGCCCTTGACGAACATTTTTGCCATTTCCGATGCGATGTCGGGCGTCGGATGCATCGAGGCCGCCGACGATGTCAGAATATCGGAGACGGCGTCGACCAAAAGCCCGACGATCTGCTGATGAATATGGACGACGATGATGACGCTGCGTGGCGTCGGTTCCGTCAGACCAAGTCCAAAGCGCATCGCGAGATCGACGATGGGAAGCACGGCGCCTCGCAGATTGATCACGCCACGAACGTAAGCCGGCGCGTGCGGCAACGGTGTTGCGGGCGTCCAGCCGCGAATTTCCCGCACGCACATGATATCGATGCAGAACTCCTGCGCGCCGACGCGAAAGGCGACGAATTCACTGTTTGCAGTTTTGACTGCCGGTTCGTTCACTTGCACGACCCCTTAACCTCCCGTTCCATAGCGAAGCTCGCCGGATACCGAATCTTCAAAAGAGCTTGTCACCAACGCGTCGACATCGAGGATGAGCGCGACACGTCCGTCGCCGAGGATAGTCGCTGCTGCGATGCCTTCGACGGTGCCGTAATTTGCTTCAAGGCTTTTGATCACCACCTGCCGCTGATCCTGAATTGAATCGACGAGCAGCGCATTGCGCGCGCCGTCACCCGTTTCAACCAGGATCGCGACGCTGCTTTCTGGCTGCGTGGCGGTGTCACGAAATCCGAGCTGCATCCCGACATCGATCAACGGCACGAAGGTGTTGCGGATCGACATGACCCGGCCCTCAGCGCCAAGGGCATGAATATCCGCTTTCTTCGGCTTCAGCGTTTCGACGATCGCGGTTAGCGGTACGACCAGCGTTTGCCCCGCAACGGACACCGCCATGCCATCGAGTACTGCAAGCGTCAGCGGCAAACTCATCGAAAACGTCGACCCCTGGCCCGGCCGCGATGAAATGGAAATGCGCCCGCCAAGCGCCTGTATGGAACGCTTCACGACATCCATGCCGACGCCGCGTCCGGAGATATTGGAAATGGTCGAAGCGGTCGAGAAGCCGGGCAGGAACAGCAAATTATCGATCTCGCTATCGGATAGTTGGGCATCCGCAGCGATAAGCCCTTTCTTGATCGCCGAAGCGCGCACTTTCGGACGATCGATGCCGGCGCCGTCGTCGGAAATCTCAATCACGATCCGACCCGAGCGGTGCGCCGCCGACAGACGAACCATGCCTTCGGCGGGCTTTCCAGCGGCAAGACGCTCCTCCGGCGATTCGACGCCATGATCGACCGCATTGCGGATCATATGCGTCAGCGGTTCGGCCAGACGCTCGACCACGGTTTTGTCGATTTCAGTCGCTTCGCCGTCGGTCTTCAGGCGGACTTCCTTGCCCGTTGCGTCGGCGACCTCGCGGACGATCCGCGACATGCGCTGGAACAGCGGCTTCACTGGCTGCGCACGAATCGCCATCACGCTTTCCTGAATCTCGCGCGTCAGCTGTTCAAGCTCTTCCAATCCGATGATGACGGATGACGATCCTGCGAAATTTGCTTCGATGACACGCTGCGAGAGCATTGCCTGATTGATGACAAGCTCACCGACGAGATTGATCAACCGATCGACACGATCGAATTCGACGCGGATCGTTGTCTGCGAAGGGACGGCTGCCGTCTTGGCATCCGGTTTCGCTGTCTCGACTGCCGCCACCGGGGCCGGAGTCATGTTCGCCACGGCAGGCGCGATTTCCGTTTCGCGCGCCGTTGCAAGGCTTTCCGAGACCGTCGCCGGTTCGGAAGCCGGTGCGCTGCCGAGCGCCATCGCGAGGAGGGCAGCGATATCGGCGTTGGAGACTTCCGGCTGACCGTCGCTCTCGATCGAGAGATCGGCTTCGCCCTCTACGAACTCGAAAACCTCGCGAACGTCAGCGATATCGTGACCTGACGAAAGACGAATCGACCACGAGAAATAAGCTCCGTTCGGATCGACGTTCTCCAGTTCCGGCAATGCCGAAGCATCACACGCCGCTTCCATTGCCCCGAGACGATTTAATTCGCGAAGAACGAGCGCCGTCTCGTTGGCGTTCGCATAAAGCTCGGGACGCGGCGTGAAGGCGATGCGATATTCGCGAGAGGCTTCTGCCGTTTGCTCCGGGGCCGCTTCCACGGAAATGTCGGGGAGCCCAAAATCGATCACGGTCGGCTGGAAGTCGATGGCCTCTTCCACCTCTTCCTCGCCATTGATCAGCGTCAGGCTTTTGATATCGACGGCCACGGTTTCATAGCTCGCCTCATTGATTTCCCGACCTTCCCGCGACGCCTCGACGAGATCGGCAAGAACGTCGGCGGCGCGGAGCATGATCTTCATCATTTCCGGCGTCGGGTTGAGTTTTCCGCTTCGGACGAAATCGAGCGCCGTCTCGAACGTGTGAGCAAACTGCACAAGCTGGCTCAGCTTGAATGCGCCCGCGCCGCCTTTAATCGAGTGCACCGCGCGAAAGACCGCGTTCACCGTTTCAGAATCGGTGCTGCCCTCGTCCATCGCAAGCAAACCGATCTCCATTTCGGAGAGCTGTTCTTCGCACTCCTGGAAAAACGTTTGCCGAATTGCTGCCATTGAATCCACGACCGTCACCCCCCGTATGCCGTGTTAAGCCGCAACGCGTCGGATCGCGGCGACGAGTTTCGTCGGCTCGAACGGCTTGACAATCCATCCCGTTGCGCCGGCTTCCTTGGCGCGCTGTTTCTTGGCAGCGTCGCTTTCCGTCGTCAGGACGAGAATCGGAACTTTGCGGTAGCGGTTATCCTTGCGCACCGCCTCGATAAGCCCGAAACCGTCCATCTTCGGCATATTGATGTCGGTGACGATGACATCGGGCGAGGACCGCTGGAGAACGTCGAGACCGTCGACGCCATCGACGGCTTGCAAGACATTGAAGCCCGCTTCGGCAAGCGCCATTCTCAACATGTCGCGCATCGTGCGCGAATCGTCGACCGTGAGTATCGTTTGCATTACTGATGTCCTTCGAGCAGCAGGTCCTGGTGCGGCAATCCAATGAGCGCGATCGTCTCGAGAAATTCCGAGCTTGGGTTTTCCAGGCGATAGCTCAAGCCGTCGTGTTGCCACGCGCGAGCCGCGGCGACGAGCACCTGCAGCGACTGCACACCGACACGGCGAACCTGGCTCGCATCGACCGCAATTGCTTTGCCGCGCTCTGACAGCAGCATCTCCTTGATCGTGATCGCGGCCGCCGAATCGAGGCAATCCGGAAGCGTCAGCGACGGCGATGCCTCACCGTGCGCGCCGGATGGCGACGCCGCGATCGACATGTCTTCCTCAGCAAACGCGACCATGCCAGCTGCTTCCGTCATTGTCGTCTCGGCTTCTGACGCGAGCATCGGATTGTCTACGTTCGCTGAAGCCGCCTTCTTGCCGCGGCGCTTGGCGCCAACAGACTTTTGCTTTGCGCGCGGCATCAGAATTCCTCCCAGCCGGCATCGGCGCCAGCAGGACTATGCTGGCGTCCGCTACCGTTGGCGGCCACCTTCATTCGGCCGGCGGAATTCTTGGCGCGCGCCGCCGGTTTTGCGGCCTGGCGCCGTGGAGAGAGTTCGACGAGCGTTTCATTGCCGGTTTTGAAGCGACTAACGAGGCTCGCAAGTTCTTCCGTCTGCTGCGCCAACGTTTGCGTTGCCGCTGTCGCTTCCTCGACCATGGCGGCGTTCTGCTGCGTCACCTGGTCCATTTCGTTGACGGCGGTGTTCACCTGCTCAAGACCATGCGCCTGCTCATTCGCGCTCGCCGCGATTTCGCTCACGATCGAATTGATTTCAGCGACCTGAGTGACAATTCGAGTCAACGCCAGGCCCGTCTCGCCGACAAGCTGAACGCCTTGCGCGACCTGACCAGTCGATGCCGAGATCAATCCCTTGATCTCCTTCGCGGCTTCGGCCGAACGTTGTGCGAGCGCACGAACTTCCGACGCCACCACCGCAAATCCTCGGCCTGCGTCGCCGGCTCGCGCGGCTTCGACGCCCGCATTCAATGCAAGGAGGTTAGTCTGGAAGGCGATCTCGTCGATGACACCGATGATCTGGCTGATCTGCTTCGACGAGCTTTCAATGCCGTTCATGGCGTCGATGGCGCGGCGGACCACTTCGCCGCCCTTCTCGGCATCGGCTTTGGCAACCGAGACCGTCTCACGGGCATGCGTTGCTCCGCGCGCGGTCTTGTTGACCGTGTCGGTGATTTCCTTGACCGCTGCTGCTGTTTCTTCGAGGCTTGCAGCCTGGTTCTCTGTTCGACGAGACAGATCGTCGGACGCCTGCGAAATTTCTTCCGTTCCAAGCTTAATGCTGGCCGCGCCTTTCTTGACGAGCGAGATCGTGCTTTTCAACGTCGAAGCCGCGGAATTGAAATCGGCTTTCAACTTTCCGAACTGCGGCGCTACTTCGATATAGAGACCTGTCTCAAGATCGCCTTCCGCGAGTTCTGACAGAGCCGCGCCCAATGAATCGACCACGACATTGATCTGCTTCTCGGCTTCGAGTTTTGCAACCTGAGCCTGCTCGAGCTGTCCCATCATCAGATTCATCTGACTGATGATCGGCTCATATTCCTCGATAACTTTCTCAGTGATTTGATGCGAGAAATCGCCACGAGCAATGCGATCTGCGGCATTCGTGAATGCCTCCATGAAGCGGGTATGCGCGCGGGCATAATGATCGCCTTGTTCCTGCTGCTGCTTCGCTGCTTCGACAGCCGCGTCCGTCATCGCCTTCTGCTCGACGGCCGCCTCCTTGAAACGCGCGAGGGCCTGCGCGATCTCTCCGTTTTCGTTGCTATCGGTCAGACACGGGATTTCGGCATCGAGGTTTTTTCGACTAATCTGATCCATGGCTCGGACGAGGCTCGCAAGCCGCGCGGTGATCCCTTTCGCAAGCGCCGCTACGATGCAAACCGCCGCAACCGTTGCCGCAATGAGGAGCGCGAGCGTGCGATAGAGCGTGGTTTTTGCGTCGTTGTTGCGCTCTTCCGCCAACTGGATGAACAGATCTCCAGTTTCTGACGCCATGGCGCTCGTCGCCTTGCTCGCAGCGATTACGGCATTCTGCGTGTCCGTTCCGAGCGCCGCGCGCTGATAATTGGCTGACTTGATCTTAGACGCGATCTGATCGAGTTGAGCGATGAGCTGAACTCCGGCGCTGGCCAGGTTGCGCTTCTCGCCGCCAGCGGCGTCTGCCGCCATCAAATCTGCGAGTGGTTTGCGCAGGCTTTCCATCGCGCCGCTCAGCGCGGCGTAGTCGATCGCCAGCGCGGCTTCTCCCGCCTGCGGCGCGTTGAATGTCTCACCGAAGCCGGTCAATGATTGTTTGATGGCCGGCAGGCTCTCAATAAATATCTGCTGCGCGCGATGCGTATCGGGCGACAAATCGGCGGCCATTGCCGACGCATCGGCAATGCTATTTAGCAGTTCCGCGCCGGCCTTGCTTTTGTCGGAAGCACTCTTTGCATTAGCAAACGCCTCGACGGCGGATTCTACGCCAAGCGTCCGAGCCGTGGTCCGAGAGAGAGACGCCAACTCGCTACCCATTCCTGCGAGCGCATTCTGCTCCGAACCCATCTCGCTCCAGACTGCCCGGGCAAGCTTCGCACCCTCGACCTCCTTGTGAAGCTCGCCAATCTGTTCGAGCTTCTGATCGGCGTACATATACAATTGGCTGAGCGACGGGATCAGAAATACCGCCGATATGAGGGCAAGCCGACGCGGCATTGACCATTTGCTATTGATGTGCCCGATGACCATGTTTTTTTGACCTGTTTTGATGTGGCTGGTGAGGCGGCTTGTTTGAATCGATGGACAACGCGCGCCCGCAATCAGGCTCGCGCTCAACGCCTTTTGTTCGTCAGCGTTGCTGGAAAGGGATTTGGGTTCGCGATGGCGGGCGTTTGCACAGCGACCAGCGGATACCGTGATCTCCGCCTACGCCGGATCGAGGATCGACCCGATCATTGAAGCCCGCTGATTTCGGCACGTTGGCCGATGATCGTGTAACTTGCGCCATCGTTTGTTCCTGCTTCTTGAAGCTCGGAACATGTCGGGTTGTAGCCGACACGGTTGCGCGGCGTCATGCCTATGATCTCAACTATCAAGCAACCGTTCGGCAAAAATAATTCGCAATGTTATCGAATTGGTTTACGCGGCGAAAATGATCTCTTTATTTTTTTCTTTTTCTATTGGCCGGCGCATTAATTGCGGTTTTCATGCCGGACTCTCGTGACCTCGCAAACATAAACGCCCGCAAATTTTCCTGTTTGAGGGTCGCAACATTATCATTTGATTCGATGACTTAGCGGGTTGCCCAGGAAATTCGGCGCGGCGGCTTTATATACTGCACGCCGATATAGACGCCTTCTGAATGCACCAACCGGCATTTAACGACGAAATCGTCGCCTGGAATTTCAAGATCGAACTCCGACCCCAATGCAGCCGTTTCCGTGAGTTTGATTCGCGCACCTGCGTCGGAAAAATCGACAACAGCACCCGGCAGCCGGCGACCGTCATTGGTGATCATCACTGCCGATTTAAATACCGATCGTCGTCCAAACTGCCGCCGCTCCGGCCGCTTATCTATAGGCAAAGCACCCTCATTTCGTCGTTTGGAGCGACAATTGCGCGAATAACTTGCAACGCTCTTAAAGCGCCGTTTGGTCTTAAAACGAATTGCCCTATCGTGTTGCATCTGAATCTCGAAAATATTCGAACAAATGCGATGGCAATTAACGCTTCGCAATTCTTCTGTCTTTCCCTTGCAGGGTTCGCCATTCGAGAATTTCGACTAAGGCAACGTTAAGATATTTCCATCAAATTGTTTACATTGGATCGACCCATATCATCGCTGATGGTGCGGTCCGTTACGGTGGGTCCCTGATCGGCGCGTGGCGGCATGGCTTTCAATCTTGACGGATTAGCGTCCAGCGCTTCGGTCGCCCGCTCCGGCCGGCGCAGGCCTTCTCATGTAAATTTCGCCGATACGTCCTGGGGACGGCGGGGTTTCGCGTCTGCCCTCGACCAATTCGGAATCGTTTCGATAACGGATCCCAACGGCCGTATTCTTCACGTCAACGACGAGTTCATCCGGCTAAGCGGTTATTCGCGCAATGAACTTATCGGGCGCTCGCACACAATCCTGGATTCGTCGCGTCATCCAAAGACATTCTGGGCCGAAGCTTATCGCACGCTGGCAGCTGGAAGAAGCTGGCGCGCGCAGGTGATGAACAGGAACAAAAGCGGCCGATTCTATTGGGTCGATGCACTCATCGTCCCGCTCAGCAGTCGAAACGGCCTCAAAGGATTTCTCTCCGTTCAGCGCGACATCACAGAACTTCTTGAGTTGCGCTCCAAATTGGAGGCGAGCACGTCTCTCCTTCAAACCATCGTCGAAAACTTTCCTGGTGGCGTCGCCGCGTTCGACAACGATCACAACCTCGTTCTCTGCAACCGCCGCCAGCGGGACCTTATGGGATATTCCGAAGACCTGTTTGCCAACGGCCCGCCGACAGCCGAGGACATTTATCGCGTCGAAGCGAGTAGTGGCGAATTCGGGCCGGGTGAAATCGAAGAGCACGTTCGCACCCAAATTGAAATCGCAACCCGCGCAATTCCCCAGACTATCGAACGCCGCCGCCCCGACGGGTCCCAACTCGAGATCCGCCACATCCCGCTTGTTCGCGGCGGTTTTGTCAGCGTGCAGACGGATATCACCGATCGCAAACTCGATCAGGAGACATCCGGCCGGCTGCTTCATCACGATGCGTTGACGGGATTGCCGGATCGCTCACTGCTTCTCGATCGCTTGCGTGACGGCCTTGCCGGGCGTGGACAGGACCTTTTGGCACTGCATAGTCTCAATCTCGATAACTTGAAATCGATCAACGAGAGCTTTGGCAACCGCGCCGGCGATGCTTTTCTCAAGCGCACGGCACAGCGGCTAAACCGATTGCTTGGCGAGGGCGATACCGCGGCAAGATTGGGTGGTGATGCTTTTGCCGTCATTCAAGCCGCGCCGAAGTCGATCAACGACATTGAAGTCATGGCGCAACGCATTGTCTCCGCGCTTTCCGAACCGGTCTCGCTTGATGGCAAAAACATTACAATTGGCGCCACGGTGGGCGTCGCGGTCGCGCCAACAGACGGAAACAGCGCCGAGGATTTGATCCGCAATGCCGACACCGCTCTCGGGCGTACGAAATCTTCGGCGGGTGGCACTTACGGATTTTTTGAACCCTCCATTCACGAGCGTCTAACGCGGCGCGTACGTATGGAAGCTGAATTGCGAGAGGCGCTCGCCAGCAACGCGTTCGAGCTCCACTATCAACCGATCGTCAACATAAAGACGCTTAAGATCGTCGGTTGCGAAGCCCTGATCCGCTGGCGCCATCCCGAACGCGGTCTTATTTCCGCGTCGGAATTCATTCCCGTCGCGGAAGAGTGCGGCATCATCGGGCAGATCGGCGACTGGGTCTTGAAGACGGCGTGCGCTGAAGCGAGCCGATGGCCCGACGACGTTTGGATCGCGGTTAATATTTCGGCAGCTCAATTCAGCGGCGCGAACCTCGTGGACAAGGTTTTGGCGCTTTCTAAACGACTCCCTACGTCGCGGCTTGTCCTTGAAATCACCGAGACGCTTTTGATGAAGGACCGCGACAGTGCGGCTGTGACGCTCGAGCGCCTGAAGAAGCTCGGCGTGCGCTTTGCGATCGACGACTTCGGGACAGGGTTTTCTTCTCTGAGCTATCTGCAAAGTTTCCCGTTCGACAAAATCAAAATCGATCGATCGTTCGTGTCGAACACCGCCAATCAGAAACGTTCGGCAACACTTCGACGCTCCATTATTCAGCTGGGCTACAATCTCGGAATGACGAGCGTCGCGGAGGGCGTCGAAACCAAACAACAATTGGATTTGTTACGCGCCGAGGGATGCATCGAAGCACAGGGTTTCCTGTTCTCTCCGGCGGTTCCTTCGGAAAAAATTCGAGAGTTATTTTCGCATCCGCTTTGAGGCCGTGACGGGCGGCGCAGGGCGCGTGCGAGCTGCCATTATGTGGGGACGCGGCTATGCTGGGGGCGTTACTAAAATCTTCTGAACCTGCCAAACCGCGGCGGGCGCTTCCGCCGACGAGTGATCCGACGGACGGCTTCGCGCGGTTCGAAGCGCTCGTTTGCGAGTTTCATTGGACGGCGTTGCAAATCGGCGCCATCGCATCCTGCATGAACGCGAGCCTCGCTTCGCGGCGAAGCTGGATGCTGAGAGCGTGCAGCAACTTGGTCCCTGTCGAGGCGCCCGTGGTCAAGGTTGCGTTACGCTCCTGGCAGGACATCGGATTGCCGCGCGATCTCGCGGCTTCCGTTGCACGCGCCTATTTCAACCTTGCCGATGCCAAGAAGCTCGCGCTGCCGCTGATAAACAGCGCAGGAATTTTCGTCGCGCCGCAAATTCCGCTCGCCAAATTGGAACAGATCGCCGTCGTGTGGCGCAAGCTTGCAGAGGATTGCCGCGAAGCCGCGTTGGAAATGGAACCCGAGACGCGCTGGAGGCTCAACGGCGCGTACACCGGAAATGCTCTGGTGCTTAGTAAATTTCTGAAAGAGGCCATGTCGGGATTGCAGACCTGCGTCAATCAACAGGGCGAAGTGGCTTTGCCTATTCTTCCGCAACGGCGCCAAATTCCGCGATTTATCACGCTGCAGTCCTGCAAGATCTTCTCGCAAGCAGGCGCAATCGCAGCCTTCGCGCGCGACACCTCGAGGAACGATTTGAGCGTCGATTGCGATCGCGATTTTCGCTTGAAAGAAGCGGTCGTCGTGACTTTACGAAACGGACGTAAATTGCCAGGTTTGATCGTTTGGTCGAAGGATGGCAAATCCGGCATCCGCTTTGACAGCCCGTTGCCGGATGATGACCCTTTGATTGCCGGCTGAGGACGGATTATGTCCTCGATTTATTCGTCACTATCCGATTTGACGCAATTGCGACCGGCCGCTTTTGCCTCGTAGAGCTTCGCGTCGGCGCGTTCGAGCAGCGACTCGGGCCCCTCCCCGGGTTGAAGCTCGGCGATGCCGAAGGACGCGGTGACCGTGCCAATCGGCTTACCCGTCTTGTGATGCATCCACTTCTTGCGCTGTAGCTCGCCGCGTATCTGTTCGCCAAGGTTATCCGCGCCATCAATTTGCGTTTGCGGCAGAACGACGACGAACTCCTCACCGCCGTATCGAACCGCCGTATCGCGACCCTTGATGTTCTTCGACAGTAGCTCACCGAAGCGCCGTAGAATTTCGTCGCCAACGGTATGGCCGAAACTGTCGTTGATCTTTTTGAAATGATCCACATCGGCCATGATCAGGCAAAGCGGCTCATTGAGTTCGGACGCTGCCTTGACCTCTCGCCGCAAGTTGGCTTCGAGCCAATGCCGGTTTTTCAATTGCGTCACCGCATCGAGCATACCGAGATGCTGGCTTTCGCTCAGGCTGGATCGCAATTTCTCGATCTGCGTTTGCGACTGGTGAAGGCGCGCGTTCAGCACGTCGACTTCGCTGCGAATTCTGGAATTCTCGCTAATGAGCCGCTGCACGACGGCTCTCACCTGCTCGGTCGTTGTTAACGACGGAAGCGCCTTGTTGACCTTCGCCAACGCTTCAGAATGCAGACTACTGACATCCGTATGCTGCTTCAACAGGCCTAACAGAACTAAAACTTCGTCATCAAGCTCCTGCCCGACTTTCTCTATCCGGCTTGAAGCTGCATCGTTGTCCTTTTTTCGGCGAATTTCATTGCCGGTGAGGAACTGCCAGGCTCCAGCCACGAACGCGACGAAGCAAACCGAGATCGTTCCCGCCAATATCGCGATCGCCATTGGATGCGACCCAAGGCGAATGATGCGGCCGCGAGAATCGACTTCCGCAACTTGCCAGCTGACGTCCGACCAGTCCGCCCAAGTCGAAAGGCCGAAGTCGGCGCGCATCCACAAGGTCCAAAGAAAATACGCAGAGCCGATTGCAAAAAGGCTCATCAGCATGATCACGGCGGAAAATGGGAACTGCCTGGATGTTATCGTGCCCATGGGTCCTGCTCAATCAAGATTGCAATATATTCGGTTGCGATATTAGAAAACGCCGTAGCTGTTTAATTCCCGCTTTTCTATTACCATTATCGGCAAGTTCACGGAATTGGATATGGCTGTTAAACTCGGCACCGCCGCGACATATCAAGCACAATTGGAAACATTGACCGCTACTTAAAACCAGTCGCAATTCGAAGGTATAACTGCTCGGTAAATACCTTCAGCAAGCTTCCGCTATAGCTTCCGGTCATCAGAATAATGAGAAATCCGGCGATGATCTTCGGCACAAACGTCAGCGTCATCTCCTGGACCTGCGTCAGCGCCTGAAAAAAAGCGACGCCGACGCCGATGATCATCGCGGACGCGATCACGGGGCCAGCAAGGATGATCGTCAACCAGATCGCCTGTTGAACAATCCCGAGCGCGTCACCCTCTGTCATTGATACCCCAATACGACGCCTTGGGTGATTGGAACTTCCTTGCCGTTATTGAGGATTGCCGTCGAGCCGGAGGAATCAATGCGCACCGACGTGACGACACCGGAGACAGACCCATCCGCCGAGGTCAACGACAATCCGATCATCGTGCTCGCCTGGGAAATGTTCGAATTCACGAGAAGCTGATCGAGCTTGGCATTTGTATTGATACCTTGCTCAACACTCGAGAATTGCGCGATCTGCGACATGTATTCGGTGGAGTCCGTCGGATTCAACGGATCCTGATTCCGGAGCTGAGCCACCATGAGCTTCAGGAAATCATTATAGTTCAGGGTGGAATTTTTGGTTGCGTCGTTTGACGCCGTGTTTTGCGTTCCAGACGAATTGCCTGTTGCGGGAATCGTGGTCATGCGACCTCCTTGCTCGGTTCATGCGTCCTTGCGCTTGCAGCCTCCAACGGAAGGAGCATACGTACTTTCTTCAAAGCTTCGAACGCCCGATCCGTGTCGAGCAAATCACTCACTTCGACCAAACTCTGCAGCATTTTTCCGTCGCTGATGCTGAGAAGAAGACTTGCGACGGACTCCTTCGCCATCGTGCGCGCTTTCATGTGCAGCGCCGGGTCCATCAGCATCATCTGCACCATGAAGTAGAGCTGGCGGAGTGGCGTCGTCGTTTCCTCGGGTTTCATGACGTGCTGCTCGAGGAGAAAGATGACGTCGTTCATCAGCTCGATGCTGACTTTGCGATCAACCTTGAGCACGCCACCGTTTACGAAAATGCGCTCGCCGGCACGCAGGGTGATTTTCAATCCGCCGGCCATCACAGACCTTCCGCGATGACGTTCGAGATGTCGATCAGCCCCGAGAAATTCTTTGATCTTCCACTGCTGATGGCGTCCGCCTCTTTTAACATCCAGATTCCGATCGATATCAAATTGGCTCTGATATCATCGGGAAGCGCGTTCTCAGGCTTGACGAGATCTTCAAGAAGGAAGCTCCAAAGCCGATTAAGAAAGCAGATTGCGTCGACGGCCTCGCGCGAATTCGCGCCGGCCTTTTCCGCGGATCTGAGCATGGAGACCGACTGCTCGATCGCAAGACGCTCGTTTTCGCGCTTGCGACCAGCCGAGTCACTCAACGTCTCTTCATATGAGAACTTATACATGTTTCAGTCCGGTCATTCGGTGCTGCATGCGCCGGGTTGTCACGAGAGGAAGTCCATGATGCTTAGCTTGCTCAGTCTATTCGTAACGCTGTAGGCAGCTTCGAGCGCGGTCGAGAGATCGGAGATTTGCGTCGTCACCTCGGCAGGATCGACCGATTCAAGCCCGCCGATCGACTTGCTGAGAAAATCTACCTGCGTATCGATCTGATCGTTTGCGTCGGACACGCGCTGCTGCGTCACGCCAAGAAAGGACTGAACCTTCGTCAGTCCTCCGATGCCGTTGCTGACAAGTTGCGTCGCCTGCTGCATGACAACTTTCTGCGCAGCGCTATTGAGATTCTGGAATCCGAGGCCCGCGACCATCGCGAACGCCTGGGCTAGCTGCCGAAAGGTCGGGTCATTCGCCGTGACGGAGGTATTCGCCGTTTCCGTTCGCGAGATTCGGCTGTTTACGGATTTGTCGGATGCATCCGACCAACTCGCCGACCAGTTCGTATCGGAGAACAGATTGGCGAACTCGTTGTTGAGGAAATCCTGCATATCGGAAGCCGAGATCGCGGAGACGCCCGGATCATCCGGCGTCATGCCGAACTTTGCCGCGAATGCGGCGCTGACCGCTTGCGTGCTCGTTGCCGGAGGATTTGCGAAAAAATTATCGAGCGGCTTGACGTCGGAATTGATGCCCGCGAAGAGATACTGACCGTTCATCGACGAATTGAGCTGGTCCTGAAGCGACTGCATCGCTGCGTTGGCCTGCTGCAGGATCGTATCGGGCATCGTGCCTGTCGACTGAGCCGGCGTCAGCGCGTTCAAGAACGTCTGGCTCGTCGTTGCGAGCGTATTAAGCGCCGCCTGCGACGCTTGCATACGCGTCAGGACCAGTGAGTTGGTATCTTTGATCGACTTGATTTGCGCCATGTCCTGGCGCAGCGAGACGGCAACTCCGGTCTGGGCGCCGAGTGTCAGCCCGACATCCGCATGACGCCCGGTCGCGAGTTCCTTCTGAGCATCGACAAGGCGTTGCTGAATTCTCGCGATCGAGGCTTTTGTCTCGCTCGATAAAGCTGCCGTCGATATGAACGTCGGTGCGAGCATGATTTTAGCTCAATGACTGGATGAGAGTTGAAAGCATTTCGTTGACGGTATTGATCAGCCGCGATGACGCTTGGAACGTCCTTTCCAGATCGAGAAGATTGGTCATTTCCTCGTCGAGATTGACACCAGTCGCTTGCGAGAGCGAAGACGTGGCGCGTTGCGCAACAGTGCTTCGATAGTCGGCCTCGGCAGTTGCCGACTGGCGCAGCGCCTCAAGCCAGGAAATCGAGTTTTTTGCGTAATCCATCACCGACGACGACGATGGGAGCTGCGTTGAAGCATCGAACGCTTGCCCTGAGTTCAGACTTGAAATCAGGCCCTGGATGCGATCCGTAAATGCCGGCGCATTCGCCGCATTATACTTGTAGCTCGCGCCCGAGATCCCGCCGTCGCGGATCAACTCGGCATTGCCGCCTTGGCCGGGATCCACGGCCGCGTTGATTTTGATTGAGCTTGCGAGGCCAGCGACCACGCCGGTCGGGAGCGCGGGTCCACCAGAATACGTAAAGAGACCGGTGGCCGCAGGCAACGTCGGCGTTGCGGATTGGTCTGTTTCGGAAAACGCGTTGATCAGCCCCCTTGCCATCTCATCGAGCTGGCTCTGGTAGGTCACCGTGATGTCGTCGCGAACGGACATCAATCCGGCGAGCTTGCCGGACTGAATCTCCAGGATATGCGATGTCCCTGCGATCGGAACGCCATCGGCATAGACGGCAGCGCCGGACGCTCCGGCTGCAAGGTTCTGCGTCTGCTGGAACGTGACTGCGCGCGGCACCTTGTCGAACAGCGTCACACCGCTATCGGTATAGATCGCCACGTCGCCGTAATCGCGCGAAACGGTTCGAATTCCGACTTCGCTCGAAAGTTGCTTCAGGACCGCGTCGCGCGAGTCGAGGATGTCCGTGATATCCCGACCATTGCTCGATCCGCGGACGACCTCGTTGTTGAGATTCTGAAACTGCGCGAGCAGATCGTTGATGTTGGCGACGGATGTCGCGATGTCAGCATCGGCCTGCTGCCGCACCTGCGCGACCGTGTTGGATGCGGAATTGAGCGCGTTTGAGACATCCTTAGCGGCGGAAACGACGCTTGCGGCAACCGCAGGGTTCTGTGGATCTCCGGAATAAGTTTGAAGCGTCGCGCTCAGCTTCGACATCAACGCCGCGGGCGAGTGCTCCTGATCGGTATCGTCGACGGTACGTTGCATCTGGCCGAGCGCAGACGCGATCGATGTCTGCGCCTGGCTCGCCGAATTGGCCGTCAGGTAGGTGTTGAAAAGCAGCTGGTCCGACGTGCGATCGATACGGGGAACGCTGACGCCGACGCCTGGGCCGCTGACGAGCGTCGCGGTTTTGCGTGTTGCGTCTGCGTCGTGAACGCGCGCGATGTTGCGCGACACCACCGAGATTTGCTCGGACGTTGCCTGCAGACTTGAGCGCGCCGTGTCGGTACTCAGCGTCAACGACATATGCGGGACCTTCCCCTAGAACTCCCGGCTACCGGACAAGATTGACGAGCACGTCCAACAGCTCCGTGCCGGTCTGAAACACCTTCGAGTTTGCCGTGTAGCTGCGTTGCGCTTCGACCATCGTCGTCAACTCGGAGGCGAGATCGACGCTCGATTTTTCAAGAGCACCGGAAACGATTTTTCCAAGTGATCCGGAGTTCGCGGTTCCGAGCTGAAGGTCGCCCGATTCCTTGTTCGTCGCGAACACGTTCCCGGAAATTGCCGTCAGGTTGTCGGGACTGGCGACGTTCGCCAACGGAATTTTGAAAGCGTCGACGCGGGAACCGTCAGCATAGACGGCGGTGACGATGCCTTGCGCGCTGATCTCGAGCCGATCGACCGCGGACGGTCCGTTGCCGTTTGCCGTGGCGTCGACCGGAATGTAGGCGCCGGCGAGCTGCGTAGTATTGCCCATATTGAAATTCAACGTTGCGCCATTGGGAACGTTGACCGAAAGCGTTGCGGGCGACGGCGATGTCAATTTTCCGGTGGTTCCGCTGAACGTCAGCGCCTGCGTCGTGAGTTGCGATGCGGCCGTATATGGGAATCCGCCTCCAGCGCTGGCTCCGGCATTGTCATAGACCGAGATTTCCCACTGATTGGGACCAGTCTTCGCCGAGTAAATATCGAGCGTAACCTTATGACCGAGATTATCGTAAGTGATGATCGACGTCTTGCCTGCGAAATCGGCGCCAGCCGCGTTCGCGGATGGAAGGCTGGTCGAGACGTCGGCATCGGAGGGCAGGTTGACTTGGAAGTTACCTGACGTCGATGGCGTCGCTTTCAATCCGAGACTTGCAGTGCCGACCGGAACCAGACCAGCGGCGCTATTGATGACCGACGTGCTTCCACCGTTCAGAAGATCGTATCCGAGCAATGTAAATCCGGCGGCATTGACGAGTTCGCCGTTCGTCGAAATGAAACTGCCGGCGCGCGTCAGGTAAGGTGTTCCTGACGGGCTCTGGACCATGAAGAAACCGTTGCCGCTAACGGCCAAGTCGGTCGGCGAGTTCGTATAGGTCAAGTCGCCCTGGTGCGTGATGGCACGGCGGGCAATGGTCGAGACGGAGCCGGGGACGTAGGATGCAACGTGACCTTCCGCGACGAGCGTCGCAAATTCCGCGGAAGCTTCCTTGTATCCTGTCGTGTTGACGTTCGCGATGTTGTCCGCGACGGTTCCCATACGGTCAGACTGGACAGCCATGCCTGAGATGCTGGTAGTCATTAATCCGTAAAGCCCCATCGGCACTCTCCTGCTCGGGAATGATAGATTGCTCAAGAGAAGCATTCGGGCCTTGCGTGAGACTGTTTGCAGTCTCTTCGGATGAGGACATTTGCGCCTCTCCGGAAAATTCCTTGAGGCGGTAACCGAGGAACCTCTGGGAATCGATGGGATCGTGACCGAGCCGCTGCTTCAACCGCTTGCGCAGACGGCTGATGTGGCTCTCGATGACGTTCTCGTGGATCTCATCGTTGAAGATGCCGTAGACGCGATTGAAGATCTGGGTCTTCGTTACGCGCGTGTTGCGGCTGAGGACGAGGCATTCGAGGATCCTACGCTCGCGTCGCGGCAGCGCCAGGACCTCGCCGTTCACCAGCGGGTCGCGGCCATCGAAAAAGATCCGGATGCCCGCGATGTCGACGCATTGCTCGGCCATCTTCATCCGGCGGCGGATCGCACCGCTGCGCGCCAGGATCTCGCGGACGTGGAATGGCTTGGCGAGCACATCGTCAAAACCGAGCGAAAAAAGATCGAGCGTTTCGCTCAACGCTCGTGCTTCGATCAGACCGATAAGGGGCGCCCGGCATCGTGCGCGGACGCGGGATGATATTTGCCGCCGATGTTCGACCGAACCGATCAGGAAGCCTTCGATGACGGAGAGGTCGGAATCGTTAACCGACTCAAACCATTCGGGAAACTCGACCGGATCAACTGCAACTGCTGCTATGCCCTCGCGCTCGAAACACGCGACGCAGCCCCCCGCGACCGTGGACCGGTCGTCCAAAACTACGAACATCAAGCCTCCCCGCCGTAATTCAATTCCCCACTTTTCAAGGAGATACAGTGATTCATGTGACTTATTAACAATTATTTCGTAATTGCATGCGTCGCAAATAACACACCAAATCAACTTGAAGAGTTTAATTCATAAGCCTCGATAGTTGTATGCGCTCGGCGTTGAAATAATCCCGTCCGCGCGCGGCGGCACCTGTGGGACGGCCCGCCATTGACATGCTTCTCAAATATTAAATCGATGCGTTCAATTCGAATAATTTAAATAGCGATATCGTAGAGAATTTGCGTTTCAATACGGGGTGATATTCATCGTCGTATTTGTGCCCAGTCGGGCTCCCGGCCTTACGGCGCATCACAGAAATTGAGTGTGATGAAACAGACGAAAACGCGCAAGATTCGCCGGGAGGCGCTCAACCGTGACATCGCGACGGCTGAGGACGTGCGCGGGTTCGAGCGACGCAATGATTTCCGCTATTCGGCAAGCCAACATGCGGCGATGCGGTTTCGCAACGCCAACATGATTTGCGATCTCGTCGATTTGTCTGAGACGGGGGCGAAGATCCGCATTATCGACGGAGCTGTACCCAACATCGACGAGCGGGTTGTTTTGACCCTGTTCGATGGCACGCCCGTCGACGGGCATGTCTCGTGGATAAAAGACAAATATATCGGTCTTGCCTTCCGCAGCCCGGTCATGAATGTCGATGATCGCCTCGACTTCGAGAACCTCGGCAGCGCGTTCTTCGGGAAAGCCGTTACGCTGCAGAAGTCGACGCGGCGCTCTTAACGCATCACCGCGCGACGTAAGCGTTCCGCAAGGCGCGCGTGTTAATTCAACGTTGAGGCCAGGGTCAGCTTTAGACGTATCATGCGCATTCGCACGCCGCTGCCCTCGAATTTCGAGGCGCTTCTTACGGATTTCTTCAATGACGCCGATGAGGCGGGAGAAATCCCGCAGCCTTTGCATCGCTTCTCCATCGGCAGTCTCGAAGCCGCATGGGACGTTGCGGCGCAGGCTCGCGCGTTGCCTCGGCGCGAAGAATACCATCGCGATGCTCGGCAAATGGCCTACCGCGACGAGAGTGAAATCCCGCTCGCGGCCTTGCTCGATCCGCACAGAATTCTGAGCGAGCTCGGGCTGCATTCCGATGCGACGGAAGGCGAAATCTCGATGCTCCGGCGAGAATTCGCGCTGCGCAATCATCCCGATCGCGTGCCTGCCGACCTCAGAGATATCGCGACACAACGCATGATGATCGCGAACGACCTTATGGACCGGCATCTCGCCAAGCTTCGCCGCTCGAACGGTTAACGACCGGTAGCCAGACTTTGTTAAAATGCGACCTGCCCCGTTCGCGATGTTGCGACGAATATCGCGTATGGTCTCCGGTATGGCTCGAGACGGCCGATCGAAATCACGGGGACTACGATGAGCGAGAATAGAGTCGATTTGCAAATCCTGCGCGCGCGCATGACGGGCCTTGGAGAGCGGCTCGACGGCGTCTGGTCAAGCCAGCTGCGCGAGCATCGCCATCTCGATCGCGACACAACGGAATGCGCGTACTGGCATTCGGGTTATCATCAGGCCCTCGCGGATCTCGTCAACCTCATCGAGGGCCCGCGTCCTATCTCCGGCATTTCGGGCAAGTCCAATCCGTCCCCGCTGGCCGGCCAGGGTGCAGAAAATTTCCAACCGGCATGAACTGGTGGAACATCTCGCATTCTTTTTCGAAGGCCTGCTGCGGCTGAGCGAAATGACGGAACTTGAACTGCGAAGCCGTGCCAATTCGCTGCTTTAATACTGCTTTCAGATCGTTGCCGTCGCTGCCAACGAACGTAATTGAAAAGCGGCCGAAATTATCGATGAAGCCCAGGGCATAAGCACCAGGGCAATTCTCGACCAGCTCTTCTTCGATCGTGTCGGCGACCAAATCGAACGGGCCTCGCAATCCCGTGCCGAGCACTTCCTGCTGCGTCATATCAACGGATCCTAAATATAGATCGCATTCGCCTGCCGCCCGCTCGCAACCTCGGCGGCAGATGACTTTTGACTGTCATCGCGCCGTCGTTGCTGCGACTGATCGGGCATTCCACCCTCACGCCGCGGCATGCCGTCGTCTTGCCGTCCACCTAGGTTCGCGCGCGCCTGACTTCCGTCCTGGAACGACGAGCCGCCGTTGTTCAGAGAACTGTTCAAGTTTGAATTAAAGCTTGCGGAAATATCGGAGACTTTCAGGCTCTTCACATCGTAGCCCGCATCGCGCAGGCTTTGCTCCAAGCCCTTGCGGTCGTCGTCAAGAAGTTTGGCCGTCGCCGCCTTGGACGTTTCGGCGTTGATATCGAGAGCGCTGGCTTTGAGAGTGAGCTTCAATCTCACCGTTCCGAGATCAGGTGGGGAGAGCGTCAAATCGATCGTTCTCAAAACCTGCCCTGCGACGGGCGGCCGGTCCGGTATCTGTCGCGGACTGAAGGTCTCGGCGCTGCCGCTATCGTCGGCAAGAGCCGTCAGCACGCCGCTACGAACCTGTTGCGTGGCAGCGGACATGATATCCGGTGTTTCCGGGGTTTCGTGGGTGATGTGCTCGGCGGGCGCCACGGCGGACGCGTCCGAAATTCGGCGTGGGCTTGCGTCGCTGGACCCAGACTGCTCGCGCGAGCCTGATCTGCCACCCTGGGCGCCGTTGAAGTTTTGCTGTGGCGCTGCATCAGCCGCAGGCGTCTGCTCTGCTCGCGCCGCGAGCGTCATATCGCTGGAGAGCTTGGCCATGCCGTCATCGCTTTTGCTCGCCGTAGCGGCGGCCAATGCAGACAACGGGTTTTCCGTAATTCCCTTGTTCGCCGAAGTTTCAGAAACTCTGGCGCGCGATCCGGCATTTGGATCGTCGAAAATCCAGTGCGCTTCGCGCGAATGAACCGCAATCGGTGCCGTGACTGTTTCTTCGACCGCTGGCTTAGTCGCGGGCGTCGTGTCTTGCGCCGCCATCAGCCGCTGCCTGGCGTCCAGCAACGCAACAATGCTGGCTTGCTTGAGTATGTGACCTGGAATTGTCGCGCTCTTGACGTTCGGCGCGGCGCTCTGGCTGTCGTCGTTCGACGTCTGATCCTGCGCGGCCCCTTGTGCAGGTGCCGTATTCCATACGGTGGGCGGATTTGCCAAAATCGTGGCTTGCGCATTTCCGGAGGACGCTTGGCTACCGAGCGTGTCGATGGTCGCCTCGAAAGATGTTTCCGAACCATCATCCCCTTCGTTTTCGCGATGGGGCTTTTCCGAAACTTTCGCGGATGTATCGACCGATTTTGAAGCGGCGCGCTGATCACGGACGTCTGCCTTGTCGGCGGGACGATCGCGCACCTGATCGTCCGCCACATCGGCATCGTGCGCCTTTGGGGTCGACCTCGAGGCGGCGCGCATTTGCGCACCCGGTTTCGACGAGCCCGACCGTGAAATCGTATCGATAATGCTTTGGCCCTGCGCGGCGCGAGAAGCGACTTCGGTCATTTTATATTCCCGGACATGATCATATCGGCTTCTTCGATCGCGGCATCGGCGCTTTTGACGGCACTCGAAACGCGCGACAACTCGTGCGGCGCACTCGAATTTTCAGCGCCCGCTTTATCACCGGCATTGCGGGTCTCGTTTCCTGTCGCAAATTTATCCAGCGTGACGGTTTTCGCGATGTATCCCGCGACCTCGTGAATTTCGACGTCGTTGCCCGAAAGGCGATCAGCCGTGATTTGATGCAAGGCCGTCAGCGCATCGGCCGCGCGCGTTGTCGGCGCGTTCGCCGCAGCTTCATAAAGCGTAGCTCGGACAAGATCTTCGGGCTTATCCGGCTTTAAAGACAGAGCTTCGCTCGCCGCGGCTCGTGCGAAAATGATCCGGCCGGACGGCAGGCTTTCCGCAGCCATCGCCAGGAGCAGATCAATTCTCGACTGACGATCTGCGGTCGATGTTGCCGCCGTGAGTTTGTCGACCATATCGCGACTATCGACTTCATCGCGCTTGGAGGCGGCGACCGAAAAGTCGCGAAAGAGTTTCCGGGCGTAGATGGATTTTCCAAAGCGCCGGAGATAGTCGGTCAGCAGCAGCATGGCGCGGGGCGTATCGCCCTTGCCGACGAGAACCGGAATTTCGCGCCGAACGGCCGCTTCCTCGATGGCAGTATGAGGACAGGCGAGACGTGCTTCATCGAGGAGCGCGAGGGCTTTTTCGTCGTCGTTGCCGATGTAAAGAGACGCTCGCGCCAATGCGAAGGGCCCGACCAGGCTGACGTCGAGGGAGCGCGGATCGACGTCGACCCAAAGTTTTCGCGCCGCGTTCGTCTGACCCTGCGCATACTTGATGATGCCTTGCGCCAGCGTGCGGTCGGCCTCATAGCGCGTCTCATCGTCGGCTACCGGCTTCAATACGCCGTAGTCGCCACCGCTCAGCACGTAAACGAACGCGTCGCGAACTTGGGAATGATTGTCCCAATCAAGCTTTTCGAAATTGCGCAAGACGGCGGAGATTTCCGTCAGGAGCCGGCCTTGATCCGCAAGCGCGCCGTCATCGCCGCGCACGACACGATCCTGGACGGCGCCCAACCGTTCCAGTAACCGGCCGAGATCGGCACCTTTTTGCGTATTGACGCCGAGACCGCCAATGGCTGCTTCCATTCTGGCATTTGCAGGTGCAGCTGGTGTCGCGGAACTCGCGGTTAGCATCGGCATCAGATAGACGTACGCGCCTGCCCCTATGCCGGAAAGCACGACCGCAGCGCCGGCGATCATTGCCAGGCGCTTCATTTCTTTGCCTCTTTGATGAGGATATCGATCCTGCGGTTTTCCGGCGCCTCGCGATCGGATGGGATCTTTGGATCTCGGTCGGCTCGGCCTTCGATCGCCGTGAAACGCGTTTCCGAAATGCCTCCGCGCACAAGCATATAGTAAGCCATTTGGGCGCGCGCGGCGGAAAGCCTCCAGTTGTCGTAATTGCCATTTTTATAGGCGCGGCTGTCAGTATGACCGCGAACAACGATGCTGCCGGGCAAGGATTTCAGAACGTCGCCAACCTTGCTCATGGCGAGAACCAGCGCCGGACGCGGCTTTGCGGAGCCGACTTCGAACATGCCGAAGTTGGCGCCATCGAGCAGACTGACGAGCAGCCCTTCGGACGTCGCTTTCACCTCGATCTCGGGCGCCGCGCGAGAGCCTTTCGCCAAGGCGCTGCTGATATCGTCTTGCAACTTTTTGGCTTTTTCTTCGGCGGCTTTATCAGCGGTCTCTAACGGCTTCGGCGCATTTGCGGCCTGGCTCTGATCCTTGGCGTTGACCGCGGCTCTGGCTTGCTTCGTGTCCTGCGCTTCCGGCGAACGCGCATTCTTCATTGCGTCCTTACCCGACACGCCGGAGGGCGGCGGGGACGCTTTCGATGTTTCCGCTTGAGGCACGGGAGCGGCCGGAAGCGGCTGCGTCGCGGGTTTTTCGGTGGCCGACGATTTTCCAGTCCGGCGATCGGCGCGATCAAACGGATCGCTGATGTTGCCGTCAACTGAACTCGCCGCCGTCATGGCCTGACTAGTTTTGGCTTCATCCGCGAGCTTATCCAGAAGCTCACCTGGATTGTCGAAGAGCGCTTCTTCTTTCTGCGCTTGCGAACTTTTTCCACCGGCTGCAGCGCTTGTCTTTTGCGCCTCCTCGTCCATCGCCTCGCCGACGTGGGCTTTGGTTGCCTTGGGCGGGCTAAGCTTTTGTTTTTGATCCGGCTGTTCGCTTAAGCCTTTTTCGCTATTTTCCTTATTTTGCTTGGTATCGATTTCGTTCAGGTCTTCAAGACCCTTGGGCGCAGCAAAGCGATCCGTCAGGCGCATCGGATTGAAGTAGGCCGCAACCTGGACAATGGTTTTCTTGTCGGCGGCATTGATCAGCCACATGACGAGGAAGAACGCCATCATGGCGGTCATGAAGTCGGCGTAGGCGATCTTCCAGACGCCGCCGTGATGCTCTTCTTCGTGGCTGCGGCGACGACGTACAATGACCAGCGGTTGCGATGAAACGTCTTCCTGGCCATTGCTCATGTCGACGCCTCAAGCTCCGAGATCCATGTGGCAATGTTCGCTTCGATGACCGTATCCTCGATGTGTGCGCGCACGTCGGACGACGCGCTTTCCGAATAGCCGATCTGAAACGCATCGTTCGGCAACGAGCCGCGCAGGTGCTGCAACATTTCGGCAGGAGCTTCGATATGAACTTTGGCGCCTTCGACGAGCGCTCGCGTGATGGCGCCTTCCAGGTCTCGCATGGCGCGCTCCCGCAATTGCTCGACCAGCCACGGGCGAAGAAGCGTTGCGACGCGCTCTCCGACACTGCGCTCGATCAGCTTCACTGCGCCGTCCAAACGCGCAGCAAGAACGTCGGCGCATTCTTGCCGGAAACCATTTCGTTCGAGATTCAGCCGTTCGAGAAACAGCGTCTCCGCTTCCGCAAGTCTCACGTCCGCGTCGGCCTGGGCTTCGGCGCGCCCCTCGGAGAGTCCCTGCTGATAGCCGTCGTCAAATGCGGTTTTGAGTTCGGTTTCGTGGTCGGGCTTCGCCTCGCCGGCGTGCGGACTATCGAAGTCCGAAAGCATCGGAAATGCCCGACTGAGCGCCCTGGCCGTCATCCGTTCTTGACCCAATGCTTCATGATGGCCGTGGCCTGATCTTCATCGCGATCGATGATCGCGCCGAGCTTTTCGACGGGGCCAAACGCCAGCGAACGGCCTAACGAAAACCCGTCGCCGGCAAAGCCCGACGAACCGAAATCGGCTTCGAACGGATTGGCCCCAGGTTCGAGCAGCGGCGACGCCATCTCCGGCATGTCGAGAGGCGCGGTGACGCCATCCGCCATCGCCGGTCCTGAGAGCGCCGCGATCGAGCCGCCTTCGATAGCGGTCGCGCTGCCGGTCAGCAGCATCCGCATCACGGGTTTGAATCCGGCGAGCACGACGATGGCCGCGACGAGAAGGATGGTCAGCGACTTTATTCCGGTTCCGGCAAGCCCCATCAGCATCGGGGTCCAGTCGCTGCTCGACGCCGAGGTTTCGCCGAAGGGCGATTGCGCGAATTCAACCGCCGCTACGCTGATGCGATCGCCGCGCTTGGTATCGAGACCCGCGGCGGACAGCGCGACCTTCTCTATTTCGGCAACCTGCTTGTCGATGTCTTCGCTTTTGGCATCCTTGCCGATGATTTCGGCTATGCGCTTCTTGTTGACGACAACAGCAAGCGAAATACTGTCGACCTTATAGCCTTCGCTCGTGGTCGAGGCGGAACGCGAACTGATTTCGTAGTTCGTTGTTTCCTCTTTTCGGTCCTGCGCCCGCTTGCTTTGCTCTTTTGAAGTTGGAGCCTCGTTGGGAATATTCTGCTCGACGCTGACATCGGTTTTGCCGGAACCATCGGTCGAGCTTTGTGCTTCCTTGATGACGCGCGTCGACCGTTCGACCCTGGATTCTGGATCATATTTCGTCTCGGTCGTCTGGTGCTTGTCGATGTTGAGGCGCGCGATCGCGCTCACTTCGAAATTGTCGATGCCGAGGTACGGCGACAGGGCGCGACGCACGCTATCTTGCACCTGCTTCGAGATCGTGCGCTCGAGATCGAGCATTTGGACCGGCACATCGCCGGTCGCGCTGCCGCTGCCGCCGAGTAACGTTCCGTCCGTGCCTATAACCTGGACGTCTTCCGGTTTCATGTCCGGAATGGCCGCTGCGATGAGATGCTTGATGGCGGGCGCCGGCGTTGCATCGCTCGCGACGTCGGTTTTAATGACGACAGATGCCGTCGGCGTCTGCTTTTTTGTCCGCAAGCCGTTTTGATCCGGCAGATAGATGTGTACGCGAGCGGCGCGAATGCCCTTCAAGTATTGGATCGTGCGCGAAAGCTCGCCCTCAAGTGCGCGGACACGCGTCACTTCCTGCATGAACGAGGTAAGACCCAGCGCGCCGAGTTTGTCGAAGAGTTCGTAGCCGGCGTTCGGACTTCCGGGCAGGCCTTTTTCGGCGAGCAAGGCGCGAGCCTGTTCGGCTTGCCCGATCGCCACACCGAGCTTCGTTCCGTCCAAGCTGGCTTCGAATGGAATTCCGGCCTGCGCCAGTTCGCGACCCATGCTGCTGATGTCCGGCGGGGTCAGGCCGACGTAAAGCGTCTCGAAGCTCGAGCGCGAGGCAAAATAGCTGCCGATCGAGATCAGCGCGAATACCAGAAAGCCCGCCGCGCCGAGCGCCATCAAGCGCTGCCGTCCCAGACCTGCGAGACTGCTATATAGATTCTGGAATTGACGCAAATCCATCTCTCGGACCCTACCGGCATGGTTCCAGGCCGACGGTAGAGAGCGAACCTTGTGTAAAGGTGACGGGCCGCCCGGTCCTCGCCTCGGCTGCAAAAGCAACCAGAGCGCGGACCGTCGACCCGTCTCGATAGAAAGGGACGTGAGATAGGTTCGGAGCCTGTCAGCGCCGAACCTTATTCATCAGCCGCGGAAGAGCGAGAGGATGTTCTGGCTCGACTGGTTGGCAATGCTGAGCGCCTGGACGCCGAGCTGCTGCTTAACCTGCAATGCCTGAAGTCTCGTCGATTCTTCGTTCATGTCGGCGTCAACGAGCTGCGAAACGCCCGTCGTGATCGAATCGCGCAGCGTCGACACGAAGTCGCTCTGCAGATTGATACGGGTCTGGTTGGCGCCAAGCCCGGTCGCCGCAGTCGTCATTTCGTCGAGTGCCTTGGAGACCGCCTGGACATAACCCGAGAGCGTCGCCTGGTCGGTAGCGCTGTTGGTCAGGCTGCTGATGTCGATGTTCATGAGCGACGTGCCGCCCGTCGCGACAACGGCGCCCGCCGAATCACGCTGCGAGTCGAGGATACCGCCGGCTCCGGTGCCGGTGCTGGCATCGAACAGAATGGCTTTCGACGTATCGACCGTGATGTAACCGATCGAGACGGTGCCGCTCGAATTGCGCGTGAACGACGAAACGATCGATTTCGTCGCGTTGTAGCCGGTAACCGAAGAGTCGACCGAGAGCCAGTTCTCGCCAGAGAAGCTTGCCGAATCGGCAACGCCCTTGAGCTGGTTCTGAAGTTCCGTGATATCCGACTGAATCTTGCTCTTATCGACGCCCGGTCCGAGAGCTGCGGCCAGCTTCTGCTTCATCTGCGAGACGAGATCGATGCTGCTGTTCATCGCGGTGTAAGCGACGTTGACGGTGCCCTTGCCAAGGCCGAGTGCGTCCTGAACCGTCGAAAGCGCGGCGTTGTCGGAGCGCATCGACGTCGCGATCGACCAATAAGCGGCGTTGTCGGAAGCGGAAGCGACGCGCAAGCCCGTCGAAATGCGGCTCTGCGTGGTCAGCATGTCTTTCGACGTCTGCTGCAGTGACTGCAGCGCGGTCATCGCTGCAACGTTGGTATTAATGCTATTCATGCCCATGTCCCTTGTCCTTCTACTCGGCACTTAATATGCGCGTTACTGGGGACATACCGGGTTTGCCGGCCTGGCAGATCGGCTTCATGCCTGTGGTTCGACTCGACCACTCTGTCATGGGCAATGAAGTACCGGAGAGTTATTTCTTAATGGTTACCAGCCGGGCCCGTGGCGAAAACAATTGCCAAGCCCAGGTGCCGCGGCGGCGCGAAAATTCGGCCGCTTTATGTGAAAGATTTGACGAGCGCTCCGACGAGCAAGCTCCAGCCGTCGACAAGAACAAAGAACAATATTTTAAGTGGTAGAGACACGACGGTCGGAGGCATCATCATCATGCCCATCGCCGTCATAATCGTTGCCACTACAAGATCGATGACGAGGAACGGCAGCGTTACCAGGAAGCCGATTTCGAAGCCACGCCGCAGTTCCGAGACCATGAACGCCGGAATGAGGACGCGGAGGTCGTCGGGGCCGGCTTTATTCGCATCGCCGAAACGCTCCGCCGAGAGGTCCTGGAAAATCGCGATGTCCTTCTCTCGGACGTTCGCTTTCATGAAGATGCGAAACGGCTCGGTCGTGCGCGTATAGCCGTCTTGCTGGCTGATCTTGTTCTCCACCATTGGCTTCACGCCATTATCCCAGGCCGCCTGGAAGGTCGGCGCCATGACGAACAGCGTCATGAACAGCGCAAGACTGACGAGAATCAAATTGCTCGGCGTCGTCTGAAGCCCAAGGCCCGACCGGAGGAACGACAGCGCGATTATAAATCGGGCGAATGACGTCACCATCATCAGCAGGCCGGGGGCCACCGACAGCACGGTCATCACGACCAGAAGCTGAACGATGCGGCCGGAGACCGATGCGTCGCCCGCAGGGAAAAGCGTGTTGAGGTCGATCGTCTGGGCGAGCGCCGCCGTCGGCGTTAGCGCTAAGAGAGCGAGCGCCAGCAGGATTAATCGCTTGCTCATTCGATCACGAACCCGCCGATCAGCAAGCCAAGGACTGTGCCCCGGCCACGGATTCTCGCGCGATCCTCGAGTTGCTCGCGCAGGTTCTGAAGTCCCCTGACGCCCTGGATGTCCGCAACCGTCAAGCCCTTGAGGTAGGCGATGATATCCTCGCGGACTTCGTTCTTCAGCAAACTGCCTTCGGATGTGCCGTGCACGGCGACAATCGATACGTCCAGGCGGACGCGCGACTTCGGTTCGCCGCTCAAGTCGACGATGATCGAGGGGATTGCAATTTCCAGCGCATCACTCGGAAAACGTCCGGCCGACGGCGTTTCAGGCGCGATGCTTACTGGTTTTGCGTCTTCTACAGGTATCGGCGCGGGGCCGACCGGAATGGCGAAATATCCGAACGCGCCACCGCCCGCGACACCGAGAACAATCGCCGCGATCATGGATTTCACGAGGTCCGCCGTGCTCGGTCCGGCGCTCGGAGCAATTCCATTACTTGGTATGAGCGCCTGCGCCATGTCCCGCCTCGATCCTAGAACGGCGCTACGATGTCGAGAATCTGCTGGCCATAAGCGGGCTGCTGAACCTCCATTACGCGGCCCCTGCCGCCGTAGGAAACCCGTGCTTCGGCGATTTTGTCGTAGGAGATCTGGTTGTCCGTCGAAATATCGCGCGGCCGGATGATGCCCGCCACGCTCAGGACGCGAACCTCGAAGTTGACGCGCACTTCCTGCGTGCCGCTGATGACCAGATTGCCGTTGGGCAGAACTTCGCTGACGACAGCGGCGACGAGAAGGTTGATGTTCTCTGACCGCGTGATGCCGCCTTTCGAGTCCGTGGACGTCGTGCGATCGAGATTGCCGTTCAAGCTGCCGGAACCCGCAGCGCCGGCGCCACCGAAGCCAAAATCATAGTCGAGTGCGGACGTAAGGCCGACGCTCGAATCGCGCTTGCGGTTGAGCGTGTTGCCGAGCGTCGCCTGATCCTTGATCTGGACCTTCACGGTGACGACGTCGCCGTTCTTGAAAGCGCGGGCGTCGCGAAACAGATCGGCGCCGGAATCACGCCACGTCGAGTTGCCCGAGGTATAAGCGGCCTTCGTTACCGGAAGCTGGACGTGCGGCAGGCGCTCAGGCAGCAAGCCGCTTCCGACCGGCGACATGACCGGCTCGCGGCCGACCTCTTTCAGCTGGTCCATCGCGCATGCCGGCAGCAGAAGCGCCAGACATGCCGCCGCGAACGCACGCGATTTTGGCCTATTGATGCTGGGCATTGGCCATCGACTCCAGCTTCGCCGCGACATCGCTAGCGCCGGCAATGATCGTCGTGATGCGCGAGGCTTTCGTTACCTCCATTTCCGCCAAAATGAGGCTGCTAACCTTCGGGGAAAGCTTCGCCGTGATGGCGGCTGCGGTTAATTCGTTCATCTCGGTCAGCTGACGCGCGGCCGCGTCAGGCTTCATCTTGCTGTAAATGTCCAAGAGCGCGGTCGTCGCGTGCGCGGTAAACTCTTCGCGCTTCTTGACCCAGCTTTTCAGCTCCGCCGTCTTGGCATCGAGAATTGCGACGCGGCCGGCGAGCTCCTTGCGCGCCTTTTCGAGATTGCTCGTCTGCTGCGCGATTTGCGCCGCGGCAGCCGCATCGACGACGCTTGAGCAATATTGCTCGGCTGGACTCAACTGCTGCGGCGTGGCGGGCGGCAACGGCAGCGAGTCGATGGCCTCTCTATCCTTGTCGGGTTTGGCGTCGCCCGTCGCCGAGGCAGGTGCAGCAAGCAGGATAGCAACGCTAAAGACAGCCGCGACGCAGCCATACCGCGCAACTTGCGATAATCGGGATGGATGTTGCGCGGCTGCGATCGTCATTGCACCACAAGCTCCGCCTGCAGCGCGCCGGACGTCTTCATCGCCTGGAGAATGGCAATGATGCCGATGGGCTTCAGCCCCATGCGATTGAGCGCCGAGACGAGTTCCCTGAGACTTGCGCCGCGTATGGTTTCGATGCTGCCGCCAGCCTCGTGAACATCGACCTCGGTATCGGGAACGGTCACTGTTTCACCATTTGAGAACGGCAACGGTTGCGAAACCTTGGGCTGCTCCTTCACGCGCACGGTAATGTTGCCGTGCGCGACAGCCACCGTCGAAATGCGCACTTCGCTGCCGATGACGATCGTTCCCGTTCTTTCGTCGATGACAACGCGCGCAGTCTGATCGGGATCAACTCTGATTTCGCCGATTTCCGCGAAAAGGCGCGTCGCGGAAAGACCGCGCGGGCGATTGAGCGTGATGCTTTGAAGATCTTCGGCCCGCGCGATCTTCATGCCGTAGCGCTGGCCGGCGAAGGCGTTGATCGCGTCCTGGATGCGGATAGCCGTCGTGAAATCCGGGTTGCGCAATTCGAGGACCAGCGGCATCCCCTCGATGGACATCCCGGGCGCGTTCTGTTCGACAATCGCGCCGTTCGGAATGCGTCCGCGCGTCGGAATGCCTGACGTGATGCTTTCGGCCGCGCCCTTCGCGAGATAACCGGAGATCGTCACCTGACCTTGCGCGGCGGCATAGATCACCTGATCGGCACCTGATAGCGATGTCAAAATCAGCGAGCCGCCCGCAAGCGATTTCGCGTCGCCCATCGATGAGACGGTAATGTCGAAGCGCGAGCCTTTGGTCGCGAAAGGCGGAAGCTCGGCGGTCACCATGACGGCGGCGACGTTGCGCGTGCGCGGCTCATACTGCGAGCCACGAATGTTGACGCCCATCCGATCGAGCATCGCTTGCACGGATTGCTGCGTGAACGGCGAGTTCCGCAGCGTGTCGCCCGTTCCGTTCAATCCGACGACGAGGCCGTAGCCCACAAGCTGATTGGTACGAATGCCTTTGACGTCGGTTATGTCCTTGATGCGCGTCGCGGCGCCGGCAGAGGCCGCTCCGAAAATCAAAAACAGCAATGCGACGCAAATTTTCATTGCTCGTCGACCGCCAGGGTTTGATCCGCCTGCACGCGCGCCTTGAACATGATGCCGCTCGCCGGATTGCGCACCGGAATGATTTCTCCGACCGCGCCGGCCTTTTGCGCAATGCCTTCGCCCACGATCGAAAGCGACTCCGAATTGTAGATGACTTTGTAGGACTTACCCTGCAGCACGGCATCCTGCTCGCGCACGGCCGATCGCGGCACGTATTCGTTGCGCAGCAAAGTTCGCCGCGCCATCTTGCCGATCAGATCCTTGGGATTTTCCCCGAAAACAGCGGCATTGGCGGAGCTGACGCGAACTTTGCGCTCGACGAGCGCATCCGCCGTGATCATGTCTCCGGGATAGATGACGTTGGTCGGCACGAAGACCGTGCGCACGGCATCTTCCGCAGATGCGACGCCGCCTAGCCCGATAAAAATAAGCGCGCCGAGCGCCAGCGATTTCATCATGGCATGTTCTTTGTGATGGTGCTGAACATGTCGCTGGCAGCGCTGATGACCTTCGAATTCATCTCGTAAGCGCGCTGCGCCGCGATCAGCTCGGTGATTTCCTTCACCGGATCGACGTTGGAGCTTTCGAGATAACCCTGGTGAATTTTGCCATAGCCCGGATCGCCGGGATTGCCGATCACGGCGTTGCCCGACGCCTGGTTCTCTCGAAACATGTTGCCGCCGAGCGCATCGAGGCCGGTCTCGTTCGCGAAGTTCGCGATGGCCAACTGCCCGAGAAGCTGTTGCTGCCCGGTTGCGCCGATGATCGCGTAAACCTGCCCGGCGGAATTGATCTGAACGTCGGTCGCGGTCTGAGGAATCGTAATGTTGGGAATGACGACGTTACCATCGAGCGTCACGAGCTGGCCGTTCGCATCCTTATTGAATGCGCCATCGCGTGTATAGAGAATCTCGTTGTTTTCGCCCTGAACCTGAAAATAGCCTCTTCCGTCGAGCGCCACGTCGAGCTTGTTGCTGGTCGGCGACAATGCGCCTTGCATCGAGAGATGGCGAATGGCGACGGTGCGGACGCCGAGGCCAAGCTGGTTGCCTTCCGGGATCATGGTGTCGTCGTCGCGCGCCAAGGTGCCAGCCGCGCGATCGGTCTGATAAAGAAGATCGGTGAACTCCGCGCGAGCGCGCTTGAAGCCCGTCGTATTGATGTTGGCGACGTTGTTGGCAATCACTTCGACGTTGGTCTGCTGTGCCGACATGCCCGTTGCGGCAATCGAAAGCGCTCTCATCGATTACGTCCTCAAATCTGCATTCGGCTGATTTCCTGGTACGCGCCCACGACTTTATCGCGAACCGCCACCACCGTCTGAAGCGTCTGCTCGGCCATCATGACGGCCTGCACGACCTGCTGCAGCGACGCCTGCCCCTTCATTCCGGCCGTCGCCGTCGTCTCGCCCGCCTTGATTGTCGAAACCGCATCAGCCGCCATCGAGGCGAGCGTATCGGCGAAACCCGTATCGGGCACAGCGCCGGCGGACGCGGGCGGCGTAATCGCAGGAGCACTCGTCGCCGCGGCGCCGCCGATGCGATTGATCTCGGGAGACAGCATCGCAATCGATAGGCTCATGTCGACCTCATCAAATCGATGGTCATGGAAACGAGTTCGCGCACCTGCTTGATGACTTGCGTGTTCGCGGTATAGGAGCGCGAGGCTTCGCGCATGTCGGCAAGCTCAACCAGCATGTTGACGTTCGGCATCTTGACCATGCCATTGCCGTCGGCAGCGGCGTTGCCGGGCATGTATTGCGTTTCGAACGGCGCTTCATCACGTGCGATCTGGTCGACCTGCACGAGGTCGGCGCCGGCGTTCTCGTCCATCACGCTTTGAAAACTGATCGTCTTGCGCTGATATGGATCGGCGCCGGGCGTCTTGCCGGTCGTCGACGCATTGGCGATATTTTCCGAGACGACCCGCATGCGCGCCGACTGCGCGAAGAGCCCGGAGGCCGCGGATCTTGTCGATGCGACGAGAGGATCGCTCATCTTCAGCCTTTCGTAACCGTGCGCAGCATGCCGGAGAACGTCCGCAGAATCTGCGTGTTCATGCTGTAGCCGCGCATCACATCGTTCGATTTCAGGAATTCCTGCTCGAGGCTGACGTCGTTGCCGGAAATCAGAACCTCGGCCTGCTGGGAATCGTTGTCTCGAGCTTGGACCAAGCCGTCACCGGACGGCGAGAAATGATCGCCATTCGTCACCGCCATCGGGACCGACTTGCGCATCGCGTCTTCGAAGCTTTCGACGTCCTTCGCCTTGTATCCGGGCGTGTTGGCGTTCGCGACGTTCTGGGAAATCACCGACTGGCGCTGTGTAAGCCACTCGTTTTGGCGAAATGCCAGGTCAAAGAGTTGCAGCGGCTGCATTCGGTGATCCTCGATATGGCTCTCTCCTTGTTTGCATGCGCCAGCTTGCGTCGGCCTGAACAGATGCCCGGCGGAGGGATGTCGCGGAACATGTCGCCAGTTTGCTTTTCAGTTCAGGCGGGCTTCGCCGAGCGCGTCATGCAGACGATTGGTGTTCTGATCCGGCGCGACCGATTCGCCATCGAACGAGATGTAGGTGATCTCGACGCCCGCCTCTTCCGCTTCGAGCTGCAAACGGAAATAGACGTGGATGGCCTGGTGGTGGAACTCCATGTCAAACGACACGCGGGGCTCGTTTCCCCAATCGATATAGACGTCCCCCGAATGGCCGAACTTCAGCGTTTCGGGTTTGAAGGACAGCTCGATCGAGGCTTGCACCAGCGCGCCGACGCTGCCGATCTGGCCAGACTTCAGGAAAGTGACGATATCGGGCAGGTCGATCAGCCGCAAATCGGCGGCGACGCTGCGAACGCTGTCGCCCAGAATCCGCTCACGTTCGAAAGAGTGATCGACGCGAACCTTTTGTATCATCGACGAGCGCCCTTCAGGTGCGGACAGGGTTGTGGTTATTCCGCCGTGCCTGCAGGCGGATCAAGATTTCCGCGATGGCCCGGTAGAACTCGGCAGGGATCATTTGATCCACCTCTACTTTTGCATAGAGGGACCTTGCGAGAGCCTTGTCTTCTATGACGGGAATTGCATTTTCTTCGGCGATCCTGCGGATTTTGAGCGCGAGGATGTCTTGTCCCTTGGCAACGACGCGCGGCGCGCCACCTTCCGAGCGCACGTAGCGCAGCGCCACCGCGAAATGTGTCGGGTTGGCGATGACGATCGTCGCCTTCGGCACGCCTTTCAGCATGCGTTGACGTATGCGGGCCCTGGCGATCGAGCGGCGCCGCGCCTTCATCAGCGGATCGCCTTCCATCTGCTTCTGCTCGTCCTTGATTTCCTGCTTCGCCATGCGCAACGAGCGCCGCCACAGAACGTGCGCGACGGGCAGGTCGAAAATCAGGAGGCTAAAGGACAGCAGCGCCAGGGCGGTCAGAAGCGCAACGACGCTTTTCTGTGACAGAGCCAGAATGGCGGTGGGGTCGTTCCAGATCGAGTTCGTGAAGTCGTGCCACATATACATCAGGATCGCGACGCTGGTCACGACGACCACGATCAATCTCAGCGACAGTTTCATGAACTCGAACAGGCCGGACAGGCTGAACATACGTTTCAGGCCCTTGCTCGGCGAAAGGCGCGAGATGTCAGGGATGACGCGCTTGGCAACTGGAATGGGAGGGTTCTGCGCTACGGAAGCCATCACACCGGCGGCGCCGAACGCCAGGATGATCGGCGCCGTGACGACAGCCGCCGCCCTGCCGACGACATCGAACAGCAGCATCACGTCGCCACCGTTCCCGAGCCGGATCGATCCGGCGTTCGCAAGCAGCCCGATCAGCAGGGTCGCGAGATGGGTTGTGAAGGTCTGTCCAAGCACAGCGATCACGAGCAGCGCCGCCATCAAATACAGGAAGTTCGGGACTTCGCGCGATGATGGGACATTGCCGTCGTTGCGCGCATCCGACAGCTTTTTGTCGGTTGCTTCCTCTGTCCGGCTTTGCTGGTCTTGTTCGGACACGGAAAGATCCTGCCGCTATCGGCTTAGGCGGCTGCCTGAGACGGAACCTCGATGGTGCCTTCCGCCGTCAGGCGCAGAACGGAATCGACGATCGCACGCCGCGCCTCGGCGACGTCGCGTGCCGCGACGTTCGCCGGACCCTGCAATTCGGCTTCGGCCATGCGTCGCGCACGCGGCGACAACGCAGCCAAGACTTTGTTTTGAAGTTCCGCATCCGCGCCTTGGAGCGCGATAACCGTCCGCTCGACGGGAATCCCATCCATCAGAACAGTCATGGCCCGCGCCGGAAGCATAACGAGATCCTCGAACTTGAAGAGCATCTTGCGAATGGCTTCGGCGTCCTTGGGCTTGATCGACGTCAGGTATTGCAGAATGGCGGCGGACTCATCCTTGTCCATGTTGTTCAAGATACCGGCCATCGTCAGATGCTTATCGGAGGAGCGGCGATCGTTGTCGAACAGCTCCGCGTGCAGCGACGTTTCAAGAGCCTCGATGACTTGCGGCGCGACCTGACCGAGCCCCAGAATGCGATTCATCAGATCGTTGCGCTCGGCGGGCGAGAAGCTTTTCAGAATGCTGGAAGCGCGTTCGCTTCCAAGCCGATCCAGGTAGTAGGCCGCGACCTGCGGCGACTGAGCCCGCATGTAGCCATGCAGAATGTCGTCCTGGAGAGCCGCAAACCGCGCCCAGATATCCTGATGCGTGACGAATGAATCGGCGTCGAGCGACGACTTGTTTTCGGTGATGACGTCGGTCACGAGACGTTTCACATCCTCGGGGCGTCCGACGAACGGCGTGCCGAGGCCAAGCTGGCTTTCGAATTCCTCGACGATCTTTTCCAGCTCTGACGCCGAGATCGTCGGCATGACCTCGGTCGAGCGAACGATGATGTTCAGCTCTTCCGGATTGAATTTTTTCAGGAGACCGCTTGCCCGCTCCTTACCAAGCGCCAAAAGAAGGACGCCGACTTTCTCGGCTCCCGTGAGGGGGCGCGAGGCGTTATGTGAGTCGGGTCCACCGTCGCGCGGCATCATGGGATTTGCCTACTTGCTCGGGCTGATCTTGCCGACTTGCGTCAGCACGACGCCGAAACGCGACGACGCTTCGTTGAGGATGACGACCTCACCGCGGGCGATCAGATGGCCATTCACGAGAATATCGACCGAATCACCAACCATCTTGTCGAGCTTGACGACCGAACCTTTCGCCAGCTTCGTGAGCGTTGCGACGGGCATTTTCGCGGAGCCGAGCACGACCTTCATCATCACGGGCAATCCCGCGATCATGGCGCTGTTGTCGGCCTCGACGTGCGGTTCGCCCATGCTTGCCGCATCCGAACCGGCGGGCATAATGTGCGGAAAGCCGCCCGCGCTTTCGGCGTCGGCAAAGCCGCTCGCGCCCATGCCGGCAAAGGGCTGATCGAAGTCCAGCACGGCAGGCTCGCCGCCGTGCTCCGTTTCATTCATGTCGCTCGCCGTCATCGCCTTGTGCCTTCGATTCGCTAGTCGCCAATTCGCGATACTTACCGTTCAACCCTGCCGCAGCCTTGTGCTACGCAACACCCTTAGAGGCCGTAGAATTCATCGATCGACTCTTTGTTCTGATCGAAGTCGTCCTCGATCCGTAATGTCAGTGTGCCGTCGCGCTTGCCGAGTTCGCACCAGAACAGCGGGATTTCATCCGCGTCGAGGCGAACGCGCGCCAAGGACGTGCTCGTCAGCTCGACGACGGAGCCCACCGCAAAGCGCTGGACTTCTCCGAGCGAGATAGGGCGTTCCTCCAGAATGCCGTTGAGGCCGATGAAGGCCCGCGCGATCTCTTCTGAAAGTTGCTTCGACCAGGACGAATCGTCATTCACGCGCGCGGAGGCGGGCGCGCCGGGCGCGGCCTCTCCGGAAGGCGTCGCGGTGAGCAGATCGCGGACGGGCTCGATCGCGGCCTGCGGAATGACGATCGTCAAAATTCCCGTCTGCCCGAAGTATTCGATCGCCAAGCGCGCCGTGATGACCGGAGACGATGTGCTCAGTTGCGGCTCGAGTTCGATCTTGTCGACGACGTCGCCAACTTCGAGCTGGACATCGACGAGGATCGAAAATGCGTGCGTAAGGGATCGCGCGACGCGTTTGAACATCACGCGGAGAATGTTGGCGTCCGTCTTGGTCAGTCTGCGTTCGGTAAGGCCGTTTTGAGGAAGGGCTTCGCAGCCCAGCGCCGATTCAACAAAAAGCGCGGTTAGCGTCGGATCGGAAATGAAATACAGCCAGTTGCGCCAGCGCTCGGCGCGGACAACGCCAGCGTAGGTATTGGCCGGAAGATTGCAGCTTTCGCCGATTGTCGAAGCGGAGAGATCGAGCAGCCGCGCCTTCATAGGCAACGACGAAACGCTGCCGAGCTCTTCGACCATCACGCGCGACAATTGACCGAATATCGTTTGCAGTCCCGGGAGTCGATCCGGCCGATTCTGGCCAGCCGAAAGGGCACGCTCCAGCGATTTGTGTGCGGCCATTAGCTTGGCGGGTGCGTCAACCGTCACGGCACGACCCGTCCTTTTGATCGACGACGATCTCGCTCAGCCGGCAGCGATGTCTTCGAACTCCGAGGGGCGCCGCAAGACATCATCAGGCCGCCTTTTTGCTTTCGCCTGCTCGCGCACCGCCGCTGATCGTCGCCGCCTCGACCTCGTTGATGGTCGGCCGCTCGTAAGCTGAGATGGCCTTGCGGCCGTGCTCGATCGCGACTTGCGGCATGGCGCCGTTCATGAACGCCAGCAGCGATTGCTTGACGATGACGTAAGACCGCAATCTCTTTTCGCGCACGATCTTGACCTTCGTGGCGAGGGGGCCGACGACGGCATAAGAGAAGAAGATACCTGCGAACGTGCCGACGAGGGCCGATGCGATCAGGTGGCCCAAAATCTCCGGCGACTGGTCGATCGCCCCCATGGCCTTCACAACGCCGAGCACGGCGGCGATGATGCCGAGAGCCGGGAGGCCGTCACCGACCGCGACGAGCGCGTGGTAGGCCTTGAGCTTGTCGTAGCGCGCCGTCTCGATCTCTTCGTCCATCAACGATTCGATTTCGTGGGTGCGGGCGTTGCCCATGATGATCAGGCGGAAATAATCGCAAATGAATGTCGTCAGCTCGTCGTCGGCGGTCACGCTCGGCGAGCGCTTGAAGACCTCTGAATCCTGCGGCGCGTCGATGATCATTTCCATCTCGGCCCGCGACTTGTCGCGCAGCTCGCGCATCATGAAAAAGAGAAGCGACAGCAGCTCGATGTGCTCATCCATCGTCGGCACGTCGTTGCGGAACGCCTGAGTGGTTGCTTTTCCGCAATCTTTGATTGTTTTCATAGGATTGGCGACGACGAACGTGCCGAGCGCGGCGCCGCAGATGATGACGTATTCCCAGGGCTGCCAGATGACCATGACGTGCCCGCCCATGGCCGTGAAGCCACCCAACATGCACGCCAGGGTGATGAATAGGCCGATCAGGATTGTCACGCGGGCACCCTCAAGAGATTCGTTCGGATATCCCATAAGTGGGGCTTCGCCTTGCGCGGGACTTACCCGCTCCGCCGGTTGGCGTTGCGGGAACCGGTCGTCAGTCCCCCACAAGCTCGTGTCCTTAAATTCTCGCACCCAGGACTGAAACAGCGTTTCCCAGTTGAGTCCGGATAGCGCCCGCGAGACAAACGAGCCATGCAATCGAACATTTATGTCGGGCTTTCCGCGCAACTCGCGCTTCAGCGCCGGCTCGATACCGTCGCCAACAATGTCGCGAACGCTTCGACGGCGGGCTTCCGGGCGGAAGAAATGTCGTTCGAAGAGCTTCTCACCAAATCCGGCCAGAAGTCCAGCCAGACGGGCGTCAGCTTTGTTTCCCAGGGCCGAACCCATCTTTCGACCGAGGGCGGCGAGATAACCCAGACCGATAATCCCCTGGACATCGCCGTCAGGGGCGACGCGTGGCTTGCGATACAAACGCCGACCGGCCCTGCATATACGCGCGACGGCCGCATGCAAATGCGTGCCGATGGCGTTTTGACCAACCTCGCGGGCGACCCCTTCCTCGATGCCGGCGGGACGCCGGTCCAGCTCAATCCGGACGGCGGTCCCATCACGGTCAACAAGGCCGGCACGATCTTGCAAGACGGCAATAATCTCGGCGCGTTTGGTCTTTACCGCATGCCGCAGGGAGCAAATCTCACGCGCGGGCATGGCGCTTCCGTTATTACCGACCAGCCCGCTGTTCCGGAGATCGACTTTTTACGCACGGGCGTCGTCCAGGGGTATGTCGAGAAATCGAACGTCAATCCCATTCTCGAAATGACCCATCTGACAACGCTGCAACGAAGCTTCGATGCTGTCAGCAACGTTCTGCGAGAAACCGAATCGTCGCTGCAGGACTCGTTGAAGACGATCGCAGGCTCATGATCGATCGCAGGGCCAACCCGTGACAGCAGCAACCGCCGCGACGGCGTTCGACCGGCTTGATACCCTGCTCGCCGCTGCTGCGGCCCGGCGGCCTGCGCATCGGATTTCGGGCAGGGTGGCGCGCATCAGTCCGACGTACATCGTCGTGACGGGGCTATCGAAATTCGTCTCCATTGGCGATGCGGTGTCGATTTCCGGCATCGGCGGATCGGTGCTGGCCGAGGTTGCGAGCATCGATGCTCAGGTCATCAACGTCACCCCATTCATCGCCGATCACCGGATCGAGCTTGGCGCGTCCGTCACTGCGCTGTCGGGCCAGCTGACGTTATCGCCGCATGAGTCCTGGCTCGGGCGCACGCTGAATGCCCTTGGCCACCCCATCGATGATCGCGGACCGCTCATTCCCGGCGAACGCGCCGTTCCGATCCAAGGCAGCCCGCCGGCCGCGATGCGTCGAAGCCGCCTCGGTGAAGCAATGAAGACCGGCGTCAAGGCAATCGACCTCTTCACGCCGATTTGCGCTGGTCAGCGCATCGGCATTTTTGCCGGATCGGGCGTCGGCAAATCGACGTTGCTCGCCATGCTCAGCCGTGCGCCCTCCAGCGACGTGACGGTTCTCGCGCTTGTGGGTGAACGCAGCCGCGAGGTTCGCGACTTTCTCGACGATACGCTCAGCGCCTCGCGCGATCGCGTCGTCTCCGTCGTTGCGACGTCGGACGAAAGCCCGATGATGCGCCGCCTGGCGCCCGCCGCCGCGATGTGCATCGCGGAATATTATCGCGACCAAGGCAAAAACGTTCTGCTGATCATCGATTCGCTGACGCGCTATGCGCACGCCATGCGCGAGCTGGCTCTTGCGTCCGACGAGCCGCCCGTCGCGCGGGGTTATCCGCCGAGCGTCTTCAGCGCACTGCCGCGGCTTCTGGAGCGCGCCGGAACCGGCGAAGAGGGCGCGGGCACGATTACGGCCGTGCTTTCGGTGCTCGTCGACGGCGACGACCACAACGATCCGATTGCCGATGCCGCGCGCGGAATTCTCGACGGACACATCGTGCTGGAACGGAGCATCGCGAGCCAGGGGCGGTTGCCGGCCGTCGATCCGCTGGCGTCGCTGTCGCGCCTCGCACCGAAGATTCGAACGAAACAGCAGTCGCAGTTTACGACACAACTGATCGAGAGCATTTCTCGTTTCGAGGATACGCGCGATCTCAGGTCTATCGGCGGTTACCGGCCCGGCACTGATCTGACGCTCGATCGGGCGCTCGAAACCGTGCCGCGCGTCTACGATGCCTTGAAACAGGATCTCAACGATCCTCCCGTCGAGGATGTTTTTGCGTTTCTTGCTCAAACCCTGTCGAACCCGCGCGCGAACGCTCCCCCGCCGCGTTAAGGCGATACATTTTTCGCGATGTGCGGGGGTGGACCTTGAGGTGGAAAACTCATGGCGACCAATCCCGAGGCCGTCGGCCGACTGCTCGCCAATAGCGCCCTCATGAACGGCGAGCGCGAGCTTTTACGCCACCGTGACGGTCCGCCGGCGGAGACATCGCAGTCGGTCTCGCATCAGCAAGCCCCGCCGATCGCCACCGACAACAAAGCCGTCACGACCGTCCTGCTGACGCTGCTCGACGAGCAACTGCATGCCATGGAAACTGCCGCCGCAGGGCAGGCAAGTGCGCAAAAATCAGCAGACAGCGCCGTCACCGCATCAAAGCTGGCGACGGCTCGGTATGCCACGGACGGATTTGTCGGGGGCGACGATCCCGGCTTGCCGCAGCCGATGATCGGCGCCGATCAAATGCGAATGCAGGCGACGCCCGCCGTGGTTTCCGCGGATCTGCAGACGTTCGTGCAGCGGTTCGCGGCATTCGCGGCAGGACGATCTCGCGCGGCTCACGATAATACCGGCGCTTCCCGCAGCGGCGCCGGGCCTAGCTCAGCGGTCTTCAGCCGCTTTGCGCCTTTAGGGCTTGCAGGGTTCGCTGCCGTGCTGCTGTTGCTTCTTGCGATCATCGTGCAGTGGGTGGCGCGCTAGAGCTTTTCCGCTTTTCGTTGAATCGCGGATCGGCTCTAGATCTTTGTTTTGTCGTGCTTCTTATCGGAAAACCGGTTCCCACTTTTCCGGAAGCACTCTAACGCGCCGCGCGTCCGCGACCGATCAGACGGCCTGCGGCTGCGTTTTAGGTTCAGCGTTCTTATCGTCGGACTCGCGCGTCGGCTGGCTTTTGCCGATGTGGGCGAGCAGCGCCAGCAAGGCCGGATCGCCGCCAAGATCGGTAAAGGCGCGCGTGGATGACGATCGCGGGTCCGTAACGCTATCGGCGAGACGGACGACGCTTGTCGAGTGCGACGCAACCGCGTACGGCGAGGCCGGGCTCTCTATGTCCGTCGCGGGAGCCGTGCTTGGTTGCTGCGCCATAGCGACGACCGACGCCGATTGCGCGGTTTGCGCTTCCGGCGTTCCCGATCCGAACCAAACAACTTCCTGCAGCCGACGCTGAACCAGACCGTCGACCGCAGCGCCTCCGGCCTTGTGGTATTGCAGGAATAGCGAGCGCGCCTTGTCCATATCACCACTCGAAACCGCGTCGCCGAGGCCGCCCTGGGTCCAAGCCGTTCCCGCGTTGTAGGTCAACGATGTCAGCGCCGCGCGGCTGCCATCATCCAGCCCTGGCGCGAAACGGTCGACGAAATCGGCGGCTTTCTTGATCTCTCCGGCGAAACGGCGATCGGCTTCCGCCTTGTCGATGACTTCGCCCGCATAGCGAGCGCGCGTGCCGTAGCCGTTCGAGTTCTGCGCGTAGTCCCAGCGGGCTTCGGCAGAAAAACCTTCGAATTTTTTAATGGCGTCGAGATAGCTCGGGTCCAGCATGAGCCATGCTTGCCATGCGGAGCTTGCAGCAAACTGGTCTGGGTTTGGGCGGGTCTGATCAGCGGCGCGCGCGGGCCACGTCTCTCAGAACGTCAGCCTCGAGTTGCACTTCGTCCAGACGATGTTTGAGAACGTCGCCGATGCTGATGAGGCCGACGACGATGCCGTTCACGACGACGGGCAAGTGACGGATGCGGCGCTGCGTCATGACGTTGGCGACGATCGCAACGCTATCTTCCGGCGCGCAGGTCACGACCGATCGCGTCATGAGATCGGATACACGCATTTCCGGCAAGCCGGTGCCGAACTCGTCGATGGCGCGCGCGAGATCGCGTTCCGAAACGATGCCCTGCAGACGGCCCTCGGCATCAAGGACGAGCATGGCGCCGACGGCTTCTTTTCTGAAACTATGCGCCAAGGCCCGCAAAGTTGCCTTCGGCTCGATCGTCTTCACAGCCGAGCCCTTGGTTTTCAGAATATCGGAAACGCGCATCTGATCGGTCCAATCAAGATCGGCCAACCCTTCGCAATTACCGGCGTGCAGGCGTTGCAGTGCCGATAACAGGGCAGCTTTATTTTCAGAATTCAAAAGATCGAGGCGGTGACGGTCGGGACCGGCGATAAGGTCCGGGAGACTTTCGACGACCACGCTTCCGGCGCCGAACGCCGGTGTTTCCTTGCAAAAGGCGCTGCGTGTCGTGATGACCGGGAAGCCCGCCGCGCGCGCAGCCTCGCGTCCGATTCGGCCTGCCTCAATGACCATGCAATGCTCAGGGCCGGTGTCGACCAGCGCCAGCGTATCGCGATAGAGACGCTCGCAATCGCCGCTGTAGAGGGCATCATCGGCGACGACGAGGTGGAAAACTTCTTGGCCTCGCTGACCTAGAACCGTTTCAAGAAGTTTATCCGTGTCGCGGCGGGACAGCGTTGAGACGAGGACGGGGCGCAAGCCTTCGGCGCGCGCCGTGACAACCAATTCACGAATACCGGACCGAGGTTCGATGCGGCTATCGGCCAGCATTTCGCTGAAAATCTTGGATGCACGCCGGTGCATTGCCTGAATGAGCAGAGTGAAGTCTTCAGTCTCGGGGCGGCCACGCAGAAGAGAGCGAACGTAATGCGCCATGCGCGCTTCGCCGCCGCCAAGCTTCGTCGTCAGCGCGAAACCTTCGCGGTCGCACGACCATCGATAATCGGATTCCGAGAAGGCTTTCGCGAACGCCCGCCAGCGCACGTCCTCGGTTTCCGCGAGGGCGCCGTCTGCCCGAATGATAATGACCTGAAGTGTCATCTGCTGCCGTTCGCCACCCAGGGCCTTATGGACCTAAGTACACCCCGCACGAGATCCCGCCAACGCGACGTAAAGTCTGTAAACAAGGCACAAATCTTGTGCAGCGACGTATGGGCGGCGGGCCAATCGCCGCGCCGGTTTCAAGACGGCGATGCAGCGTGGTGGAAAGAAACGAGATTTATTTCGGCCGTTCAGCCGCTTCCGGTCAGCGCAACTCGTCGCGCAACCAGGGCATCGTCTCGCGAAGACCCGTCAGGACCGAGCGCTCCAGCGCCTCCTTGCAGGCGCGCGTCAGTTCGCGCGGCAACGTGCCGAGTTCTTGTCTCCGGCTGACCAAAGTCAAGGTCCGCCTCAGGCTTGGCCCCGGTAGCGGAGCGGTGCGTATGCGATTGCCGTCGAACGCCGTTTCCGCGACGCAGACCGGTGTTGAAATCGCAAAGCCTTTGCCGCGCGCGACCATATCCGTCACGCCGAATGGCGTGTCGAATTCAAGCCCGTTCGGAAAATCGATGTTCAACCGGCGGAGATGGCGCTCGATGTCGATGCCGGTTCTGGATCGCGCGCTGTAGCGCAAGAACGGCAGCCGATCCGCCGCCTCGGCAAGGTCGGCGATCGATCTCGGTATTTTCGTCTTTTCTGGAAAGACTAAAATGTAGGGCTCGTTCAACAGCTCGAAGCGGTCCAGACCCTCGATGTCGCTCATGTCGTCGACGCCGATGAACAGATCGAGATTGCGCGTCAACAGGGAACCTGCGTGCGAGGCCGTCAAGCCTGACTGGATCGATACCTGCTCGGCGTGTTCGGTAAGGAATGAAGCGACGGGGCCGGTCAAGGCGCGCGACAGACTATCGACCAATCCGGCGCGAATGAGCGCGAGCCGTCCGCGTGCCGTATGCCGGATCGCCGTCGTGATCTGACGTGCTTCCGAGAGCAGCGCGGACGCACGCTGACGCATGATCTCGCCCGCAGGCGTCAATGCGATCGGACGAACGCTGCGGTCGAAAAGTTTGACCCGCATTCTGGTTTCGAGATCGGCAATGGCCTGCGAGATCGCGGGCTGCGTCAACGAAAGTTTTTTTGCTGCCGCCGCCATCGAACGCGCTTCGCACACGGCCAGAAAAGCTTCGAGCGCGTGCAGGTCAAACGGAAGACGGTTTTGGCGAACTGTCATGGTCCCCCACATAATAAGAATGACTTATATTAAGGTCAATTCCCTGCTGATGTACAAGGCATCGTGTTGGTATTACGACGTTCCCATGCCACCCGCGACAGGGACTTGAAGAACAGCCATGGCGTCTGATCGCTATTCAATATTTCCAGTTCTGCTCGAAGCTTTCCGGGGTCAAACCGGATGGCGCCCAGCTTGGCGCAAAGCCACTGCGAAGCCCGCCTACGACGTCGTTCTCGTCGGCGCCGGCGGACACGGCCTCGCGACCGCCTATTACCTCGCCAAACGCTACGGCATTAAAAATATTGCCGTCGTCGAAAAGGGCTGGGTCGGCTCGGGCAACATCGGGCGCAACACGACAATTGTCCGCTCGAACTACCTGCTTCCCGGCAACGTGCCGTTCTACGAGACGAGCATGAAGCTGTGGGAAGGCCTCGAGCAAGACATCAACTATAATGCGATGGTTTCGCAGCGCGGCATCCTCAATCTCTATCACTCGGATGGCCAGCGCGACTCCTACGCCCGTCGCGGAAACTCCATGCGGATGCATGGCATCGATGCCGAGCTTCTCGATGACGAAGCCGTCCGCCGCATGTATCCGTGGCTGAACTTCAATGACGCCCGCTTCCCGATCAAAGGCGGATTGCTGCAGAAGCGCGGTGGCACGGTGCGCCATGACGCGGTCGCCTGGGGCTACGCTCGTGCCGCCGACCAGCTCGGCGTCGACATTATCGAAAATACGGAAGTCACCGGCTTCCGGATGGACGCCGGACGCATCACTGGCGTCGAGACGTCGAAGGGCTTCATCGCGGCGAAAAAAGTCGGCCTCGCATGCGCGGGCAATTCCTCGCGTGTCGCGGCACTGGCCGGTCTCAATCTCCCGATCGAGAGCCACGTACTGCAGGCGTTCGTATCGGAAGGCATCAAGCCGTTCATCGACGGCGTCGTCACCTTCGGCGCGGGCCACTTCTATATCAGCCAGTCCGACAAGGGCGGCCTCGTGTTCGGTGGCGATCTCGACGGTTATAATTCCTATGCACAGCGGGGTAATCTGCCTGTCGTCGAGGATGTCATCGAAGGCGGCATGGCGCTGATGCCGCGCATCGGCCGGGTCCGGCTGCTCCGTTCGTGGGGCGGCATCATGGACATGAGCATGGACGGTTCGCCGATCATCGATCAGACGCCGATCAACGGTCTCTATATCAATGCCGGCTGGTGCTACGGCGGTTTCAAGGCAACGCCCGCCTCGGGTCTCTGCTTCGCGCATTTGATCGCGAAAAACGAGCCGCACGAGGTTGCGCGCAGCTATCGCCTCGATCGTTTCCGCACCGGCCACATGATCGACGAAAAAGGCATGGGCAACCAACCCAATCTGCACTGAAGGCTAAAAAACCATGCGCATCAGATGCCCGCATTGCGGCGAACGTGCCCTCGACGAGTTTTCGTATCTTGGCGACGCGAGCCTCACGCGGCCCGATCCGGCTTCGCCGGACGCGGCCAACGAATTCTACGCCTATGCCTACGAGCGCCGAAACATTGCCGGTCCGACGCAAGAGCTTTGGTATCACCAAGCGGGATGCCACGCTTGGCTCGTCGTCACGCGCGATACGCGCTCCCATGAAATTTCCGACGTGAAGCTGGCCGAAGACGTCGCGTCGCAACGCAGCAAAACGACGGCAGGTGCAGCATGAGCGGTAATCAGTCGTTCCGGCTTTCGAAGGGTGGTCTCGTCGACCGTTCGAAGCTTCTGAGATTTTCTTTTGACGGCATGGAGTACGATGGTTTCGGCGGAGACACGCTAACCTCGGCGCTTCTGGCGAACGGCGTGCATCTGGTCGGCCGTTCCTTCAAATACCATCGCCCGCGCGGCATCCTCTCGGCCGGATCGGAAGACCCGAACGCGCTTGTCGAGCTGCGCTCCGGCGCGCGCCGCGAGCCCAATACAAAAGCGACCACGGTCGAACTTTATGATGGGCTCGAGGCGACCAGCCAAAACCGTTTCCCATCGCTGAGACTCGACGTGATGGCCGTCAACGGCCTGCTGTCGCCGGTTTTCTCGGCCGGCTTTTACTACAAGACATTCATGTGGCCGGCGTCGTTCTGGGAAAAGCTGTACGAGCCGATGATCCGTCGTGCCGCCGGTCTCGGCCGCGCCGCGATGGAGGACGATCCCGACATCTACGACAAGGCGAACGCATTCTGCGATGTGCTGGTCGTCGGCGCTGGACCTGCCGGACTGATGGCGGCGCTCGCTGCTGCCCGCTCCGGTGCGCGCGTCATTCTCGCCGATGAAAGCTTCACGCTCGGCGGACGTCTTCTCGCCGAGAACCGCTCGGTCGACGGCAAGAGTTCGGCCGAATGGGCGAAGGGTGTCGTCGCAGAGCTTGCGGCATTGCCGAATGTCCGCCTGCTTCCGAGAACGACCGTGTTCGGCGCCTATGACGGCGGCACGTTCGGCGCGGTGGAACACGTTGCCGATCATCTGCCGAAGCCAGCAGAGGGTCAGCCGCGGCAGAGACTCTGGCGCATCGTCGCGAAGCAGGTTGTCGCCGCGCAAGGCGCGACGGAACGGCCGATCGTTTTTGGAAACAACGATCGCCCTGGCGTCATGCTTGCGAGCGCAGCGCGGACCTATATCAACCGTCACGGCGTTGCCCCGGGCCGCATCGCGGTCGTCTTCTCCAGTAACGACGACGGCGCTTCGACCATCAACGATCTCACGGCGGCAGGCATCACGGTTGCGGCTCTCGTCGATCCGCGCCCGGCGCTTCCGCAAGTAATCAAGGCGCGCGCCGACGCGCTCGGCATTCGCGTCTTTACCGGCGGCGTCGTTACCGATGCGATTGGGCGGTCTCGCGTCAAGGGCGCCCGCATCATCGACTCATCGGGCGGCGTTCACTCGGTTTCCTGCGATCTGCTCGTCGTCTCCGGCGGCTTCAGCCCGAACGTGCAGATCACGACGCATCTTGGTGGCCGTTCGCAATGGCGTGACGATATCGCCGCGTTCGTGCCCGGAACGATGCCGAAGACTCTGGCTGCGGCCGGTGCCGCGAACGGTTCATTCTCGCTCTCGTCCTGTTTGTCCGAAGGCGCGCGCACCGGCAGCGCGGCAGCTTCGAACGCGGGCTTCGATGCGAAGCCGATCGCCGTCCCGTCCTCCGACGACGAACCGAGCGGCGTCACGGCGTTCTGGCATGTCGAGGGTGCGAAGCACAAAGCCTTCGTCGATTTCCAGAACGACGTCACGGCGGCCGATGTTGCTCTTGCGGAGCGCGAAGGCTATCGCTCCGTCGAGCATCTTAAGCGCTACACGACGCTCGGCATGGCGACCGATCAAGGACGGACTTCGGGCGTCAACGGCATGGCGATCATGGCGCGGCTGACGGGCAAGTCCATTCCGGAGACGGGGATCACGACCGCGCGTCCGCCGTACACGCCGGTTTCACTCGGCGCGCTTGCGGGCGAGCATCGCGGCAAGCACTTCAAGCCGTTCCGTCTCACGCCCTCGCACAATTGGGCGAAGGCCCAAGGCGCGGTTTTCATCGAAGCGGGATTGTGGCTCCGCTCTCTTTATTTCTCTAAGCCGTTCGAATCCGACTCGCTGACGTCGGTCATCCGCGAAGTCAACGGCGTGCGTAATGGCGTCGGCTTCTGCGATGTGTCGACGCTCGGCAAGGTCGAAGTTCACGGGGCTGACGCCGGGAAGTTCCTGGACCGCGTCTACATCAACATGATGAGCACACTTGCGGTCGGCAAAGCGCGTTACGGCGCGATGCTGCGGGAAGACGGCATCATGATGGACGACGGCACCGCGGCGCGCTTCGCGGAGGATCGCTATTTCGTCACGACGACGACGGTCAACGCCATCAAAGTCGTGCAGCATCTCGAGCTGTGCAAGCAGTGGCATTGGCCCGATCTCGACGTGCAGATCGTGCCGTCGACGGATCAGTGGGCGCAATACTCGGTTGCCGGTCCCCGCGCGCGTGAACTCATCTCGCGTATCGTCGACAAGCCCTTCGACGTTTCGAACGAAGGTCTTCCGTACATGGGCGTCGCCGAAATCACGGCGCTCGGCGGACTGAAGGCGCGAATTTACCGGCTGTCGTTCTCGGGCGAGCTTGCTTATGAGATCGCCGTTCCGGCGCGGCACGGCGATTTGCTCGCTCGTTCGCTGATGGAAAAGGGCGCCGACCTTGGGGTCACGCCCTATGGTACGGAAGCTCTCGGCGTCATGCGTATCGAGAAGGGCCACGTCGGCGGACCGGAAATCAACGGCATGACGACGGCGGCCGATGTCGGCCTCGGAAAAATGGCGTCGAAGAAGAAAGACTATATCGGCCGCGTTCTGTCGGAGCGCTCCGGCCTCACCGATGCGAACCGTCCACGTCTCGCCGGCTTCCGGCCCGTCGATCGCGCCGCGCGGTTGAGATCGGGCGCCCACTTCGTCAACCGCGATGCGGAGCCGACGGCCGCCAACGATCAAGGCTATTTGACTTCGGTTGCCTACTCGCCTTCGAACGGACATTGGATCGGACTCGGGTTCCTGAAGAATGCCGAGTCGCGCATGGGCGAAATCGTCCGCGCGTATGATCCGGTTCGGGGTGGCGATACCCTGGTCGAAGTCGTGTCACCCATATTCGTCGATAGCGAAGGAGCGAGACTCCGTGTCTGATCCTCACAACGAAGCGGCTTTAAAGCGCAACGGCCTGAAAATTTCGAAGCGCGAAGACGTCGCCATGACGCATGTCGCTCTCAGGCGCGGCATGCAGTCTGAACTCGAAAAGCGGGCGAATGCTTTGTTCGGCACGGCGCTTCCGCCGACGGCACGCGCTGTCGAAGGAGCGGGCAAGCTCGTCGTCTGGGCCGGGCCGGAGCAATGGCTGGTTGTCGAACCCAAATCCGGCGGCAAAGATCCGAGCGCGGAGTTGGCGGAAGCCCTCAAAGGCGTTGCCTCCGTCGTCGATGTCGGCGACAGCCGGGTTCTCTTCCGGGTTGAAGGTCAAAAAGCGACCGAGGTGCTTATCCCCGGCATGGCGATCGATTTTCACGATCAGGTCTTCAAGCCTGGAGACGTCGCCATCACGCATGCGTCGCATCTCGGCGTCATCGTTTGGCGGCTTCCGGACGGCAAAGGCTACGAATTTGCCTGTGCCAGGACTTACGCCGTCGCATTTTCGCAATGGCTGTATGATACCTGCGGGAAGTTAATACCGGCCTGATTGGACCTATTCCAACCTGTGCAAACCAGCCGCGACAACGGCTGGGTAGAATTCTTGTCCGAGACGTGCCAACTTGCGCCCGCCGTGAGGCCAGGACCGCTGGTCTAGCGCGGTGTGGAAGGGCATTCATGTCGGATAAGACTCGAAAAACTCAGGTGGCAATCGCCGAGCCCGAGCCCCTTGCGACGGGCTCGAACGCTCCCGGCGCCGCGGAACACACTCTCGAGCAAGCCATCGGGCACCAGGTCCGGCATCATCGCAAGCAGGCGGGATTAACCGTCGCGGAACTCGCTGTTGCGGCGCAAATCTCGCCCGGCATGCTGTCCAAGATCGAAAACGGGCAGATTTCCCCGTCGCTCAGCACGTTGCAGATGCTCGCGGCGGCCTTGAACGTGCCCCTCACCGTACTTTTCTCGTCTTTCGAGCAGCGCCGCGACTGTTCCTATGTCCGGTCGGGCGAAGGCGTCGTGATCCGTCGCCGAGGGACGAAAGTCGGCCATCAATATCAGTTGCTTGGGCACTCTCTCGACGGCGATGTCGTGGTCGAGCCCTATCTCATTACGTTGTCCGACGACGCGGTTGCCTATACCGGCTTTCAGCATGAAGGCGTCGAGTTCATCTTCATGCTGACGGGCGAAGTTGAATATGCTCATGCCGATCGCAGCTATCGACTCAGCGCGGGCGACGCCATTCTGTTCGATAGTGCAGCGCCGCATGGTCCGGCGCGTCTGATCGAGGCGCCGATGACCTATCTTTCGGTCATCATCTATCCGCGTCAGTAGGCTGGCATTCCGCAGAATTTTTCCCAACAAACCGTGGCTCTTTTTGTTTGATTGGCGCGTCGGCATTGCGCGCGCTTCCGACCCTCTGATCGGCAGGCTATTTTTTCCAAACGAACAGCGAGGTCATTGACCCGTCACAAAAGGCATGCCCTTTACATCGACCGGTGCGCATGCGCGTCGCCGCATAGATTTTTTTATTGCGTTGCAACGACATGGCAACCGAGCAACTTGCGAGCTACGACGTCTCATCCGGGAGGCGCTCGCGCGCTTGGCTTCGCGATCGAACGTTATCTTCGCGGGTCTGCTGGACCCTGACGACGATCATCGCCGTAGGTCTCATTTCCTATCACTGCCGTTATGAAGGCTGGCTACAGACGATCGTGTTCGCGGGGGCCGTGACCGCTTCGCTTTTCAGCCTCGCGCTGCTGCTGTCGCGGCGCGTGCTTTTTTCCATCGTGCTCGTCGCCCTCCTCGTGGCAACGATCGTCATGGCGGCGGACGTCAAGCGCCACTACATCGAGATGGTGCTGCACGCTTATGACGTCGTTTTCTATCTGACGTCGTGGTCGACGCTCGTTTTTCTGTGGGCCGACCATAAGCTCATGCTGCTGGCACTTGCGGGCATGGCGATGCTGGCTGCGGGGTCCGGACTTTTCCTGTGGCAAATCGACGGAACGCGCGTGCCGCGCGCGATCAGCGGCGTCCTGTTTATTTTTTGTGTCGCCATCGCCGCTACGGCGAGCTACGCCAAAGGCGAGCGACGGAACACCTCATTTTTCTGGGATAATCAATATCTTGCGTCCTTTTATTCGTCGTGGCCGGAGACCATCGCAACGCTGTGGCGCGGGCAACTCCTGGACGCGCTGAAGGCGCAGCCGCTGCCGCCGTTCGCTGTTCCGGCGACGTGCGAGCCGTCCGAAAAACCACCCCACGTCATCCTGATCCATCAAGAGAGCGTGGTGCCGCCGTCGTATTTTCCGCAAGTCGAGTACGACACGGGCCTCGATCCCTTTTTCAAATCCTTCGACGGCCGCTTGCACAAATTGCGCGTCGAGACGTATGGCGGCGCGTCGTGGCTGACGGAGTTCTCCGTTCTGGCCGGGGTCTCGACCTATTCGTTCGGCGGTATGCGGACGTTTGTGCAATCGCTGATGGAAGGAAAAATTCACGACGCGGTGCCGCAAGTTCTGGCGCGCTGCGGTTACAGGAACAGCCTTTTCTATCCGGTGCCCAAGGATTTCGTTGCCAGCGGCAGGTTCTATTCGACAATCGGCATTCCGGACATCTTCGACTACCGCGCCCAAGGCGCGAAGCGCTTCAACGAGCGCGATCGCTTCTACTATCAGCGCGTTCTCGATAATATCGAAGGCAATCTTGCCAAGTCGAAAAGCCCGCTATTCACGTTCGTCGTCACGTCGGCCACGCACCTACCCTATACCTATAAGTATGCTCCCGACGTGGATGTGCCCGGTGGCGCTGCCGGAACCGATCCGGAAATGAGCGAATATCTGCGCCGCCTTGCGATGGCGCATATGGACTACGATGAATTCCGCTCGCTGCTGGCGAAGCGCTTTCCGAAAGAGCGATTCCTGATCGTTCAATACGGCGACCATCAGCCGATTGCGACGCGCACGCTGCTCGGTTTCGACAAAGGCTCGGCGGCGGAAGATATTCATTTGACGCCCGAGAGCGCAGGCCTCTTGACCTACTATTCAGTCGACGGCGTCAACTACGAACCGCCGCCTCTGCCCGACGAGGATGTCGTGGAAGTGCCCTACCTCGGCACCATCCTGCTCAATTCGGCCCGGCTACCGTTGCCGCCGTCCTATCAGGCGCGGCTCGATCTCATGAGCCTTTGTGATGGCCGCTACTACACCTGCGCGAAATCGAAAAGCATCCTGTCGTTCCACCGCAGGCTGATGGATTCTGGCTTGATCGACAGCCAGTGACGCGCCGTTGACCATGATTGCCGCCATTGCTGGTATTTCGGCGCTGTGGCACGTTTGCGTCTATAGTCCTATCCAGTCTGTTTTCGAACAGGCGGCACAGCAAAAGCCGAGCGTTGAATGTCGACTAAATCCACTCGCGCCGCTTGCGGCATCCGGGCCGTCGCAAGTTCTCTCCCGACGCGTGAGGCGGTCGCCGCTGCACGCTCTGAACTTGCCGGCGAAATCCTACAGCACGTCATCGTTTTTTTTTCGAACGAGCACGACCCTGAAATCCTGCTCGACGCCTTGAAGCGCAGTTTCCCCGATACGCCCGTTTCCGGGTGCAGCACGTCAGGCGAAATCGGCCCCCTCGGCATGATGAAGGGCGGGATTGTTTTCATCGCGTTTCCGGAAGCCGGCTTCCGCCTGATGAGCGCGGTCATCGCCGATATCGACAAGGGCGGCGTCGAGCGCGCCTCCGAAATCGCGCGGCGCCTTCGCATCCAAATGATCGGCTCGGCGAGCCAGTCCGCAAAAGAACATATCTTCGCGCTGGTGCTGGTCGACGGATTGTCGAATGCCGAAGAAGCGTTGATCGCCGCACTCGATCTTTCACTCGACGGCATCGAGCTTGTCGGCGGCTCGGCCGGGGACGGACTCGTTTTCCAAGATACGGTGCTGATCTATCGCGGCAACGTCGTTCGCCGGGGAGCCATTCTTTTCGTCATCGAGACGGAAGCTCCCGTGCGCATCTTCAAAACGCAGAATTTTGAACCAACACCCGTCAAGCTCGTCGTCACGGCGGCCGACACGGCGAACCGGATCGTCTACGAGCTCAACGCGGAGCCGGCGGCGGCGGAATATGCGGCGGCGATCGGTCTGCGGCCGGACGAACTCGGACCCTACACATTTGCGTCTTATCCGTTGGTCGTAAAAATCGGCGGCAACTATTATTGCCGCTGTATCCGCACCGTGAATCTGGATGGATCGTTGTCGTTCTTTTGTGCCATCGACGAAGGTCTGGTTTTCACGGTCGCACGCCCCCGTGATATGCTGCGGACAACGTTAGAAGCACTCGAAGGTGTCGATGCCGCACTCGGCGGCACTGATTTCATCCTGGGCTTCGATTGCATTTTGCGCCGCCTCGACGCGGAAAGTCGGCAAGTGCGTCACAAAGTAGAAGAGATCTATCAGCGTTTCGGCGTGGCCGGGTTTCATACGTACGGTGAGCAATTCAACGCCATGCATCTCAACCAGACACTCACCGGGATCGCCTTCGCCACGTCCATCGATAAGCCGCGTGACCCATGACGGATGGCACACCGACTGATCACTTACCGCAAACGCCTTTGGAGTTCGGCCGGGCGTTCGACAAGCTGCGCAAAATCAACGACGCCCTGATGAAGCGCGTCGAGCGCTCGATGGACCAACAAGCCAACGCGTTTTCGCTCTTCCAGACTGCGATTAATCAGGAAACGCAGATCAGGATCAGAACGGAAGAGCTGAACAACGCTTTGACGAAGCTTGCGCAAGCGAACGTCGAACTCAGCGCAGCGCGCGATGCGGCAGAGCGTTCAAACGTCGTCAAGACGCGATTTTTCACCGCCGTCGGACATGATCTCCTGCAGCCGTTGCACGCCGCGCGCCTGACGTTATCGGAACTGATGGATACGCAGTCGGAGCCCGACCACAAGCAGCTCACCAATAATATTTCCAGCGCGCTCGTCACGATCGAGGAACTCCTGACGAGCATCCTCGATATTTCCAAGCTCGAAGCCGGCGTTTTCGTGCCGAACATCCAGACGGTGGCGCTCGGTGCGATTTTCGAGCAGCTTGCTTGCAATATCGAGCCCGTTACCCGCCGCAAGCGTCTTGATTTCCGCTGGCGGCCGACCAACCTCGGCGTTCGTTCCGATCCGCTGATGCTCCGGCGAATCGTCCAAAATCTGCTTGCCAACGCCGCTCACTATACTGAAGTGGGCGGTGTGCTGCTGGCGGCGCGACGGCGCGGATCTGAGGTCGAGATTGAAGTCTGGGATACCGGCCCCGGCGTCGCTCCGCAAGAACGCGAGCGCATCTTCGAAGAGTTCCATCGCGGCGAAGCTTCCGAGAGATCGGGCGGCGCCGGCTTCGGGCTTGGGCTCGCGATCGTGCGGCGCATGTCGGACTCGCTGGGGCATGAATTGAAGCTTCAATCGCGCGTCGGCGTCGGTTCGCGGTTTTCGATCACGGCGCCCTATGCGGCGCCGCTCTCGAAAGCGGAGCCGAAAGCTCAATCTTTGCCGTCGAACAACAATTATCTCGTTGCCCGGCCGCTGATCGTGATCGACAACGATCTCGGCGTGCTCGGAGCCATGCAGACACTGCTGTCGCGATGGGGCGCCGACGTTCGCTTGGCGCGCGATCTCGACGACGTGAACGAGATTCTTGCCGACCCGGCGTTTTCACCCGCCGTCATTCTTGCCGACTATCATCTTGACGGCAGCGTGCTCGGCATCGAGGCGGTCGTGCGTATCCGGCAGTCCTTTGGAAACAAGATTCCAGCGATCCTGATCACTGCCGACCGCACTCAGGCGACCGCTGATGCTGCACGGCAATTCGATTGCGCGCTTCTGCACAAGCCGGTGCGACCGGCCGAGCTTCGCGCGCTGATGCAGCATCTTCTGGCGTGAGCGTCAGATTTTATCGTCCGTCTCGCCGATAACGGATTCGAAATCGATCTTTTGCGCCTCGATGACGGCCTGCGTCCGCGACGATACGTTGAGCTTGCGCAGAATCTCGGAGACGTGAGCCTTAACCGTTGTTTCCTCGATCTGAAGCTCGTGCGCGATCTGCTTGTTCAGCAATCCCTGGCGGAGCATGCGGAGAACGCTCAACTGCTTCGGCGTTAGCATCTTGAGGCGATGGACGAGATCGCCGCGCGCCTCGGAGTTGGCCGGCGCCTCGGGAGGCTTGTAGCCTTTCGGAAGCGTCAACGAGCCTTCCATGACATCTTTCAGAGCCGAGGCAATTTCGGATCGATCCGCGGATTTCGAAATAAATCCAGCTGCGCCGTAGCGCATGACATCCTGAACGATGCGCGGGTCTTCGAGTGCCGAGACAACCACGATCGGCAAGCTCGGGTGCAGCTTTCTGAGTTCGAGCAAGCCTTCGAAGCCGCGCGTTCCAGGGAGCGCCAGATCAAGCAAAACGACATCGAACGGCGTCCTGCTGTCGAGAACTTTTTTCGCCGCCTCGATCGAGACGGCATCACGTGTTTCGGTATCGGGAAACGCGCTGACGATGGCTCGCTGCAGGGCTTCTACGAAAAGCGGATGATCATCGACGATCAAGATACGTGCCGGTACGGCCAAACTTCACCTCCAAGGCCCTTCGCGTTCCCTTTTTGGACCGCTTTTTGTCGCGTCAACCGCGACCTTCGGCCATTCATCTCACGCCACTCATGCCTTGGATGGAACGCCCTCCAAATTCGACTTTGGTCGTAGCGCAGTTTCCGGCACGCCCGCAACCATTCGACGAATAGCGTAAAGTGAGACGCCCTTCGTATAAGCGCTCATTAAAGATACGTTCCTCCGCTGGCCGTGGCGCCCGCGGTCGACCCGGGGATGAAGCTGGCGCCGCCGCCCCCTGACGATATGAGGCTGAGGCCGCTGGCATTGTACCTCTGCCCCGTAACACCGTAGGCTCCGAGAGAGAATGTGGTCTGCTGGAAATTCACGAGAGCCATGTACTGCGCGTAGGCGGTGGCCGTGAATGTAACGCTCGCATCAAGAGTTATCGTCGCGTTATTAAAGTCGATGGTTGCCGAGTATCCGCCGATCGCAAAATATGAGGCGCTTCCAGAGATTGTGAACGATCCTGACTTGCCGTGGAGACGCGCCCCGTTGTCGATACGCAAGTGAGAGCCCGCACAAGCTCCGAAGCGCCAGTTGTTTAATTGAAGAATGCCAATTCCGCTCAGCGCGATGGAGTTGCCCGACGTTACCGTCTGCGTCTCAAATCCGCGCATTTGATAGGTGGCGAACGTACTCTCTGCACTGATCCGCGAGCCGGTCCCCATCAGGAGACAGTTCCCCGGCGTTGATGTGTTACCAACAATCGTAATCGGGCCGGTTCCGAGATATGGCTTTAAGGTTATGGCTCCGGCGTATGTGCCGTCAGCAACATTGATGGTCACGTTATAAATTGAGAGGTCAAGCGCACACGCCGTATCAATCGCCTTCTGGATCGTCAGAAAAGCGCCGCCTGACGTGTTGGCCAGTCCGTTGTTGCTGTCGCTACCATCAGTGCGGACATAATAGGTCCGGTTCGCCGTCAGAACTTCGCGTGGGCCGCCTGAGATGGGGAACGAAACACGGCCCGTATTGCGGTCGATTTTAAGGGCCTCGTACCACGTCGAGCCGTCGGGGCTCACCTTGAAGTGAAAATCATCGTCGCCCGCGAGACCCATCTCGGCGCGGCCGGAATAGTTCGTCTGGTAGAGCACGGATGCCGTGTCGGCCGCCGCCGCCTTGTTGATTTTCTGCTGATGACCGTTGCCGGTATTGTCGAAGAGACTCGCCGGGCTCTTGATTGCGAGCTTGTTCGTCACATCGGCCGTGGTGTTAATCCCGACGTGCGTGAGGTTGTCGAATGCGTCCGGTAAATCACCCGGTCCGCCGCTGGAAAGCTCCGTCCATGCGCCGTCCTGATAAACGAGGAGAGCGTCTTCGCCTGCACACCACGCACGCCAACCCTCTTGCGGCCCATAAAACGCCCATGCCCCGTCCTGATACGCCGCGACCTTGCCGTCGTGGTCCGTCCAGCTGCCGCTGGCGTCCGCCGCCACGATGAAGCGGCTGCCATTGTCGGGCGTCGCGGGCGGTACGCTCAGCGTCCGGCTGGCGACGGAGAGGTGCACCAGGCAGTCGATGGCGCGGATGGCCTCATTGTGCGTCACATGCTTCTGGGCCTGAGCCGGCAGAATGTAAGGAAGCGCAAGGTTCGGCGTATCGTTCATAAGCAGCACAAATCCCAAATAACTCTCCGCGGGTCTCAAAATACGGCTGCGCGGAAGGGCGGGGATAAGTTTTTTTCCGGGACGACGCGTCCGCCGCATGCGACATCCGATGCGGGCTCGATTGCCCGGCGGATCGTGACGATCTAAGCCGCTCCAGGCAGGAGAATTACGCGTATGAAATTTCTGGTCACGGGCGTCGCGGGCTTCATCGGTTTCCACACGGCGATGCGTTTGCTCGAGCGTGGCGATGTCGTTATCGGCGTCGACAATATCAACGATTACTACGATCCGAAGCTCAAAGAGGCGCGCCTTGCCAAGCTCGAAGGGCGCAACGGATTCTCGTTTCATCGATTGAATATCGCCGATGCGCCGGCGATGGCCGCGCTGTTTCAAGCGGAACGGCCCGATAAAGTCATTCACCTCGCGGCGCAGGCGGGCGTTCGCTACGGCCAAGAAAATCCGAACGCCTATATCGAGTCCAATATCGTCGGCACGCAGAGCATTCTGGAAGGCTGCCGGCACAATGACGTCAAGCATCTGGTGTTTGCGTCATCAAGCTCCGTCTATGGTGCGAATACCGCGATGCCGTTCAGCGTACATGACAACGTCGATCATCCGCTGAGCCTCTACGCGGCGACGAAGAAAGCAAACGAGCTGACCGCGCACACCTACGCTTACCTCTATCAGATCCCGGCGACGGCGCTGCGCTTCTTCACGGTCTACGGACCGTGGGGTCGTCCCGATATGGCGCTGTTCAAATTCACGCGCCAGATTCTTGCAGGCGAGCCGATCGAAGTCTTCAACAACGGACATCATGCGCGCGACTTCACCTACATCGACGATATCGTCGAAGGCGTACTGCGCACGGCGGACAACGTCGCGGAGCCAAATCTGGATTGGAGCGGAGAAAAGCCCGATCCGGCGACGTCGATGGCGCCGTATCGGGTCTACAATATCGGCAATAACAATCCGGTCGAGCTGATGGATTTCATCGCGGCGATTGAACGTGCCCTCGGCCGCGAGGCAAAGAAGATTTTCCTGCCAATGCAGCCGGGCGACGTAGCAAAAACATTCGCCGACGTGGATGATCTCGTGCGCGATGTCGGCTTCAAACCGGCGACGCCGCTTGATGAGGGCATCGCGCGCTTCGTCGCCTGGTATCGGTCCTATTACGGGTGAGGCCGTTATTTGCCGCGGGGCTTCGCGCGCGTGGTCGGGCTGGCGTTTGCGGGATCATCGGGCCAGACGTGTCTCGGATATTGTCCGCGCATATCAGCTTTGACGGCGGCCCACGATCCGATCCAGAAACCCGGCAGATCGCGCGTGATCTGGATCGGCCGATGCGCCGGAGACAACAGATAGAGCGTCAACGGCAATTGGCCGCGCGCGATCGCCGGATGCTCTTTCAGCCCGAATAATTCCTGCACGCGGATGTGCAGCGCCGGTGCGCCTGCGCCTTCGTAGTCGAGCGCATGACTGTTGCCGCTCGGCGCTTCGAAATGCGTCGGTGCTTCGGCGTCGAGGCGCTGCCGCATCGACCACGGAAGCAGGGTGGCAATTGCTTGCTCGAGCGTCGAGCCGTCGATTTCCGAGACGCGTGTCTTGCCGGACAGATAGGGAAGCAGCCACTCTCCGACGCTTGCGGACAGAGCCGCATCCGACAAATCCGGCCAACTTTCGTCGTTCGCTCGAAGAAATCCGATTCGGCTTCTGAGTTGAAGCTGCGCCTTCGACCACGGCAGAGCTCCAACGCCGATATCCGCGATGCCTCTGGCAAGAATGGGCGAGGCATCTTCGTCGGGACGAACGGGCCGCGACTTGCTTCTGATTTCTATGGCTCCGAGGCGTCGGACGCTGCGGGCTTTGACCGACCTCTGCTCGCGGTCGAACGTCAGCTCGTCGTCGCTTTCAATTCGATCTCCGGCCAAGGCCAAAACTTCCGCTTCGTCCGTCGCCGCCGCGAGCATGATCCGCGTTGCAGCGGCGCGTCCCTGCAATTCCGCGACGACGAGATACGGCGCGGCGGCGAGCGGATGCGCTGTGTCGATCAAACCGGCGCGGCCGTTCGCCAGCAAAAAGCTGCCGCGCTTGCCGCGATTTTTCGCGATCCGTTCCGGATAGGCGAGCGCCAGCAATTCCGCAGCCGAGAGCGTTGAATCTTGCGCACCGTTCGCGGCGGCACGCGCCCACTGGCGAGACAGCGCTTTCATATCTTGCGCGCGACGCGATCGGTCGCGACGAAAATTTTCGAGACGCGTCGCGATGTCGAGGTCGTTGCCGCCGATGCCGCGCTCGACAAGAACGGCCGCAAGCTCGGCGGCGTCCTGAGCCGCGCCGCGCTCGCCGGCCTTTAGCAGCATGCGCGCTAAGCGCGGGGGCAATGGCAGCGCGCGAAGCCGCCGGCCTTCTTGCGTGATATGGCCATCGGCGTCGAGAGCGGCGATGGCGTTGAGCCCTGATCGCGCCGCAGCCAGAGCGCCGTCGCTCGGCGCGTCGAGCCAGCGGAGCGAGCGCGGATCGTTCGTGCCCCACTCGGCGCAATCGAGCAGCAGGCCCGACAGATCGGCGACGCGGATTTCCGGCTCGGCGAACGGCACCAGGCCCTGCGTCTCGGGTTCATCCCACAGCCGGTAACTGATCCCAGGTTCGGTCCGGCCTGCACGCCCGCGACGCTGATCGGCGGACGCGCGCGACACGCGCACGGTTTCAAGCCGCGTCACGCCGACGTCGGGCTCGAAGCGCGGCACGCGCGCCAGGCCGCTGTCGATGACGACGCGCACGCCTTCAATCGTGATCGACGTCTCGGCGATCGACGTCGCGAGGACGATCTTGCGGTGTCCGGTTTTTGCAGGCGATATGGCGCGATCCTGGGTCGCGGGATCGAGGGCGCCATAAAGCGATGTGATATCGATCGTCTCAGGAAGATTGAGCGCGCGCAGGCGCTCGGCGACGCGCGTGATCTCGCCCTGACCCGGCAAAAATACCAGGATCGATCCTAAGTCCCGTTCGAGCGCGCGCCGAACCGCATCGATCACGTCATCCTCGATGCGTTGCGCGCGGCGTCCGAGATAGCGCGTCTCGATCGGGAATGCGCGGCCGTCGCTGGCGACGACCGGCGCATCTCCCAGAAGCTCCGCGACACGCGACGCTTCAAGCGTCGCCGACATCACCAGGATTCTCAAGTCCGGGCGCAAAGCGGCGCGTGCATCGAGCGCCAGCGCCAAGCCGAGATCGGCGTCCAGCGAACGCTCGTGGAATTCGTCGAACAGCACGGCGGCGACGCCCGAAAGCTCGGGGTCGTCGAGGATCATGCGGGTGAAGACGCCTTCCGTCACAACTTCGATGGCGACGTTCGCGCTCGTTTTTGACGCGAGCCGGGCTCTGAGGCCAACGTCGTCTCCGACACGCGTGCCGAGCGTGCCCGCCAAGCGTTCCGCCGCAGCGCGCGCCGCAATCCGGCGAGGCTCGAGGACGATGATCTTGCGCCCGTTGCGCCACGGCTCGTCCAGCAGAGCCAGCGGTACGCGCGTCGTCTTGCCTGCGCCGGGAGCCGCGACAAGGACGCCAGCTCCGTGCGTGCGGAGCGCGTTGCGCACGTCATCAAGAACGGCATCGATCGGAAGCGGCGCGGAGACTATCAGACCGGCCATGATGTGAACGGGCGTTAGACGGATTTCGTCGCGTTGCGGATCGCGGCGATGTTGGCGGCATAGCTTTTCTGTGATCCGCCCTTGAATACGGCGGAGCCCGCAACGAGCACGTTAGCGCCGGCCTTGACGACCTCCGGCGCGGTTTCCGGCGTCACACCGCCGTCGACCTCGATGTCGATCGGCCGCGAGCCGATGAGCGCTTTCACGCGCCGGATCTTCTCAATCGCCGACGGAATGAAGGACTGCCCGCCAAAGCCCGGATTGACCGACATCAGCAGGATGAGATCAATTCGGTCCAGACAATATTCAATGACGTTTTCCGGCGTCGACGGGTTGAGCGACACGCCCGCTTTTTTCCCGAGCGCGCGGATCGCCTGCAACGATCGATCGAGGTGCGGCCCCGCTTCGGCGTGAACGGTGATGATGTCGGCACCGGCGGCGGCGAAGTCCGCGAGATAGGGATCGGCCGGTGCGATCATCAGGTGCACGTCGAAGATTTTCTTCGAGGCGCCGCGCACGGCCTTGATGATCGGCGCGCCGAACGTGATGTTCGGAACGAAGTGGCCGTCCATCACGTCGCAGTGAATCCAGTCCGCTCCGGCCGCGTCGACCGCGCGGATTTCGTCGGCGAGCTTGCCGAAATCGGCCGACAGAATGGACGGTGCGATCAAAACAGGGCGAGTCACGGATAACCTTCCAATCTTCGTTCTGGTCTTCGTTCTGCTCGCATCAGAGCGCGCGGCGGCGGCGCTCGACGAGCTGCAGGATTAGCGGCGTCAGAATGAGCTGCATCGCCAGATCAAGCTTGCTGCCCGGAATGACGATCGAGTTGGCGCGGGACATAAAGCTATCGTGCAGCATCGACAAGAGATAGGCGAAATCGATGCCGCGCGGCTCCTTGAACCGGATGATCACCATCGATTCGTCGGGCGTCGGAATCCAGCGCGCAATGAACGGATTGGAGGTGTCGACCGTCGGGATGCGCTGAAAGTTGATGTCGGTGTGGGCGAACTGCGAGCAGATGTATTCCACATAGTCCGGCATACGCCGCAGGATAGCTTGCGTGACGCCCTCGGTCGTGTAACCGCGCTCGGAACGATCGCGCTGGATCTTTTGAATCCATTCGAGATTGATGACCGGCACGACACCGATTTTCAGATCGGCATAGCGCGCCACGTCGACCTCGTCGGTTACAATCGCTCCGTGGAGACCTTCGTACAGGAGAAGATCGCTGTCCGGCTCGAGATGGGTCCAGGGCGAAAACGTGCCTATGGCCGCGCCGGTGTTGCGCTGATCTTCGGCGTTGTGACAATAGACGCGCGTTTTGCCGGTTCCGGTTTCGCCGTAGGTGCGGAATAGCTGCTCAAGCTCTGACAGCAGATTGGCTTCGGCGCCGAAGTGGCTGAAGTGGTGGTTGCCGCGTTCGGCAGCCGCCTTCATGGCAATGTCCATATCCTCGCGATTGTAGCGATGGAAGGCGTCGCCCTGGATGAACGCGGCTTTCACCTGCTCGCGGCAGAAAATGTACTCGAACGTATGGCGCACCGACGATGTGCCAGCGCCCGACGAGCCGGTAACGGAGATGATGGGATGCTTGATTGACATCGGCGGAATTCAAACCGTCATTGCAGGGAAATGGATGGCGCAGTCATGGTAGCGCCCGGAACAAACCACGACGTCCGAAAAGGGGCGAGCGATCGCCTTTGAATTCCTGGCCGCTGTAAATTCGCACCACCCGATCGACCTCATAGCGTGATCCGCAAATCAGCGGCGTTTTTTGATGCAGCGAAATCGGGACAACGTCGAGCACGCGCTCGCGGCCTGTCGTGGCTTTGCCGCCCGCCTGTTCGATCAGCCAGCTGAAGGGATTGGCTTCGTAGATCAAGCGAATGCGGCCTTGATGGAAACCTTTGCGCCGATCACTGGGATAAAGATAGATGCCGCCGCGGGTCAGGATACGGAAGATGTCGGCGACGGGCGAGCCGGTCCAGCGCATGTTGAAATCGTGACCGCATGGGCCGTTCGCGCCGTTCTCGCAATCGTGGATATAGATGCGGATCGGATCATCCCAGTGACGCGCGTTCGATGAATTGATCGCGTATTCCGTTGTTTCCGCGGGCATCGTAACGTTGCGCGACGTCAGGTGGAACGTGTTCGTGCTACGGTCGAGCGTAAAGATCTGGGTGCCGAGGCCGACCGTCAGCACGAGCGCCGTATGCGGCCCGTAGACCGCGAAGCCTGCCGCAAGCTGATGCGAACCGGGCCGCAGGAATGCCACTTCTCCGACAGATGCGGGGTGACGCGGGAGGATCGAAAAAATAGTGCCGAACGAGACGTTGGCATCGACGTTCGAAGATCCATCGAGCGGGTCGGTTGCAACCAGGAGCGGAGCGTCGGAATTCAATGTGATCGGCTGTTCGGATTCTTCCGAGGCCAGCGCCGCAACCGGTGCCGCCTTGAGCGCCTCGGCGATCATTCCATTTGTGAGAAGATCGATTTCTTTCTGTTCGTCAAACTCGCCGGCCCGCGAGACGACTTGACCTAACTTACCGCCGAGTGCACCGCGCGCCACAAGATCGGAGATCCGTATGCTCGTCTCGGCCAAGGCCAGAACAGTATCCGCGACGTGACTGCGCGTGCGACCGTCCAGCGTCCAATCCGACAGATAGTCCTTCAGTGTCGCGAGACCCATCGCACTCCTTCCGGCACAACTCTTGGCCGCCGCAGCGTTCGCCTATCTAATCCTACTTGGATCGGAGAAGCGAGCGGACAAGCGCGCATTCAATGTGCATAGGCAAGCGGGTCTAGAATTTTGCTGGGCTGCAAAACAGGGGGCGAATTGACCGCGCGACGTCGTAACAGCCACGGTTTTCAAGACCGTTGGGAATGCGCGTTAATCATTGGCTTGCGACGGCTGGCCGGGAGAGCTTGCGCTATAAGTGGGCTCTAAACCTTGAACTCGTCGATGGTCGTCACTGCCTGTCTCAGCGCTTCCGACCAGGCATTCGACAGTTTGCGGAAATAGGCATCGTCCGGGCCGATACGGATCTCACGCGTGATATCGAGGGCGTCCCGTTCGTAGACGACAAGATCGATCGGCATACCGACGGACAGATTGGAGCGGAGCGTCGAGTCAAAGGAGAGCAAAACGACCTTCACGGCTTCTCCGAGGCGCATGTCGGCGCGGGCGACGCGGTCCAGGATCGGCTTGCCGTACTTGTGCTCGCCGATCTGAAAGAAGGGCGTGTCGTCGGCGGCCTCAATGAAGTTTCCCTCCGGATAGATCTGAAACAGGCGCGGCTTCTCGCCTTCGATCTGGCCGCCGAATATAAAATGCGTATTGAAGCCGACCCTCGACGCCTCGAGCGCGGCGCCGTCGATGCGGCGGGTCTCGCGTATCGCGTCGCCGACAATGCGCGCCGCACGGTACATATTCGCCACGTTGTAGAGATTGGGCACGTCCGACTCATCGTCGCCCAGGCGTTCATTCAGAAGATTAACGACGGTTTGCGTAACCGCGAGGTTGCCGGCGCTCATCAGAAAGAAGACGCGGTTGCCGGGCTTTCGCCAGATCTGCAACTTGCGATATTGCGCGATGTTGTCCAGGCCCGCGTTCGTGCGCGTGTCGGCTGCAAAGACCAAACCGCGCTCAAGTCGGAGCGCCACGGCATACGTCATTCGTCGTCTCCGTCGGGCAGCTACTGCTGTTGACTGATCTGCTGCTGAACTTCGACGATCACGTCAAGCTTTTCCTCGGCGATGCCGTGACGCATGCCGCGAATAGGGGCCGCAAACGACGCATCCAGGCCGGCGGCAAGACGGACATAGAGATCGGTCGGGCAGACGCCGTTGGCCGGGTCGAAGCCAACCCAGCCGAGATCCTCGATCCAAACCTCGGCCCAGGCATGATTGGCCTCCGCAGGCTCATCGCCACCGCTGAAAAGATACCCGCTGACGTAGCGCGCCGAGATGCCCAATGAGCGGACAGCGGATATGAAGACGTGGGCGTGGTCCTGACAGACTCCGGCTCCATCGCGTAAGGCGTCGGCCGCCGTCGTGTGGCTGTTCGTTGCCCCTGTCCTGTACTCAATGGCTTCGCGGACAGCGGCCATCAGGTCGTGCATGCCGCGAAGTCCGGCGGCGGGATTCGTCATGCGTGCTAGGCTGCGAATATCGTCGTTCGCCAACGTCTTAGCCGTCTGCCGGCGATAGACGCTTAATGGTGCGAGCTCGGCGAGGCCGCGAACGACGCCGGCGCAATCCTCGGTCTCGACGATGCCCTTCGCGATGACCAGCGATTCCGTTTGCGCGCCCGCGCAGCTCGCGAGGTGCACCATGTTTCCGAAGCCGTCACGAAACGGCCGTGCGGCATCGATGCCCGGCGCGATGATACGCCAGTCGACAACGCGCTGCCCTTGGAACGACGGCGGCGTCAGGCGCAGCGCCATGATCGCGTAGTTCGTCACCTCACTGTAGGTATATCGCGAAACATGGCCAATCGAGATGCGCATCGTTTGGGCCTCAATCGATGAAATGGTAGGCGGCGGAGATTTCGTTGCCGAGCCTGTTGTTACGCCCGATGAAGTCCTGGACGAACTCGTGCAGTCCGGATTGAAAAACGGCTTCGATATCGGCTTCAAGCAGAAGATCGCGAGTCGCCTCGACCGTCGCGTGGCAATCGTGGCGCGCGCCGTAAAGTGCGGCGAGATCGCGGAGCGCTACGGTCAGTTCATCGTAGCAGGCGCGCAGAGAGCGCGGCATCTGCCGATTGAGGATCATGAAATCGGCGATCTTCAGCGGCCGGTATTGATCCTTGAACACCCAGCGATAGCTGCGATGCGCCGATACCGAGCGCAACAGAACGGACCATTGAAAGTTGTCCTTGCCGCTTCCGACCATCTCGCTCGACGGCAGGAGATGATAATATTTGACGTCGAGAATGCGGGCCGAGCTGTCGGCGCGCTCGAGGAAGGTCCCGATTTGGCTGAAGTAGAACGTGTCGTTGCGCAGGATCGTATTCAGCATCGCGCCGCGATAGAGAGCAGACCGGGCACGGACCCAGTCTAGCAGCTCCGGCAACGAATTCGACGTGATCGTCGCCGGTTTTATGGCCTGAAATTCGAGGCACGAACTATTCAGGCTCTGCCACATCTCGCGCGTCAACGAGGTTCTCTGCGCACGGCCGTTGCGGCGGGCGCCTGCGAGGCACGCCGCGATGCTTGAAGGGTTCGACGTATCGAACAGCATGTAGTCGATGACCTTGCGCGAAACGAGGTCGCCGTGGCGCTGCATATACCCTTGCATGCAGCCCGCGCTCTCGAGCGTCGAGCGCCATTCCTCGTGGAAGCCTTCGCCTTCGCGCGGCAAGAGCACGATGCGATAGCCGACCTCCAGCAAGCGCGCGATGTTTTCGGCGCGTTCGATGTAGCGGGACAGCCAATAGAGATCGTTTGCGGTTCGTCCGAGCATGCGCCCTTTATTCCTGTAGCACCCACGTATCTTTCGTGCCGCCTCCCTGGCTGGAATTGACGACGAGGGAGCCTTTCTTCAAAGCCACGCGCGTCAAGCCGCCCGGGATCAAACGCACCTGATCGCCGACGAGCACGAATGGCCGCAAATCCAGGTGACGCGGCGAAACGGCGGAGCCCGCGAGCGTCGGACCTGTCGATAATGCAAGCGTCGGCTGGGCAATGTAGTTGCAGGGATCGGCCAGAATTTTCGCGCGGAAGGCGTCGATTTCTTCCGTCGTCGAACGCGGCCCGACGAGCATGCCGTAACCGCCCGAGCCGTGGACTTCCTTCACCACGAGTTCGGGTAAGCGAGACAAAACGTATTTGAGGTTTTCCGGATCGCGGCAATTGTAGGTCTCGACGTTGCCGAGGATCGGGGCCTTGCCAGTATAAAATTCGATGATCGCCGGTATATAGCTGTAGATCGCCTTGTCGTCCGCGATGCCCGCTCCCGGCGCGTTGACGATCGTCAGACGGCCTGAGCGATAGACATCGAAAAGACCCGGAACGCCCAGAAGCGATGTCGGATCGAAAACCAGCGGATCGAGAAACATATCGTCGATGCGGCGGTAAAGAACGTCGACGCGTTTCAAGCCCTCCGTCGTCTTCATGCGGAGCAATCCGTCGATCACGATGAGATCGGCGCTTTCGACGAGTTCGATGCCCATCTGATCGGCCAAGAAGGAATGTTCGAAATAGGCGCTATTGAAAATACCGGGCGTCAGTAGCGCGACGTTGGGCTCCGCATCGAGATTGCGCGGGGCGACACTTTCGAGCGTCTTCATCAGTGCATCGGGATAGTTTTCGACGGGGCGTACACGGTTGCGGCTGAAGAGATCGGGGAAAAGGTGCATCATCGTTTCCCGGTTCTCGATCATGTAGGAGACGCCCGATGGCGTACGCGTGTTGTCTTCCAGCACGAGAAATTCATCTTCGTTCGTGCGGACGAGATCGATGCCGATGATATGGCTATAGATGCTTCGCGGCGGATCGACGCCGATCATTTCCGGCTGGAAGGCTGCATTTTGAATCACCAGCTCTTCCGGAACGATGCCGGCCTGCAGAATGTCCTGGCGATGATAGATATCGTAGAGGAACGCGTTCAGCGCCCTGACGCGCTGCTCGATGCCCAATTCGAGCTTGCGCCATTCTTCGCCTGAGATGATGCGCGGGAAAATATCGAATGGAATGAGCCGTTCGGCGGCGGCTTCATCGCCGTAGACTGCGAAGGTAATGCCGGAACGGCGGAACAGAACCTCGGCTTCCGCCGATTTCTGGCGCAGCGTGTTCATATGCTGGACGCCGAGCCATTCGACGAAGTTGCGATAGGGCGCGCGGACCTCGCCGCCAAAGCCGTTCATTTCGTCGAACGCTGCGCGCACGGCCCGTCCTCCCTCCGCGATCTCCTTTCGGGCGTATCGCAAAGGACGGGCCAAACTGAAAAATGCCGCGAAGACTGCGGAAATACAGTCTTCGCGGCATCAGATTGGCGCGCAACTACGCAGTGTGCCTACTTCAGCGGCATTGGCGCCGCCGATACAGGACTTAGAACAGCCCCTGGATCAGGCCCTGGTCGTCGAGGCGGATGCTGTCGGCGGAGGGGACCTTCGGGAGGCCCGGCATGGTCATGATCTCGCCGGTCACGACGACGATGAACTCGGCGC